>DASVSV010000483.1:0-4767 GCA_036387915.1 Thermoanaerobaculia bacterium
CCCCCACGCCCTACGTCCTCACCGCTCCGCCGCGGCCTCGGACGTCTCTTCGCGTTTGCGGTCCTGCACCATGGACTTGATGCGCTGCTCGACCCTGGCCGCGTCTTCGCCGGTGAGCGTTTCTTTTTCCTGCTGTACGCCGTCCGAGGTGCCGCCGCTGGCGTCGATGACGCGCTGGACGACGGCGCGCCAGTTTGCGTCCTGTGCCGGGGCGCCGATGGTGCGGACGGCCAGCCAGTCGAAGACGTTCGAGGCGCGCGTCCAGGTGTCGATGGCGAAACGCAGCGCGCCGTTGTTCTCGCTGGTGGTGAACTCGACGATGCCCGCCAGCGGATGGCCTTCGATGGTGGCGAAGACGACGTGCGTCGGCTCCGCGACTTCCACGCGCACCTGGAAGTTGCCGCGCAGCGGCAGCGAGCCGGTGAGGGTGGCACCCTTCTCGATGCGGTCCGGCGCGCCCGGCTCGGCCACGAACTCGATGGGCATGAAATCGTTCACGCGCGTGCGGAACATCGTCATCAGCGACGCCGGCGTTTCCCGCGTGCCGCGCATCTCCGCGTAGAACGTCTTGTGCTGCAGCGACCCGAAGCCATCCTCGGGCAACGTCTCTTTCAAGGCGTCGGCGAGCAGGCGCAGACCCTGATCGAGCGGCGTCGCGTCGATGCCGAGGACTTCCATCGCGCTTTTGCCGCGGACGACGTTCGTCTCCTTGAGCATCGTCAGCTTGTTCTCGTCGACGCCGAACTGCGCCAAGGCGGACGGCACCGGCACTTTCAGCGGCGCGCGTCCGGTGATGTCGCTGAAGCGGTTCACGACGTCGTTCATGGTCGTGATCTCCGGCCCGGCCGCTTCGAGGATCTGCTTCGCGAGATCCTTGCGCTCGACCACCGCGGCCAGCACTTTGGCCAGATCCGCGTGCCAGATGGGCTGGAACTCCTGGTCTCCGCTGTCGATCACCGGCACGGCCGGAAGTGCGCGGACCATTTTCAGGATGAGCGACATCACTTCGTCGCCGGGACCGTAAACATTGCCCGGACGGACGATGGTCCAGTCGAGCTGCGACTCTTCCACCAGCCGCTCTGCCGCCAGTTTGGACTTGTGGTAATCCGACTCGCCGACGTCGGCGCCGAGGGACGAGACGAACACGAAGTTCTTCACGCCGGCGCGTTGGGCCTCGGCCAGGATGTTGCGCGTGCCGTCGATGTTGACCGACTGGAACGTGACCTTCGGCGGATGCTCCTCCGCGATGCCGGCGATGTGCAGGATGGCGTCGCAGCCCTGCGCTGCATTCTGCAGCGACGATGCGTCGGCGACATTGCCGGGAAACGGCTCGACGCCCGGCCACTGTTTCGCGTCTTCGTCGGCGTGACGCGACAGCAGGCGCACGCGGTGTCCGCGCGCGATCAACTCCGGAATGACGCCTTCTCCGATGACGCCCGTACCACCCGTGACGAGGACTTTCATGCCGTACAAAAGGAGCACGGCCAATGCCACTGTTCTGTAGGTTTTGTATTGCGGGGGAGGGACGCGTTACTCGTTGCTCGTTCGGGGGGCATCACGAATGAGTGGCACCACCCCGGACGAACAACGAGCAACGTCAGGGTGGTCGTTACCCGCGGACGCGCAGACCGCTGGCGTTCACGCTGCGGACGCCGTTCACGGCGCGCACGCGGCTGACGATCGCATCGCGGTCGGCCGAGCTGTCGACTTCACCCGTCAGCGTCACGCCGCCGTTTTCCGTGACGTCGACGCCGAGGTCGAACGTCTTGCCGGGGACGGACGCGGCGATCGCCGAGCGCACCTCGACCAGCATCGCTTCTTCGTCGGCCGCCTCGGGCAGCACGCGGTTCATGGAGCAGGCACTCGCGGCCAGAGCCACGAGGAGCAGCGAAACAATGATGAAACTACGATTCCTGAACATCGGTGAATCCTCCTTCGCAGATACGGATAGCAACGGCTGTTCCCGCCAGCGGAAAAGCAGAAGAAAAGCGGCCGGATGCGTGGTCCCGTGTGGTCTTTTTCTGCTTTGAAATTTCTGCTTTCTGATTCCAGAAAGGGCACGCCGGTTGCTCTAAATAACAGCGCAACACTTGCCGGGCACCGAAAGGAGATCACATGGGCAAGAATCTGAAAGAGAAAGACTTAGCACGAGGACGCGCGTCGCGCTCGTTGCTTGCGGTTTCGCTCGCCGCGTCGCTTGCGGCATTCGGCTGTACCACCAACCACAACCTCGGAAACGGGACCCCGGTCCGCAGCGGCGGCGAGTTGCGCTCCGCGCCGACCTCGGGTGTGACCAGCGGACAAGAGCGCACCACGCCTCCGCCGATGACCTCGTCGTATACCGGCGCCGACGCGCTTCCGCGCGTCACGCCCCGCAGTGCCAGCCGCGCCGACCGGGCCGCGGCGATCCTCGCCGGCAACCAGCCCATCCGCGGCCGGTACCTCGGCGTCGTCAATCCCGGTCCCGCCGGACGTCCGTACGTGTCCGACGGCAACGTGCAGTTCGTGAACCCCGCTCTGGCCACCAACCCGCAGCTCACTCTCAACTCTTCGATCAGTTCCGGACCGGTGGCAGGCATCAACACCGGCGTCGGCAGCACGGTCCTGACCAACGGCGCGACCGTGACGACAGGCGCCGCGTCGCCGGCCGCGACAACCGGTCTGGCCGCGGCTACCACCGTCGCCGGTGCGGCCACGGTTCCGACGGCTACCGCCGCGACGGGCGCGACGCTCCCGGCCGGCGCGTTCGCCGCGAGCACGTTCACTCCCACTGAGTCCGTCATCGCCAATCCGTCGGTGACGGCGGCGTCGGTGGGCGTGGGCCGTACGGGCGGTGCCGTGGTTGCGAACAGCGGCACGGCCGCCGCGACGACGACCCCCGCAACGACCTCGGGCGCGGCGACCACCGCAGCGACACCGACCGTCACGGCCGCGTCGGGCAACATCATCGCGACGAGTGGCTCGGTCGTGCTCGTGCGCGGTGCGAACGGCGCCGCGACGATCACCAACACCAATACCAACACCGGCACCGGCCGCAATCAGTAATTCCTGAGGAGTGCGGCGGCTCACCGCCGCCGCACTCCTGCACACGTGGAGCGTCGATCATGGCAGCAGAGATCCGCATCGGAACGTCCGGCTATCACTACAAGCACTGGCTCGGGACCTACTATCCCGAGGGGATGAAGGCCAACCAGATGCTCGCGCATTACCTGCGCGATTTCGACACGGTGGAGCTGAACAACACGTTCTATCAACTGCCGAACGAATCGACGTTCGACGCGTGGCGCGACAACACGCCGCGCGACTTCCTCTACGCCGTCAAGGGAAGCCGCTTCATCACCCACATGATCAAGCTGAAGGACGCGCAGCGCGGCCTGACCAACTTCATGCCCCGCGCGGAGCGCCTCGGCCCGAAGCTCGGCCCGATCCTCTGGCAGCTCCCGCCACACTGGAAAGTCAACGTCGAGCGTCTCGAAGAGTTTTTGTCGCTGCTGCCGGAGAAGCATCGCTACACGTTCGAGCTGCGCAACGCAACGTGGATGACGGACGAAGTGCTCGAAGTGCTGAAGAAGCACAATGCCGCGTTCTGCATTTACGAGCTGGCCGGCTATCAGTCCCCCATCGAAATCACGGCCGACTGGACGTATATCCGCCTGCACGGTCCCACGTCGTTCAAATACCAGGGCAGCTACAGTGACGAACAGCTCGCCGAATGGGCGGACCGCATCCGCGCGTGGAGCCGCAAGATGAAGGCGATCTACGTCTATTTCGACAATGACGACTCGGCGTACGCGGTCTACAACGCGATCGCGCTGAAGCGGATGGTCAAGCGGCTCATGCAGCGCCGGGCCGCCTGATTACGGCGAGCTCGGCGTCAATCGCGGCGAAGCCGATTTGACGCGGCGCGCAATGCCCCCTACGATGCCTGCCAGCATCCGGTCCAATTAATTCAACTCAGCGGTCCCCAAGGGCACATCCATGCGCATACGCATCGTCGCGGGCATTGCAGTCGTCGTCTGTTTGTCGTTTTCACTCCTGGCGCGCGACCTGCCGCCCATCGACGAGTTCGGGGCTGCCAGGGCGCATCCCGACGCGTCGGCGGCAGTTGCCAATCGCGCCCGCGGACTGGCCCGCGCCGGCAGCGTCATCCCCGTCGAAGCGCGTCTGCGCGTACCGACGTTCGTCTGGGCTGGCGCGGAGGCGGACGTCACCGGCGCGCAGCCGGGCAACCGCGGCGAACCGCTCGCGCGCGATCGTTCCGAGGAAGGGGCGGCGCGCGCGCACCTGGAGCGGTATGCGGCGCTGTACGGCCTGCAGCGGCAGGACGTCTCCGAAGCCGCCGCGCGCATGGTCCACAACACCGGCCGCGGCGCGATCATCGTGAAGCTGCGCCAGCAGGTGCACGGCATCGAGATTTTCCGCGAAGAGCTGAACGTGGTCATGGACCGCAACATGGCCCTGGTCGGTCTGGCCGGCTACATCAGCAGCGCGAACACGCCCGCGTTCCAGGGCGGCCTCTCCTTCCAGCTCGAGGACCGGCGCGGCGTGCACACGGCGCTGACCGACGTCACCGGCACGAAGGCTTCCTTCACCGACCTGATTCCGGCCGGCTCGCGCGACGGTTATGACTTTTACACGCTGCCGGCATCGGCAGGGGTGACGCTGGCGTCGCCGCTGCGCAGCCGGAAGGTCTACTTCCATCTGCAGGACGGCCTCACGCCCGGCTACTACGTCGAGGTGATCGCGCGCGATCCGGTCAGCGACACG
>DASVSV010000484.1:0-6141 GCA_036387915.1 Thermoanaerobaculia bacterium
GAGAGTCTGCGAATCACTCTCATTGCCACTCTCATTAGCCCGGAATCTAGGGCTAGACACCAGCGTTTGCAGCGACATAGAATGCGTTTCCTAGCGGGGGCGGTAGTTCAGTTGGTTAGAACGCCGGCCTGTCACGCCGGAGGTCGCGGGTTCGAGCCCCGTCCGCCCCGCCAACTTCGACACCGTCGCCACGCCGCCTCACCGGGCGGCGTTTTTTGTTGGCGTTTCGCGTCCGACCCAATGCTCGTCGCCCTGCTCCAGACGTTGCTGCTCCTCGGCGCCGGTGTCCTGCTCTTCCGCCTCTGGCGAGCGGCGACGCCGGCGGAACGCTGGCTGAAGCTCGTCGTCGTGGCCGGCTTTCTCGGCCGCGCAATCCTCGGTCAGGCGCTCTTCTGGATCTCGTGGGCACGTCTGCCGTTCGCGCGCAGCCTGCAGACCGGCAACGGCCTCTGGTTCTTCGCCACGGACGCGGGACTCTACTTTCGCGAGGCGTGGAACGCTGCCGAGATGGGCCCATGGGGAATCCTGACGTTCGATCGCACCATGCCGTCCGTGACGTACATTCAGGCCCTCGGGACGACGGTGCTGCTCGTCGGCCGTGCCACCTCCAGCTCGCTGCTGCTCAATCTCTTCTGCTACCTCGGCACGATCGCCGTCCTGCTGCACTGGGGCCGGCAGGAGCCGCGCGCACGGACCGCCGTCGCGCTGGCGATCGTCGCCATCAGCCTCTCCCCCGCCTTCGTGCTCTGGTCCCTGCAGCCGCTCAAGGACACCTTCTTCCAGTTCCTCGTCGTCGCATTCGTGGCCACCTGCGCGGCGTGGCAACGCGCCCGAGTCGCGGGGCGCGGTGTGAAGACGTACATTGCCGTGGCGTTGCTCCTGTTGGTCCTGCTCTTCGCCATCGCCGGCATCCGCTGGTACTTCGCCTTCGCGCTCTGGATCGCCTCCTCGATTTTCTTCCTGCTGGTGGTGTTCCGGACCGGGGGGCGGCGCATCGCCGCCACGGCGATCGCGATCGTGATGGCGCTCCTGCTCTCGCGCAGCATCGTCCTCGCGGCACGCCCGTACATTCCGGAGCCGGTCCTCAAAACGCTCGAACCGTCCACCGCCGTCGCCGCCATTGCGAAAGCCCCGTCGTCGATCTTCAAGATCGCCGATACGACTCGCACGGGATTCGAGCGCACGGGCGGCAATACGGTGATCAAGACGGGCCGTCGACTGGAGCCGCCGCCCGCACCGGCTCCCTCGCCGGCTGTTGCAAAGACACCCGCGCCTGCGAAGACGCCGAAGCCGGCGCCGACGCCTGCGCCGGTCGATCCGGCCGCGGCCGAGGTGCGGGCGATGCTCGAGAAACAGATGCGGGACTGGAACAGCGGGAACTTCGACGACGTCGAGGAGCTCTGGCGCGGATTGGGACTGCCGGCCGACGTGAAGGAGCGGGGCCAGCTCATCCTCAGCGACCTGAAGATCAACGTCACCAACGGCAAAGACGGCACGGTCGCCGGCCGCTGGCGATGGGCGCGCCCGTCGCCGGCGATGCTGAGGAACGAGGGGGCGTTCAAGCTGACCCTTCGCCGCTCCGCCGAGGGGTGGAAGGTGGTGCAGACCGAGGCAACGCCTGCACCTGTACCTCCGCCTGCACCGGCCCCTGCCCCGCCTGCGCGCCCCGCTGCAGAAGGAGCAGCAGACGCTGGCGATCAGATCCAGAGATCGTCGTCGCGAGCGGCGCGTCTCGTCTCGGGGGCCGCGGCCGTCGTGCTGCCGCGCGTCGTCGGCGAGGCGCTCGGACTCTTCCACGTCGGCGGCGGCCGCGGGATGTTCTGGTTCACGGAGCTCGACACGCTGGTCTTCGATGCCGTCCTGCTCTGCGCCATCTTCGTGCTGGCCCGCCGCTTCGCGCCGGCGCTGCGCAATCCGATGGCCTGGCTCGTCGTCCTTTTCACGCTGCTCGTCGGCGTGCCGCTGGTCTACACCGTCACGAACTTCGGCACGCTCTTCCGGCTGCGCGAGATGATCTACCTCGGAATCCTGCTCGCGCCCCTCGCCGCGGCCACCACCGCCGGCCGCGAAACATCCGAAACCGAAGAAGTCGTGTGACGCGCACGTTGCGACGGGCAACTGGCGCGCGATCTGCGGAGCGTCAGGGTCGTGACAGCCGGCGATTTCCTGTAGGCTACCGCCCCTCCGTATGAGCAAGTTCTACATCACCACCGCGATCCATTACGTCAACGACGACCCGCACATCGGGCACATGTACGAGAACATCGTGGCCGACGTGATCGCGCGTCACCGCCGCCGCATGGGCGACGACGTCCGCTTCCTCACCGGCACGGACGAGCACGGGCAGAAAATCGAGCGCGCAGCGGCAAAGGAAGGCATCGCGCCGATCGAGCTCGCGGACCGCGTCGTCAACACGCACCTCGACCTCGACAAGCGCCTCAACGTTCAATACGACGACTTCATCCGCACCACCGAGTCGCGGCATCGCATCGGCGTCCTCGAGCTCATCAAGCGCATTCAGGAGCGCAATCCCGACGACATCTACCTCGGCGAGCACTCCGGCTGGTACTGCCAGAGCGAAGAGACGTACATCCCTGAGAACCAGGTCAAGGATGGCCGCGCCGGTCGAGGCGCGATTGCCTATGACCAGGACGGCCACAAGGTCGAATGGACCACCGAGCGCAACTACTTCTTCAAGTTGTCGCGCTACACCGAGCCGCTGCTGCGCCACTATCGCGAGAATCCCGGCTTCATCTGGCCGGACACGCGCATGAATGAAGTGCGCACCTTCGTCGAGCAGGGACTGCGCGATCTCTCCATTTCCCGCAGCTCGATCAAGTGGGGCATCCCCTTCCCCGGCAATCCGGACCACGTGATCTACGTCTGGATGGACGCGCTGACGAATTACATGTCGGCGCTCGGCTTCGGCAGCGCCGACGACGCGCTCTGGCAGAAGTACTGGCCGGCCGACGTCCACCTGATCGGCAAGGACATCGTCCGCTTCCACGCCGTCTACTGGCCGGCCTTCCTCATGGCCGCGGGCGTGGAGCTGCCGAAGCGGATCGTGGCGCACGGCTTCTGGCTGCGCGATCAGGTCAAAATCTCGAAGTCGCTCGGCAACGTGGTCCGTCCGTACAACATCCTCGACGACTTCGGCGCCGACGCGCTGCGCTACTACGTCACGCGCGAGATGGTGTTCGGGCGCGATCAGGATTACTCCGATCAGTCGCTCCTCAACCGCTACAACGCCGATCTCGCGAACGGCCTCGGCAATGCGCTGTCGCGCGCAATCAAGATGTCGGACACGTACTTTGGCGGCAAGACCCCGCCGGAGCGCTGTCCGATCAACGACCTGCGCACGAAGGTCGATCAAGTGGTGCCGATCTATCTGCGGCACATGGACGAGCTCTCGTTCAATCGTGCGCTGGAAACGGTGTGGGAGCTCGTCACGGCCATCGACGGCTATATCGTGTCGCGCGAGCCGTGGAAGCGTTTCAAAGACAATGGCGCGGACGACGCGCTGGCGCGCATCCTCTGGAACACGCTCGAGGCGCTGCGCATCGTCTGGGTCATGGTCGCCCCCTTCATGCCCGCCTCGGCACGCGAAGCGCTGACGCGCCTCGGCGCGAACCCGGACCAGATCGGCACCGATGCCCTCGAATGGGGCATCCTGCGCGCGAACGCGCCGCTGCGGGTTGCCGATGCGATCTTCCCGCGCGTCGACGTCGCACAGTACATCGGAGGTCATGTGAGCGAAGATCAGAAAGCACCCGCGGCGACCGCGCCGCCTAAGCCGCAGCCGGCGGTGACGCCCGCGCCGGAACCGGCACCGTCCGGCCCGCCCATTGAGACGACGCAGGCCGCGCCGCCGGGACTGGCGAAGATCACCATCGACCAGTTCATGGAAGTCGACCTGCGCGTCGCCGAGATCCGCGCCGCCGAGCGCGTCCCGAAGTCGAAGAAGCTGATCAAGATGACCGTCTTCACCGGCGACGGCGAGCGAACGATCGTAGCCGGCATCGGGACGAAGTACGCACCCGAGGAGCTGGTCGGCCGCAAAGTGGTCATCGTGGCGAACCTGCAGCCGGCGAAGCTGATGGGGATCGAGTCGAACGGCATGGTGCTCGCGGCCTCGATCGACGGCGAGCCGAGCCTGCTCAGCGTCGATGCCGCCGTCCCCGCCGGGACGAAGGTCAAATAGCCGAGCTTTCCGTAATCGCGACGTGACGCCGCGCGGAACCGGACCTACATTTGCCGGTGTCGCTGCCATGAGTGGATAACCGCAGCGACCCAGCCGCCGCGCTCGTGCGCGATGCCCCGCTTCCCTCGGCCAGGGAAGCGGGTTTTTTGTTATTCGGCGTCACGTGGTCCTGCAGTTGCAGCGTACCGGGCAGGAGCACACGATGAGAAAGCTGTCTCTGCTGTTTTTGCTCACCGCGCTGATGGCCGTCCAGGCCTCGGCGCTCGACACCGAGGAGTTGCTGGCGACGATCGCCATGCCGCTGGCCGTCGCCGCGGTTGCGGACGTCGCCGGCGTACCGTCCTCGGACTTGGCCGAGCTGGTCGTGGCGATGAACCAGGCCAACGTGCCGGCGACGCAGTTCGTGGAAGTGATCCGCTACACGCCGGTAGCGCTGGTGGATCCGAGCGACGAGGAACCGTTCGTCGCATACGTGCAGGAACGCCATGTCGAAGGCGTGCGCGGCGACGCCCTCGCCGATTCGATGGTGCAGCGTCTGGAAACGCGTTACGACATCCAGCCGGAGCGCGAGCTGCGCGCGCCGGCGACGACGATCGTAGTGGAGGACAATTACATCCCGCCCGTCGTGGTGACGCGCGTGGCAACGTATCGCCCCGTCAGCGTCGATCCGCTGGCACTGATCGCCCTGCCTCTTGCGGTCGCCGCGGTGTCGGAGATCAGCGGCGTACCGGCTCTCGAGCTGGCGAACCTGGTGGCCACGCTCAATCACGCGAACGTGGCGCCGGTGCAGATGGTGGAAGTGGTTCGCTTCGCCCCCGCGGCGCTGGTGGTCGACGGAGGACTGCCCTTCCTGCAGTTCGTCCGCACGCAGACCACGCGCGGCATTACAGGGCCGGCACTGGTGCCGGTGATTGCGACCGAGCTACGCACGTACTATCCGCCGGACACGCGCATTGCGTTCCGGCCGGCCTCGACCGAATTCTTCGAAAATGAGCTCGTGCCGCAGGTCGTCGTGACCCGCACCGCGGAAGTGCGCGCGCATCCGCACGGCGGTCCTCCGGGGCAGCTCAAGAAGCAGCTCGGCCTCCAGACCGGTGCCGAGGTGGTGCACGGCTCCGCGCCTGGCACGGAGCGAGTGGCGCGCGCCGAGCGCAAAGTGCGGGCGGAACGGAGCGTCGCACGAGCCGAAAAACCCGATCGCGCCCCGAAAGCGCGCGCATCGCGTAGTGAGCGTGCGCCGAAGGCGGCCCGTGCAGCACGCAGCGAGCGCCAGGCGAAGAAGGCCGATCGCGTGGTTGCCTCGCCCTCGCCGCAACGGGAGCGTGTCAAAGTGGCGCGTCCCGCCGAGCGTGGTAACAGCGGCGCAAAATCAGGAAACGCGAAACCCGGCAAATCGTCCGGTGGACCCGGCGGTAAATCCGAAAACAACGGCGGCGGCAAAGGCCGCGGAAAGGGATGACATGATTCGCAGGACATCACTCGCCATGGCGCTCACTCTCACGTTCGTCTTCGCCTGCAGCAAGCAGGACACGGCCGCGACGTCGGACACCCGTCCCGTCGCAACCTCAGAGGCGGGCGCCGGCAGCAACACCAGCCAGGCGCAGCTCACCCCGGAAGAACTGGGCGAGCTCGGGGCAAGGATCAAAGCGACCCCCAGCGACGCACAGAAGCTCCTCGCCGGGAAAGGCCTCAACGAACAATCGTTCGAACAGGCCATCCGCAAAGTCGCGGAGAACCCGGAAGAGTCGAAGCGCTACGCCGCCGCGTTCAAGAAAACAGGCGCCTGAAAAAGGCGCATAAAAAGCGAAAGGGCCTTCGAATGCTCGAAGGCCCTTTCAAAATATATCCCGGCGGCGTCCTACTTTCCCACGCAGTTGCCCACGCAGTATCATCGGCGATGCAGAGCTTAACTGCCGTGTTCGGAATGGGAACGGGTGTGA
>DASVSV010000485.1:0-5207 GCA_036387915.1 Thermoanaerobaculia bacterium
GCCCTTCTCCCCTCGTGAGGGGAGAAGGTGCCGAAGGCGGATGAGGGGTTTTCGCTCGCGCTAAGTTAATTAAGGCCATTGGGCTGTCATCCCGAGCGTGAGTCGAGGGACCTGGGTGGAGGGGCGGCGCGCTGAACCTTCGGATGCACGCATATCGCTCCACCCGCCCGCCCAGGTCCGTCGACTCACGCTCGGGATCACAGAGGGGCACAACCAGCGCCGCCGGTCGCACCGGCCCGCCGGAGGACTCCCGTCGTCCCCGGATTCACGGACCGGTAGCCACACTCATCTCGGCCAGCAGTCGCGTCATCTTCCGCGCTTCCTCGTCGCCGGACTCGTACGTGTTGCGGAGCATCTCCACCTGATCGTCCGGTTCGGCGGCGGAGATCGTGAAGCCGTTCGGCGGCTGACCGGGGTCGCGGGTGAAGCGCGACTTCCATCCGAGGCCGTCTTCGAACAGCCAGACCACGAAGCCGCTGATGGGGCGCTGCCAGGCGGAGGTCATGGTCTCGTCGCCGATCACGTTCGCCGCGCGGTCGCCGGCGGCGTTGGCTTCGAAGGCGCGGATCATGTCTGCCGACGACGCGGCGAGCAGCGACCGCAGCGGCTCGCTGTCCTCGACGAAATGGAGACCCATGCGATGTGGCTGGATCACGCGGGCCGTCTTCGCCAGCAGCTCCACTTCCTCGCCGCGCCACCAGAAGCGCAGCAGCCCGTGCGCGTCGAACGGGATCGGCTCGTCGTGCTCGATCTGGGCGCCGGTGGCGCTGACGTCGACGAGGCGGACCGAAAAGTCGCCGAACCAGCCGTCCAGCGGCTCACGCAGAGTCAGGCGCTGGTAGGCGCGGCGGTCGTCGCTCACGGGGCCGGCTTCACGTCCGTGAGCCAGTAGGAGTTGCTCGTGACGTGAAGCAGCGCCTCGATGCGGCTCTTGTCCGGGGGCAGGTTCTTCACGTCGGCGCCGCGCACGTTGTAGTCCATAACCATGGCCGGCATGAAGTTCGGGATGGCCTCGTGGTCGACGTTGATCGAGTTCTGCTCCGTGTTGCGGGAGAGGATCACCGCGCGCAGCGGGTAGAGCTTCTCGCCCGGCTCGCTGAGCGGCTTGACCTGCTCCTGCTCAGCGCAGGCGAACATCACGAGGGCGAGGAGCAAAGAGGCGCGCTTCATCGGAGCGCGGTCATTATACGAACACGCGCGATATGATCCCGCGCCATGCTTCCAGAGAAATCGTTCGAGGGACGCGTCGGCGTCATCACCGGCGGCGCAACAGGCATCGGCTTCGGCATCGCCCGCGAGGTGGCCCGCCTCGGCGCCCGCGTCGTCATCTGCAGCCGCAAAGAGGAAAACCTCGGCAACGCCGTCGAGCAGATCCGCTCCGAGACCGGCCGCGAAGACGCGGCCAGCTATCACGTGCTCGACGTCCGCGACGCCGAGGCGGTGGGGGCGATGGCGGAGAAAGTGGACGGCGACTTCGGCCGCATCGACTTCCTCCTCAACAACGCCGCCGGCAACTTCATCGTGGCCGCGGAAGAGCTTTCCGTGAACGGCTGGAACTCCGTGATCGGCATCGTGCTCAACGGCACGTTCTACTGCTCGAGCGCCATCGGCAAGAAGATGATCGCGCGCAAGAACGGCGGCGTGATCCTGAACGTCATCGCCAACTACGCGTGGACCGGCGGGCCCGGCGTCATCCACTCCGCGTCCGCGAAAGCGGGCGTGCTGGCCATGACCCGCACGCTGGCCGTCGAGTGGGCGCGCCACAAGATCCGCGTCAACGCCATCGCGCCCGGACCGGTGCACACGCCCGGCGCCTCGGAGCGCCTCTTCCCCAGCGACGAGATCGCGGAAGGAATCCGCAAGACCATCCCCGCACGCCGCTTCGCCAATCTCGAAGAGATCGCCAACGCCGCGTCGTACCTGCTCTCCGATTTCTCGTCGTACATGACGGGCGAGAACTTCGTCATCGACGGCGGCCAGTGGCTCTCCGGCGCGGATTACTTCACGCGGCTGAAGCAGATGATGGCCATGCCGCGGTAATCCTGAGCGATAGCGAAGGATCAGGGGAGCCCTCTCGTTGAAGGGACATTTCGCGAGAGGGCTCCATTGACCCTTCGCTACCGCTCAGGGTTTGGTGTGGGACAAGTAATCCACCGCCACCTGCACCATCGCCTTCACCCCCAGCCCCAGCCCGCTCTCATCCACATAAAACAGCGGTGAGTGATTGGACGGCGCTTCCTCGGGGGTCTGGTTCTTCGGACGGGTGCCGAGCCAGAAGAAGAGGCCGGGCACTTTCTGCTGGAAGAACGAAAAGTCTTCCGCGCCGAGGACGGCGTTGACGAGGCGGACGTTGGCGTTGCCGGCCGCGCGGCGCAGCGACGGCACGCTGGCCTCGGTCAGCGCGGGGTCGTTGTACGTGATCGGGTAGCCGGTGGTGATGGTCACGGCCGCGGTCGCGCCGCCGGAGGACGCGATGCTCTCCGCGGTCCGTTTGATGCGCGCGTGCAGGTCCTCGCGCATCTTCGCGTCGAGCGAGCGGATCGTGCCGATCATCTCCACTTCGTCCGGGATGATGTTGTTGCGCACGCCGCCGTGGATCGCGCCGACGGTGACGATCGACGGCGCCAGCGTGGAGTCGAGCTGCCGGCTGGGGATGGTCTGCAGTCCGAGGACGATCTGCGAGGCGACCACGATCGGGTCGACGCCGAGCCACGGATACGCGCCGTGGGTCTGCTTGCCGCGCACGACGATCCTGAACGAGTCGACGGCGGCCATCATCCCCTCGGGGCGATAGGCGATCTCGCCGACGGCGTAGCGCGAGGTCACGTGCAGCCCGAAGATCGCGTCGACTTTCGGGTTCTCCAGCGCGCCTTCGCGCACCATCAGTCCCGCGCCCCCTTCTTCGCCTTGCGGCGCGCCTTCCTCGGCGGGCTGGAAGATGAACTTCACGGTGCCGGGCAATTCGCTGCGCATCCCGGCCAGCACTTCGGCGACGCCGAGGAGGATGGCCACGTGCGCGTCGTGCCCGCAGGCGTGCATCACGCCGACTTCCTGTCCGTTGTACGTCGTGCGCACTTTGGACGCGAAGGGGAGGTCGACCTGCTCGGTGACCGGCAGCGCGTCCATGTCCGCGCGCAACGCCACGACCTTGCCCGGCCTGCCGCCCTTGAGGATGCCGATCACGCCCGTATGCGCGACCTTCTCCGTCACCTCGATGTTCAGCGCGCGCAACCGGTCCGCGACGATCTTCGCCGTCCGCACCTCGCGGTTGCCGAGCTCCGGATGCTCGTGAATGTCCCGCCGCGTCGCGATCACGGACGCTTCCACGCGTGCGGCGGCGGTATCGATTTGCTGGTTCAAAGTTGCGGCGATGATAAGAGCAGTGGCGGCGAGCATGCGTGGATTCTACTTGGGCAACGCCGCGCGCAACTTTTCCGCTTTCTCCACCAGTTCGCCGAACCATTCGGCGAAGTTTTTTTCTCCCTTTTCGATGGCGGAGTCGCGGGCGCGGGTGGCCATGGCTTCGAACTGGTCGAGGAAGTGGAGGAGGTTGTCGGAGTGGCCCATCAGGAGGAGCGTGGAGGCTTGGTTCTCGATGGCGGCGTTGGCCTGCAGCGCCTGCGCGTACTCGTTGCTGAAGTACTCGAAAGTTACGCGAGCGTTTTCTTCTTCGTCACTCATCGGGGCCGGCCGCGACCGCTGCGGATTTTGGGCCAGTGTAAGATCGCCCGGCAACCACAAGGAGCCCCGAAGTGACCGACGTCATGGCTCACATCCCGCGTCTGCTGTTTGCCACGAGCCTCATGCTCTTCCTGACCGGCGCGACCCCCCACTCGGCCAGCGACCCGCTTCCCACGATCTCCGAGACGATGCACGTCAACATCGTCAACGTCGACGTCGTCGTCACGCGCAAGGACGGCACGATCGTGAACGGCCTGACCAGAGAAGACTTCGTCCTGGTCGAGAACGGGCAGCCGCGCGAGATCTCCAACTTCGCCGAATACACGGCCGAGGCGACGGAGGCGGAGAAACGGCGCGATCCGTCGCGGGCGCGCACGATCGTCTTCTTCGTCGAGCGCCTGCGTCTCCCGCAGTTCGAGAAAGAGCGCTTCGTGGAGATGCTGCGCACGACCGCGCGCAACGTCGTGCGGCGCGGCGACAGCGCGGCGGTGGTGTTGTGGGACGGCGCGTCGACGGTGCGCGTCGAGTTCACCGACGACCACGATTCCATCGACGCGC
Organism: Thermoanaerobaculia bacterium; assembly: GCA_036387915.1. Lineage (GTDB taxonomy): Bacteria > Acidobacteriota > Thermoanaerobaculia > Gp7-AA8 > Gp7-AA8 > QHVT01. The sequence goes on from DASVSV010000485.1 coordinate 4,240, forward strand.
TCCTGACCACGTTGCTGCACGGCGGCGCTACGCGTTACCAGGGGCAGCGGGAGGAGCCGGTCGCGCAGTCGGAGATCGACGACGACGAGCTCCGGCGCCGGGCGGCGGTGCGGCAGGAAGGGAAAACGTTGAGCATCGCCGCGGCGCCGGCCGCGGCTATTGTCGAGCGTCAGGGCGATCTCGAGACCATCACCGAGATCACGCGCATGAAGCGGCGCGTCAACGCGATCAACGCGGCCATCCAGACGATGGCCGGCGCCGACGGGAAGAAGGTCCTGATCGTGGCCGCGGAACGCCTCGGCGAGATCGGCGGCGGCGATCGCGTCACCGAGGACCAGGGAAACGACCTCGCGTCGCAGGAGTTCCGCGCGCGGATGTCGGGCGGCAACCTGATCGACTCCATCGTCCGCAACGCCAACGCGGCCGGCGTGACCATCTATCCCGTTTATCCCGGCGGCCGGCCGGTGCGGCTGCTGTCCGGCGGACGCGAATACCTGACCGTCATCGGCGAGATGGCCTCGCTGCAGAAAGTCGCCCGCGAGACCGGCGGGGTCCAGGCAACGGGATCGGGCGAGCTGGTGAAGCTGCTCCACACCGTCGAGAGCGACATGAACGCGTACTACTCGCTGGCGTACCGCATCGAAGCTACGCGCGCCGACCGCAAGCGGCAGATCGCGGTGAGGACCAAAGACCCGAAACTGGTCGTGCGCTCGCGGCGCAGCTACGTCGAGAAATCGGATCAGACGCGGATGAAAGACCGGCTCATGGCCGCGCTGGTGCGCTCGACGAACGACTCCATGTTCTCGATCGAGGCGCAGCTCGGCAATCCGCGCGACGGGAAGCAGCGCCGCGTCGGACGCGTGCCGCTGCAGGTGCGCATCCCCATCGGCGCGCTGACGGTCGTGCCGGAGAACGGGACGAACGTCGGCGTCTTCTCGGTCTACGTCGTCTCGGGCTCCGGCGGCGAG
>DASVSV010000486.1:0-26188 GCA_036387915.1 Thermoanaerobaculia bacterium
GGAGAGCGCAGAGGGCAGAAGCCAAAGCCCGGATCTTCTGCCCTCTGCCCTCTCCGCTCTCCCCTCCAAAGACATTTGATAAGGTTTATCTGAATGATCGACAAACTTCTCACCATGATGTTTGGCTCGAAGCACGAGCGGGACGTGAAGGCCATGCGCCCGATCGTCGTGCAGATCAATGCTCTCGAGCCGCAGGTGAGCGCCCTCTCGGACGACGAGCTGCGCGCCAAGACCGACGAGTTCCGCGGCCGGCTCCGTCCGGCGGTGCAGGCACTCGAGGAAGTGAAGAAGGAAGTTCCCCGCGACGAGAACGCGGTCAAGGCGGCCCAGGCCGACCTGCAGGCCGCGCTCGACGAGCTGCTGCCCGAGGCGTTTGCGGTCTGCCGTGAGGCGGGCAAGCGCGTGCTCAACATGCGGCACTTCGACGTGCAGCTCATGGGCGGCCTGGTCCTGCACCGCGGCAAGATCGCGGAAATGAAGACCGGCGAAGGCAAGACGCTGGTCGGCACGCTGCCGGTCTACCTCAACGCGCTGACCGGCCGCGGCGTGCACGTCGTCACGGTCAACGACTACCTGGCCCGCCGCGACTCCGAGTGGATGGGCCGTCTCTACAAGTTCCTCGGCCTGACAGTCGGCGTGATCCAGAACCAGCACGGCGACCGCGAGCGCCAGCTCGCGTACCGCTGCGACGTCACGTACGGCACGAACAACGAGTTCGGCTTCGACTACCTGCGCGACAACATGAAGTTCGACCTCGAGGCCATGGTCCAGCGCGACCCGGTCTACGCGATCGTCGACGAGGTCGACTCGATCCTCATCGACGAAGCGCGGACGCCGCTCATCATCAGCGGACCGTCCGAGGAGTCGACGGACAAGTACTACGTCGCGGCGAAGGTCGTGCCGAAGCTCAATCCCGGAACCGACTACCAGGTCGACGAGAAGCAGCACACAGCCGTCCTGACCGAAGACGGCGTGCTGCACGCCGAGAAACTCCTCGGCGGGATCGAGCTGTACGACCCGTCCAACATGGACATGCTGCACGCCATCAACCAGGCCGTGCGCGCCGCGAACCTCTACAAGCGCGACGTCGAGTACGTCGTCAAAGACGGCGAAGTGATCATCGTCGACGAGTTCACGGGACGGCTGATGCCGGGCCGCCGCTGGTCGGACGGGCTGCATCAGGCGGTCGAGGCGCGCGAAGGCGTACGCATCGAGTCCGAGAACCAGACCCTGGCCACGATCACGTTCCAGAACCTCTTCCGCATGTACGAGAAGCTGGCCGGCATGACCGGTACGGCCGACACGGAAGCGGCGGAATTCGACAAGATCTACAAGCTCGAGGTCGTGGTCATCCCGTCGAACCGCGACATGATCCGCAAGGACATGCCCGACCTCGTCTACCGCACCGAGCGCGAGAAGTTCGACGCCATCGTGCAGGACATCAAGGAGAAGCAGGCCGTCGGACAGCCGTCGCTGGTCGGCACGATCTCCATCGAAAAGTCGGAAGCACTGGCCGCGGCGCTCAAGCGCAGTGGCGTGCCGCACGTCGTGCTCAACGCGAAGTACCACGAGCGCGAGGCAGAGATCGTCGCCCAGGCCGGCCGCAAGGGCGCGGTCACGATCGCCACGAACATGGCCGGCCGCGGCACGGACATTCTCCTCGGCGGCAATCCCGAGTACACCGCGCTGCAGAAGACCAAGGACGTCGAGGACGCGGCCGAGCGCCAGAAGATCGAGGAGCAGACCCGCGAGGAGTGGAAGCACGACCACGAGGAAGTGGTCCGCCTCGGCGGCCTGCACATCGTCGGCACCGAGCGCCACGAGTCGCGCCGCATCGACAACCAGCTCCGCGGCCGCTCCGGCCGTCAGGGCGATCCCGGCTCGTCGCGCTTCTACCTCTCCCTCGAAGACGACCTGATGCGCATCTTCGGCGGCGACCGGATCATGGGCCTGATGGAGCGCCTCGGCATGGAGGAAGGCGTTCCCATCGAGCACGGGATGGTCACCAACGCCATCCAGCGCGCGCAGAAACAGGTCGAAGGACGCAACTTCGAGGCGCGCAAGCACCTGCTCGAGTACGACGACGTGATGAACAAGCAGCGCGAGTCCATCTACGGACTGCGCCGCTCGATCCTCGAAGGACGCGAGGGGAAGGAGTACATCCTCAACGCCGCCGACGAGATCGTGACGTACCTCGTCGACACGCATTTCCCCGCGGACGGACGCGAAGTCCCGAACGAGACGGAGCTGAACGCGGAGCTGTACGACTACTTCGGCCTCGACCTCGAGAGCGCGGGCGCGGACCTGCAGTCGGATCGTCCGGACGAGGTGAAGTACAAGCTCGTCGAGGCGGTCAACAAGCGCTACGACGAGAAGGAGTCGCTGGTCGGTTCGGACAACATGCGTCTGAACGAAAAGTACCTGCTCCTCCAGGTCATCGACCAGCAGTGGAAGGACCACCTGCTCAACATCGACCACCTCAAGGAAGGCATCGGCCTCCGCGGCTACGGCCAGCGCGACCCGCTGGTCGAGTACAAGCGCGAGTCGTTCGAGCTGTTCCAGTCGATGATGGAGCGCATCCAGGACCGCGTGGTGAAGGTGCTCTGGAAGATCGAGCTCGCCGGCGGCAGCCGCGAGAACGAGCGCGAGGAAGCGGCCCGGGTGCAGCGCGCCCTCCCGCCCCAGCCCCCCCGCCAGCAGATGACGTTCTCCGGCGCCCCGAAAGAGCCGGTCGCTCCCACCAAGCGGACGCAGGTCAAAGTCGGCCGCAACGACCCCTGCCCCTGCGGCTCGGGCAAAAAGTACAAAAAGTGCCACGGGATCAACGCGGCGTAAACTGGTGAGCGATGGCCACCATCGCGATCGAAATTGATAAAGACAAACTCCGTGACTTCTGCCAACGGTGGAAGATCACGGAGTTTTCGCTTTTCGGGTCAGCGTGACGCGGCCGGAGGCGTTCAACGCCGACAGCGACGTCGACGTGCTCGCGCGCTTCGCACCGGATGCGCCTTGGTCGCTCTTCGACTGGGTCCATATGGAGGCAGAACTGGCGGCGATCTTCGGCCGGCCGGTGGACCTGGTCGAGCTCGAGATGGTCGAAGAAAGCACCAATCGTTTCAGGCGGCGCTCGATTCTCGACAGCGCGGTGGAGCTCGATGTCGCCTGACGCTACTCCCGCAGGGCATCTCGTAGGGCATGCTTCCCAGTCCGCCTGCAATGCAAAGCGGCGCGCTCACGCTTCCGCGGACGCCAGAGCGGCAGCACGTCCGACGCCCATGCAACGAGCGAAGAGCGGGCCTCAACCGAGCGCGTGAAAACGTAGGGCGTGGCTTCAGCCCGCCCCCACGTGCACACGCGCCAACTCTCCGCGAGCGCCCATCCCTCGTTGCACCTCCAGTTCGCGCAGATGGGCTTCGGCCCCACCCACCCCGCCCGGGGGGGCGGGCTGAAGCCACGCCCTACGTTTTCACACTGGCTGCCGGATCCGCCGGCTACTCTCCGCCGGGCATCTCGTAGGGCATGCTTTCCCATTCCGCGTGCAATGCAAAGCGGCGTGCTCGACGCTTCCGCGGACACCAGAGCGGCAGCTCGTCCGCCGCGCCCGTGCACCGAGGGAAGAGCGGGTCCTCAACCGAGCGCGTGTAAAACGTAGGGCGTGGCTTCAGCCCGCCCCCCGGACACTTGAACAGCACCTCAAGGGGAAGTGACGCCGCCGCGGATGCGGAGCGCCAGCGTAGAATGACCCTCGATGGCCACCATCGCGATCGCGATCGATAAACAGAAACTGCGCGACTTCTGCCAGAGGTGGAAGATCACGGAGTTTTCGCTTTTCGGGTCAGCGGTGCGCGAGGACTTTCGTCCTGATAGCGACGTCGATGTGCTGGTGTCGTTTGCAGCGGACGCGGAGTGGTCGCTGTTCGATCATGTGCACATGCAGGACGAGCTGCGCGAGATCTTCGGGCGTGATGTCGATCTGCTGACCCGGCGAGCCGTGGAGCGGAGCCTCAACAGATTCCGTCGCGAATCTATCCTCAGTACGGCGGTGCAGCTCGATGTCGCTTGAACGAAGATTTGGATGCGCGCCCATGACCCGCACCATCTCCTTCATCGGCGCCGGGAACCTGGCCGAGGCCATGATTCGCGGGCTGCTTCGTGGGAACGACTTTGCCGCGTCGCAGGTCACGGCGTCGGGGCCGCGGGCGGAGCGGGTGGGGGAGCTGGCGGAAAAGTATGGGATCCATGGCACCACCGACAACAAAGCCGCGGCGGGGGCGGAAATCGTGGTGTTGTCGGTCAAGCCGCAGATCATGGGCCGGGTGCTGGACGAGGTCGGGAGCGCGATCAGTCCGGATGCGCTGGTGATCTCCATCGCCGCGGGCGTGCCGGTGTCGGCGATTCAGGCGAAGCTGGCGAAGGGGGCGCGCGTCGTCCGTGCCATGCCGAACACGCCGGCGCTCGTCGACGCGGCGGCGACGGCCATCGCCGGCGGCGAGCATGCGCGCGAGTCCGACCTGGCCGACGCCAAGCGCATCTTCGACGCCATCGGCATCACGGTCATCCTCGAAGAATCGGCGCTCGACGCGGTGACGGGACTCTCCGGCTCCGGCCCCGCGTACGTCTTCCTCATCCTCGAAGCGCTCAGCGACGCGGGCGTGAAAGTGGGGCTGTCGCGCCGCACGGCGCAACTCCTGGCGGCACAGACGGTGCTCGGCTCGGCCAAGCTGCTCATCGAGACGAACGAGCATCCGGGACGCCTCAAGGACATGGTCACCTCTCCCGGCGGCACGGCCATCACCGGCCTGCACACGCTCGAAGCGGGCGGCGTGCGCACCACGCTGATGAACGCCGTCGAAGCCGCGACGCGGCGCTCGCGCGAGCTCGGCGAGGCGATGGTCGAGAAAGCCTGACCCGCGAACGAGGTCTCCGGTCGTCTTCCTTTGGCAGCGCCGCGGTCTACAATCGCTCCGCGTGAGTGACCCGGTCGACGAAGTAGAGAAGGAGCTGAACGAGGCCACGCGCCGCGCGTGGATGCTCGTCCAGTCGACCGACGGCCGTCTCTTCACCGTCCGTCCCAGTCCGGCGCGCTGGTCCGCGGCCGAGTGTCTCGTGCACCTCAGCATCTCCAGCGAGCAGTTTCTCCCCGTGCTGCGCGAGGCGCTCCAGCAGAAGCCGGGTGCGAAGAGAAAGAAACCGAAGATGGACCTCCTCGGCCGCGTGCTGGCGTGGTTCCTCGAGCCGCCCATCCGCACGAGAGTGAAGACCAGCGCCCCGTTCGTCCCGAAGGCGGTGCGCACGAAGGCCGACGCGTTCGCCGAGTTCGCCTCGCTGCAGGAAAAGTTGATCGACCTGCTTCGCGACGCGCGCGACGCGGACCTCACGCGCAAGATCGTCTCGCCGTTCGACAAGCGCGTGCGCTACAACCTCTACTCCGCGTTCCGCATCGTGGCCGCGCACGAGCGGCGGCATCTCTGGCAGGCGGAACAAGCTGTCGCGGAACTGCGAACGGCCGCATCGGCGCGATGAAGTCGTGCTAGCGTACGCCTCCGCATGAGAGCCACCCTCCTGACCCTGTGTCTATTGTTGTCCTCCGTCTCTGCCTTCGCGCAGCAGCAGACGAGTTTCCGCCTCGAGCGCATCGTCGTCGAGGGCTCCCGCGTCGACGACGACATCGTGCGCGCCGAGGCGCGGCTGCCCGAGGAGCGGACCTACACCGATGCCGACTTCCGGCAGGCGCTGTACCGCATCCGCCGGCTGCCGTTCGTCGCCGACGCCATTTACCGCATCGAGCCGGGCGTGACCGCCGGCGGCACGACACTGGTCATCCGCATCCTCGAAGTGACGCCGGCGTTCTACGACCTCGACCTGCGCGGCACGCGCCTCCCCGACGGCGAGACCGTCCGCGACGGCTCCGCCCTGATCGGCGGCCGCTTCTTCCTGCACAACCTCGGCATCCTAGAGACGGCCATCCAGGACTCCGACGAACAGGACGGCCTCAACCTCGGCCTGGCGTACCGCGCCTACGACATCCTGGGCACGGGCGGCTTCGGCACCGCCGCCATCTCCAAGCGCCTCCGCGCGAAAGAGCGCGATTACGCGATGAACATCGCCCTCGGCCTCGGCTATCCGCTCACGCAGCGGCAGACCGTCACCCTCGACATCTCCCGCGGCGGCTCGAGTCTCGACCGCGACTTCGACCTCAACGGCGACGACGACACCGACGATGACGACGACTCCGATCAGGACGACAACTTCACGCTGACCGACACCGACGACTTCGACTTTGCCACGCTGCGCTGGTGGTACGAGTCGATCGACGACCCGTTCTTCGCGACGCGCGGCGTCTCCGTCGCAGCCGGCCCGACCTGGGCGTCGGCGAAGTTCACGCGCGAGTCGTTCAACGCCACGCTGCGCCGCATCGACGAGACCATCACCGAGAACGTGGCGTACGGCCTCGCGCTCGACGCCTCCGCGTATCGCCGCCTGTTCGGCCGCAACGTCGGCTTCCTGCGCCTCAATGGCGCTGGCTCGGTCGAAGACGAATCGGAGATCGAGCGCCTCGGCGGCAGCGCGCGCGTCGGCCTGGCGCACGACTTTCACTCGTACGCGGAAGGCGTGCTGCGCCCGTTCAAGGCGCGCCTCGAGCTCGGCGCCGGCTATCGCATGTCCGACGTCACGGTGCCGGACGGCGGCGCGGAGTTCAGCGACGACGACACCTTCGCCGAGGCGGCGTTCGTGCTGCGGCACCGCTGGGGAACGGTGCGTCTGACCGGCACCTACATCAACGAAGAGTAGTCATCCCGATCGCACGCCGCCCATCCGAGGCAGTGAAGCGCGAGCTTCGCCCCCCCGGGCGGCTGAGGCAGCATTCGTGCTTCGTCAGCGGGGGAAGGTACCGTGCGGCTCCTCGGCGCGTACCTAACGGAGTAGCAATTGCAACCAGGCCCGAACGACAGCATTCATGAGAAATCCCTCGCCGAGACGCTGCAAGGCGTCGTCGACAGCATGCCGCCCGAGGGAGTCACTCTCGCGCAGATCCGCGATCTGATCGGTCGTGAGGGCATGATGCTCCTCACGATGTTTCTCACGATCGTCTTCCTCGTGCCCATCTCGATTCCGGGCGTGAGCACGGTCTTCGGCGGAGCGATTCTCGTCATCTCGCTGAGCCGCCTGATGAAGCGGCCGATCTGGCTGCCGGCCCGTCTCGAGCGGCGAGTGGTCCCCAGTGACAAGCTCAGCAAGGCCATGGACCGCGGCATGAAGTGGGTGCGCAGGCTGGAGCGCCTGAGCCGGCCTCACCGGATGCCGTCGCTGGCGTCCGGCAAGCTGATGTCGGTGCTGAACAACGGCGGGCTGATCGTCGGCGCAATCCTGCTGATGGCGCCGTTCGGTCTGATTCCGTTCAGCAACACCCTGCCGGCGCTGGCGATCCTGTTCTTCGCGATCGGGATTCTTCAGCGGGATGGTGTCTGCACCCTGCTCGGCCACGTCATGAACGTCGCGACGGGCGTCTACTTCGCGGTTCTGATCGGTGGTGGTGCGGTGGCGATTCAAAAGCTGTGGCAGCAGATCACCGGCTGAAATGAACGCGGCCCCGCACCGCTTGAAGATCCAAACATGGTTCGCTACGACGTCGTAATCCTGGGCGGCGCCTTCAGCGGCGCCTCGGCCGCCATTCTCCTGCGCCGCGACGCGCCGCACCTGCGCGTGCTCATCGTCGAGAAGGCCGAGCGCTTCGACGAGAAAGTCGGCGAGGCCACCACCGAGATGTCGGCCATGTTCCTCACGCGCCGGCTGGCCATGTGGCAGCACCTCGAGCGCGAGCACCTGCCGAAAGAGGGGCTGCGCTACTGGTTTGCCAACGACCGCGTCACCGGCCATGCGAACGCCAGCGAGACCGGCGGCGTCATTCGCAGCACCGTCCCGGCCTTCCAGCTGCGCCGTGACGCGCTCGACGAGCATCTGCTCGCGACTGCCGTCGCCGAAGGCGCCGAACTGCTGCGTCCCGCGCGTGCGCTCGACGTCACCCTCGGCGAGTTCGACAACAAGTTGACCATCGACGCCGGCGGCGAGACGCGCACCATCGAGTGCCGCTGGCTCCTCGACGCCTCGGGACGCGCGAACTTCATCGGCCGCAAGCTGAACCTGATCGAGCGCAACGACGAGCATCCGACCGCCGCGATCTGGTGCCGCTGGAAGAACGTCCGCCACATCGACGACCTGGCCGTGCGCGGCGGCTTCGCCGCGTCGAACGTCGGCTCGCGCCGCCTCGGCACGAATCACTACACCGGCTACGGCTACTGGATCTGGGTCATTCCGCTCGGCAACGGCGAGACCAGCATCGGCGTCGTCTTCGACAAGCGCCTCGTCGACCTGCATCAGTCGCGCAACCGTCCCGACGATTTCGTTGCGTTCCTGAAGGCCATTCCGTCGCTCGCGGAGCTGCTCGAAGGAGCGGAGCCGCGGCTCGAGGACCTGCGCTTCTACTCGCACCTCGCGTACTCGACGAAGCAGTACATGGGCCGCGGCTGGGCGCTCCTCGGCGACGCGGCGGTGTTCCTCGACCCGTACTACTCGCCGGGACTCGACCACGCCGCGTTCAGCGTCGAGGCCACCGTCGAGATCGTGAAGAAGCAGTCGATGGGAGAGAACGTCGACACGCGCATCGCCGAGCACAACGAGGTCTTCATCCGCTCGTACTGGCGCTTCTTCCGCGCGGTCTACAAGGACAAGTACTACTACATGGGCGAGGGCGACCTGCTCAGCGCGGCCATGCTCATCGACACGGCGCAGTACTACATCTTCGTGGTGCTGCCCGCGTACAAGTTCCTCGAGCGCTTCGACTGGATGCCGGTGCTCGGCCCGAAGCCGGCGTTCCTCAGCTATCACATGATGCGGATCTACAACCGCCGCTTCAAAGCGATCGCCGAGAAGCGCCGCGCCGCCGGACGCGCGGGCCTCTACAACGACCGCCGCCGCTTCCGCGTCTACTTCAACCTCGGCCTCGCGCCGCTGCAGATGGTCTTGCGCGGGGTGAAGCTGTGGATGCTCGCCGAACTGCGCGGACTCCGCCTCCGCCGCCGCGCGGAGACGCCAGCGCCGGCGCCCGTCGAAACGTAGGGCGTGGCTTCAGCCCGCCCCCTCGGACGGGGTGGGCGGGCTGAAGCCGCGCCCTACGTGCTACAGCGCTGCCAGCGCCGCGCGTTTCACTTTCCCGCGTTCGTCCACCGGCATCGCGTCGACCAGCTTCACGATGCGCGGGACTTTGTGCAGGGAGAGGCGTTCGCGGCAGAACTCGCGGACCTGTTCGCGCGTGACGTTCGGTGTGGCCACGATCGCGGCCGCGACCACTTCGCCGCGCGCGCCGGCGGCTTCGCCGTAGACCTTCGCCTCGCGCACGCCGTCGATCTGGAGGAGCACCAGCTCGACCTCGCGCGGGTTCACTTTCTTGCCGGCCGTGTTGATCAGATCGCCGGCGCGGCCCGTGAGCGCGAGCTCGCCGTCGTCGCGCAGCTCGACGAGATCGTCGGTCGTGAACGCGCCCTCAGCGAACGGCACGAACGTGTTCGCGTCGAACAGGTAGCCCGCCGCGACCGAGCCGCTGCGCACAGAGAGCCGCTTCCCATCCGTCGACAGCGTCACGCCCTCCATGGCCGCGCCGACCGTGCCCCGCTCCACCGCCCCGCCGCGACGGTCGTATGTGATCCCGCCGCATTCGCTGCAGCCGTAGAACGAGTGGACGTCGAGGCCGAAGCGCTCGCGGAACTTGCGCGACGTGGACGCCGGCAGCGGCGCACCCGCGGAGAGAAACGTGCGGATCGTTTCGAACTCCCCGTGCGCCGCGGAGGTGAGGTGCTCGAACACCATCGGGATCAGCGGCGCCACGGTGCAGCGATGGCGGTTGGCGAGGTCGATCAGCGACTGCGGCAGGTAATCGTTCGAGACGACGATGGCCGTCCCCTGCGCGAGCAGCGGCGTGATCAGGTTCGAGAAGCCGTATGAGTGCGAGAAGGGGATTGCGCCGAGGTTCACGTCGTCCGGGCGGATGTCCATCGAGGCGCAGATGTTCGCCGCGTCGGCGAGCAGGTTGGCCTCGGTGGTGACGATCCCTTTCGGCATGCCCGTCGAGCCGGAGGTCAGCTTCACGAGCCGCGCGTCCGCGGGCACGTTCGGCCGCTCGGTCGTCCCGCGCACGGAGAAGCCGGAGCGGTAGACGAGGCCGCGCACGGCGAAGTGGCCGAGGATGGCGGCGACTTCGGATTCGGTGGCGTCGCGGTCGATGGGGAAGACCACCAGGTCGAGCTTCGCCGCGGCGAGGAAGGCCGCCACGAGCTCCACCGAGTTCGGGAGCTGGATGGCCACGGCGTCGCGAGCGCGCAAGCCGGCGGACGCGAGCTGCGTCGCAAGAGAGTCCGCGTGCGCCAGGAGTGCGGCGCGCGTGGTCACGGCGCCGGTGGTGCCGTCGACGAGCGCGGCCGTGCCGGGCGCGGCGTTCACAAGTGACAGAAATCGTTCGAGCATCGGACTTTTCGGCAGAATAGCAGCGTTTCAGCCCCGCAATGCGTGACGTACTCGTCATTGGCGGGGGCCCGGCCGGGACCACGGCCGCCACCCTCCTCGCACAGCAGGGACTCTCCGTAACGCTCCTCGAGCGCGAACGGTTCCCGCGTTTTCAGATCGGCGAGTCGCTCCTCCCGTACAACAACGACCTCTTTGCGCGCCTCGGCGTCACCGATCAGCTCCTGGCCGGCGAGTACTGTCCAAAGTACGGCGCGCACTTTGTGACCGCGGACGGGCGGACAGGCTATCGCTTCCGCTTCGACAAGCGCCTCGAAGAGCCGTATCGCCGCTCCTTCCAGGTCCAGCGCTCCGAGTTCGACCATCTGCTGATGAAGAACGCCGAGAAGCATGGCGTCGACGTGCGGCAGGAGACGCCGGTGACGTCGATCGACCTCTCCGATCCGGAGAAGGTGGTCGTGAACGGCAACCTCGAGGCGCGTTTCGTCCTCGACGCCAGCGGCCACGGCTCCATCGTCGGCAACCGCATCGCCACTCGCGCCGACGTGCAGTCGCTGAAGAAGATCGCCTTCTTCGCGCATTACACCAACGTTCCGCGCGACGAAGGGCGCGATGCCGGCAACACCATCATCGTGGTCCTGCGCGACTCGTGGCTCTGGATGATCCCCATCACCGCGGAGCTCATGAGCGTCGGTCTCGTGGTCGACCGCGACCATTACGTCCGCTGCGGACTGGAGCCGGAGGCGTTGCTCCAGCGCACGATCGACGGCTCGCCATTCGTCACCGACCGCATGTCGCGCGCGCAGCGCGTCTCACCGGTGCACGCGCGCAAGGACTTCTCGTTCCGCATGAGCAACCTCGCCGGCAGCAACTACGCGCTGATCGGCGACGCCGCGGGCTTTCTCGATCCGATCTTCTCCACCGGCGTGTTCATGGCCATGAAGTCCGCGGACATGGCCGCGAATGCGGTCGCACAACGATTGCGCACCGGCTCGATGGACGCCCTTCACAAGTACGAGTCCGACATGCAGCGCGGCCTCGACCAGTACCTCCGCTTCATCCAGCATTTTTACGATCGCGATTTCATGGAAGTCTTCCTCCAGCCGTCCGAGCGCGGCGGCCTGCTGACCGCCGTTGTCGGCGTGCTGGCGGGCGACATCTTCACCAGGCGCGACAACGGCTTCAAACTCTGGCTGTTCTTCATGCTCGTCCGGCTGCAGAAGACTCTCGGCAGAATCGCACCCCGCATTTCGTGGGAAGCGCTTCCGGGCGCTGCTAAACTCTGATCCCCTCAAAGAAAAATGAAGGACCTCAAACGAAAGCTGAAAGAGCTGCTCATCGAGCGGCTGAAGTTCGAAGACATGACCCCGGACGACATTCCGGACGACCAGCCCCTCTTCGCCGGCGGCCTCGGCCTCGACTCCATCGACGCGCTCGAAATCGTGGTGATGCTCGAAAGCGAGTTCGGGATCAAGGTCAAGAACGAGACCTCGGCCCGCGACTCCTTCCGCTCGGTCTCCACCCTGGCGGAGTTCGTCGAGGCCAGGCTCGCGCAGGAACAAAAAGCGTAATCAGTTCCTCGGAGTTCCTCGGAGTTCCTCGGGTGGTAGGACCAAACCCGTGAGAGCCCGAGGGATCCGGACCTCCGCCGCACGCGTAGGAACCCGAAGACCGCGAGGAACTCCCGAGGAACTCCGAGGAACCCGAGGAACCAAATGAACTGGCTCGCCAACCTCCCTCACCAGATCCCCTTTCGCGCGGCCTCGGCCGTGCGTCGCATCGACGACAAGACCATCGAAGGCGTGTACCTCGTCACCGCCAACGACGTCCTGCCGACCGGTGTGATGGCGGTCGAGGCGATGGCGCAGTTCGCGGGCGGGCTGGTCTTCAGCGAGCAGGGATTCTTCTCGGGGATCGACCGCTGCGAGCTCATGCGCCAGCTCGAGCCGGGGGACGTCATGGTCTGCACGATCACCCTCGAGGCGGACTTTGGCGGATTGTTCCGCTTCAGTGGCACCGGGCACGTCGATGGAGTAGAAGCCGTGCGCGGCCGGTTTTATCTGTCCGCTCATGCGCAAGGCTGACCTCACCACGCGAATCGCCGTAACCGGCGCCGGCATCGTCTGCTCCATCGGCCGCAACAAGTCGGAGGTCTGGCAGGCGATCGTCGAGTCGCGTGCGGGCATTGCGAAGATGACCCGCTTCCCCGGCGAGACGTTCCCGACCGACATCGCCGCCGAGGCGTCGCTCGACCTGCCAAAAGGAAAGCGCCTTTCGCGGACCGACCTGTTCGCGGTGGCCGCGGCCAAGGAAGCGATCGAGCAGGCCGGAGACATCCCGCTGGAGCGCGCGGTCGTCTCGACCGGCACGTCGACGGGCGGACTGCTGGAAGGGGAGGATTACTACTTCCGCCGCCTCATCCGTGGCCGCCGCCGCACCGCCGCTTCACGTGTGCTGCAGCAGCCGACCTCCGGTCCCTCGGACGCGGTGGCGCGGTACTTCAAGCTCGGCGGCGGCGTGGTCTCGAACGCCACCGCGTGCGCTTCCGCCGGCGCGGCCATCGGCATGGCGGCGGATTACCTCCGTTCCGGACATGCGGACGTCGCGATCGCCGGAGGTAGCGACGCGCTCTGCCGTCTCACCTACAGCGGCTTCAACGTGCTGCAGGCCGTCGATCCTCAGCCGTGCTCTCCGTTCGGCGCGCAGCGCAAAGGCATCACCCTTGGCGAGGGCGCGGGCTTTCTCGTGCTCGAGCGGTGGGACGACGCGGTCGGGCGCGGTGCGACGATCCTGGCCGAGCTCTCCGGCTACGGCGCGTCGTGCGACGCGCATCATCCGACCGCGCCGTCCGAGGATGGACGAGGCGCGGAAGCAGCGATGCGCGGTGCGCTCGCGGAAGGTCGCCTGCAGCCGGCCGACGTCGACTACGTGAACGCGCACGGCACCGGCACGACGCTCAACGACTCCGCGGAGACGGCCGCCATCATCGCCGCGCTCGGCACCGGAGTCCCGGTCTCCTCCAGCAAGTCCTACTTCGGCCATACGCTCGGTGCGTCGGGCGCTGTGGAAGCGGTCGTGACCGTGCTCGCCCTGCAGAACCAGATCGCCCCGCCGACGCTGCGCCTCAACGAGACCGGCGCCGAGTGCCCGCTCGACTACATCCCCCACACCCCGCGACCGATGGCGCTGGCCAACGTGCTCTCCAACACCTTCGGCTTCGGCGGCAGCAACGTGTCGCTGCTCTTCAAACGCTCATCCTGAGCGAAGCGAAGGATCTACGGAGCCCTCACGCGAGCCGCGCTGTAGAACGCCGGCCGTGAGGGCTCCCCGGATCCTTCGCTGTCTACGCAGCTGAGGATTGTTCTGGGGGCGTGCTATAACGCGCCTCCCGTGGCCCGTGTCCCCATTTCCGGTATCGGCGTCATCGCGCCCGGCGCGATCGGCGTCGCCGCATTCCGCGAGCTGCTCGCCGGCGGCGGCACGGCGATCGACACGATCGACCGCTTCGACACGAGCGGGCTCTCCGCGAAGAAGGCCGCGCTCGTGCGCGACTTCCGGCCGAAGGAGTTCATCGCGCCGATGAAGATGCGCCGCATGAACGCGCTGTCGCGTCTCGGCGTGGCGGCGGCCAGGCTGGCCATCGAGGATTGCGGCGGCGCGCTGTCCGCGGAGACTGGCGTCGCCATCGGCACCGCGTTCGGGCCGGTGCAGACGTCCGTCGAGTACATGCAGGAGTACGTCGAGAAAGGGGCCGCGCTCGCGCCACCGCAGCTCTTCGCGGAATCGGTCGCGAACGCGCCCGGCAGTCACATCGCCATCGAGTGGGGACTGCGCGGCTTCAATGTGACGATCACGCAGCGCGAGTCGTCCGCGCTGGCCGCGGCGATGTACGCGGCCACGCAGATCGTGAAAGGCAGCACCGCCGCGGCGCTGATCGGCGGTGTGGAGGAAGCGAACGAGATGCTCTTCAGCGTGCTCGATCGCATCGGCGCCCTCGCCCACGACGGACGCGCCGACGGCATCACCCTCGGCGAAGGCGGCGCGATGCTCGTCGCCAACGCCGGCACGCGCAAGCCGTACGGCTGGCTGGCCGGCTTCGGCATCGCCCGCGATACCACGGCGCCGATCTCCGACTGGGGGAGCGAT
Organism: Thermoanaerobaculia bacterium; assembly: GCA_036387915.1. Classification (GTDB taxonomy): domain Bacteria; phylum Acidobacteriota; class Thermoanaerobaculia; order Gp7-AA8; family Gp7-AA8; genus QHVT01. The sequence continues at coordinate 14,662 of DASVSV010000486.1, forward strand.
CCGGCGAGCGTCGTCGCGGCGATGCGCGGCGCGATGGATGATGCCGAGGTGCGAAAAATCGATGCGGTGTTCGTCTCCGCGAATGGCTCGCGGCGCGGCGACGAGTTGGAGCGGCGCGCGCTCGGAGAGCTGTTCGGCGACATCGAGACCGTCCCCACGAAACAGGTCTTCGGCGAGTACGCCGCGGGCGGCGCGCTGCAGCTCGTGGCCGCGCTGGTCGCGCTGGACGAAGGACGCTACGACAATGTGCTCGTGAATTCGCTTTCGGCCGGCGGCGGCATCGTCTGCGCCGTCCTCTCGCGGGAGGACGCATGACCGAGCGGCTCGTCGCGATCATTCCGGCGTTGAACGCGGAGAAGACGCTGCCGCGTGTAGTCGAGCAAACGCGCGCGTACCTCGAGCCGGTGCTGGTCATCGACGACGGCTCGCGCGATCGCACCAGCGACGTCGCGCGCGCCGCCGGCGCGACCGTGCTGCGCCACGACGTCAATTGCGGCAAAGGCGGCGCGCTGAAGACCGGCTTCGCCTGGGCGCTGGAGCATGGCTACGACGGCGTGATCACGCTCGACGCGGACGGGCAGCATCTCCCGTCCGAGATCCCGAAGTTCATCGCCGAGCGCGAGTCCGGCGGCGCGGACCTGATCATCGGCGGGCGCGCGCATCTCTTCGGCCAGATGCTGCCGCGCCGCCGCACCGCGAACCGCTTCTCCGCGTGGTGCATCGCCAAATGCTCCGGCGTGCGCATCACCGACTCGCAGAGCGGCTTTCGCTACTACTCGCGCAAGCTCATCTCCGAGATGAAGCTGCGCACCGACGGCTTCGACATGGAGAGCGAAGTGCTCGTCCGCGCCGGCCGCCGCGGCTTCCGCATCGTCACCATCCCCATCGACCTCGGCTTCGTCGACGGCGTCTCGACGAGCCACTACAAGCCGCTCATGGACACCTTGCGCATCGCCTGGACGGTGACGCGGGCGCGGTTACAAAAACCCTGAGCGGTAGCGAAGGGTCAACGGAGCCCTCTCGAGAAGTGTGCGTTGGGCTGGGGCATCCATCGTAGACAGCGAAGCGTCAATGGAACCTTCGCAAGCGAGGTGCGCGCTGGTCCAGGGGGCTCCAGTGACCCTTCGCTATCGCTCAGGGTTTGTAGTTAGTGCGGAACAACTTTCCGCGGCATCATCTCGGCGCGATTGGCCGTCTCCCAGACGAACGTCGCCACCACCACCGCGGCCTGCATGAGGTCTTCGCGCTGCAGGCGCTCGTACGTATCCCAGTTAGTGTGATGCGTGCGGGTCTCGTACTCGACCTTGTCCTGGATGAACTGGAAACCGGGCAGGCCCACTTCGTCGAACGGGATGTGATCGGTGCTCGTCGTGTTGCGCATCGTCACCGTCGTGGCGCCGAGGTCGTGCAGCGGCGTGAGCCAGGCGGTGAAGAGCGGCGCGGCCGCGGCGTTTTCCTGCGCCCAGATGCCGCGGATTTTGCCGGTGCCGTTGTCGAGGTTGTAGTAGGCGGAGATCTTCGCGTGCTCCGGCTTGAGTTTGAGCGCGCCCTTCTCCGTGCGCAGCGTGGCCGGGAGCCTGGCCTGTTCCGGGTCCTTCGGCGTCTCGCGCTCGGCGAAGTGCTGCTCGACGTAGGCGCGTGAGCCGAGGAGGCCCTGCTCTTCGCCGGACCAGAGGGCGATGCGGATGGTGCGCTTCGGCGTCACGCCGAGCGACTTCAGGATGCGCATCGCTTCCATCATCACCACCACGCCGGCGGCGTTGTCGGTGGCGCCGGTGCCGGTGTGCCACGAGTCGAGATGCGCGCCGAGCATCACCACTTCTCCTTTTTTGTGGGAGCCGGGGAGGTCGGCCAGGGTGTTGTACGAATTGAGGTCGCTGGAGTGATACGTGGCGCGGACGTCGAGCTCGAGCTCCACGTCCGTCTTCGCGTCGACGAGACGGGCGATGCGCGCGTAGTGCTCGGGCGCGAGGCCGACGGACGGGACGCCGATCGGCTCGTCGTCGCGCCAGGTGCCGCCGGTCTGGACGCGGAACACACCGCCTTCGCCGTTGCCGGAGTTCACGATCGCGGCGATCTTCTCGTCGGTGGCGAACTGCGCCAGCAGTTTGCGAAACTCGCGGCGCTTGAGGTAATCGCCGCGGCGCGCGTCGTCGCGGGACGACGGGACGACGTACTGCTCGAGCTCTTCCAGTTGCTCCTCGTCGTAACGGTCGAGGGCCGCCTTCTCCTGCGGCTTCATTTCCTTCGGCTCGGCGGTCATGACGATCATGCCGGCGAGCTTGCCCTTGTTCTTCTCGAGGTCTTCCTTCGTCTCGAGCTTCACCTTCACGACCTTCGCGCGGATCGGCCCGTTCGTGGCCGGCGACCACGCCATCGGCAGCGCGTAGAGCTGCTGCGTGTCGGGCGCGATCATGCGCACGGAGCAATAGTCCGAGCTCCAGCCGCGGCCGAATTTGTAGCCTTCCAGTCGCGCGTTGGAGAGGCCCATCTTCGACAGCTCGTCGCGCGTCCACTCGTTAGCGCGCTTCATCGACGGCGAGCCGGTGAGGCGCGCGCCGACGCGGTCGGTCAGCGCCTGCGCGTACTCCATGACTTTCGAGTTGCGGAAACCTTCCTGGCGGATGCGGGTGACGGTGGCCAGGTCCTGGGCAGTTGCGCTGAGCGTGACCAGCAGCGCGAGGAGGGGGAGGCACAACTTCATTCGAGTTCGCTCCAATCGATGGTGGATGGGATGTTCGACTTTGCGAAGAGCGACGCGAGCATCTCCTGCGGAGTGTAAACGCGGACATCACCGAGCTCGCTGGCGCGCCGGTTCTTCATCGTGAAGAGTGTCCGTTGCGTGACGTAGTCGAAGTTCGCGTAGTAGTCGTCGTCTTTCTTCTGCTCGAACATGGCCCGCAGGGTCTCGAGCTGGCGGGAGAGCGGGTCGTCGAGGTGCTGCGATACGCGCCGGCTCGACGGCTCCGCGGCGCGGCGGGCCGGCCGCGGGGGATCGAGCCCCACCATGGCCCGGATGTCCATCTCGGCCGGCTTGGCCTTGGTCTTCTTCTTCTCGTCGCGCAGCAGCAGCGCGGGGACGCGGTTGCAGTTCGCGCGATGGATGGCGTCGCTGCGCGTGATCCAGCCGAGGTTCGTCACGCCGCAGCGCGAGGAGACGTTGTGGGTGAGATTGTCGAGGAACGGCTTCACGGCGGTGTTGAACGAGTCCTCCACGCCGTTGAAGAGGTTGAGGACGTAGTGCACGCGGAACTCGTCGATGGTGGTCTGCACGGTGCGCGTGATGGGATGGTCGCCGAGGTTCTGGGCCAGATCCTGGGCGAAGGCGTCGAGGTTCTGCACCGAGGAGTCGTATACGTCCTCGACCTGGTCGATCAGGTCGTTGATCAGCTTGAACGAGAACGCGCTGTCTGGCACGGTCTCGAAGAACGGGGAGCCTTTGCGGAAGATGAGCCGCAGCTTGCGGAACAGAATGGCCTTGACGATGTCGCTCGCAGCCAGCGTGGCGCTCGGCAGGTGCGGCGTGAAGACGAGGATGCCGGAGTTGGAGAACGGCAGGAAGTCGATTACGTTCGCGTCGAGTCCCGCACGCATGTCGAGGACGACGTAGTCCGCCGGCAAGGTGTTGATCGCTTCGATCAGCCGCGCTTTGTGGCCCGCACCGAAGTTGGTGATCTCGTCGATGAGATGCAGCGGCCCCGCCACGAATCCGAAATCCCGAAACCGCCCCTCGGGATCGAGCTTGTCATCCAGATGGCTGACGCAGTCACCGAGCGAGTCGTTCTTCCGGAAGAAGTGATACAGGTCTTTCCCGACCGGAACGTCGATGGCGTTCCTGATGGCCGAGGTGCCGGTGTCCAGATCGACCAGCACGGTCCGCCCATGGCGGGACAGCGCCAGCGCGAAGTTGATGGCAAACGTGGTTTTCCCGACGCCGCCCTTCCCGGACGAAACAGGAATGATGCGCTTGATCGCCACCGCGCGCAGTCTAACGCGTGTCGCACGAGGGAACGACGGGAGGCCTCCGGAGGCCCCTCGTCGTTCCCTCCTGCAACACCGGTTACAATTCGCGCGCTGATGCAGACGGCCTTCTTTCGGAAGTTTCCTCTCTTTGCCGATCTCGACGACCGCGAGCTCGCGGCGATCGCGGCTGTCGCGAAGAGCCGCCGCTATGCGAAAGACGACGTCATCTTTTACGCCGACGAGAGCGGCGACGTCTTCTGCCTGATCCGTGACGGACAAGTGAAAGTGACCATGATCTCGCCCGAGGGGAAAGAGATCATCCTCAAATTGCTGGGGCCGGGAGACTTCTTCGGGGAGATGGCGTTGCTCGACGACGAGCCGCGCTCGGCGACGGTCGTCGCCACCGAGCCGGTGGACCTCGTCACCATCTGGCGCAACGACTTTCTGCAGATCCTGGGGGAGAACTTCACGCTGACGAAGAAGATGCTGGCCGAGTTGTCGCGGCGTCTGCGCAGCGCGTCCAGCCGGATCGAGTCGCTGGCCACGATGGACGTCTACGGACGCCTCGCGCGCTTCTTTCTCGACCTCGCCCGCGACCAGGGCAAAGTCCTGGAGAACGGCTACATCGCCGTGACCCGGCCGACGCATCAGGCCATGGCCAACATGATCGGCACGTCGCGGGAGACCGTCTCGCGGCTCATTCACGACCTGATGCGCCAGAACCTCCTCATCTCGGAGGGGAAGACCATTTACCTGAAGAAAACGGCGCTGGAGCAGTTCCGCGAGGACTCGACGTGACCGGGGGCGCAGTGAGCAGGGCGCGGGGCGCAGGGGAAAACCGGCGAGTCGCAACCCGCGTGCTTTTCCGTGTCTCTTCTTCTGCCCCCTGCGCCCTCCCGCCTGCGCCCTGAGATGAAGCACATCCCCAACCTGCTGACCTTTGCGCGCCTGCTGCTCGTGCCCTGCTTCCTCTGGGCGTCGATGCGCGCGATGTACGTCACCGCGTTCGTGATCTTCGTGTCCGCGGCCGTTACCGACATCCTCGACGGCTGGCTGGCGCGCAAGCTCAACGTCAAGTCGCGACTCGGCGCGTTGCTCGATCCGGCCGCGGACAAGACGCTGATGGTCTGCGGCTTCCTCTACTACACCTTCGCGGCCAAGCTGCCGGTCGTCGAGTTGCCGGGCTGGCTCACGTTCGCGGTGTTCATCCGCGACTTTCTCATCGCCGTCTTCGCGTACCTCATGTACACGCGCGTCAACATCACGCGCTTTCCGCCGACCATTGCCGGGAAGGCCTCGACGGTGCTGCAGGCCGTGACGCTGATCGTCACGATCGCCACGAACGCGTTCGCGCCGGCGCTGCTCGTCGTGACCCAGTTTCTCTTCCGCGCGTCGCTCTTCATGACCCTTTATTCGGCGTGGGGTTACATGCGCCGGGCGGCGGTTCTGGTGCGCGAAGAGGGCGTCTCGGAGAGCGTTCCGGCGCGGGCTTGACACCCGCTCCGAACGGAAATACCGTGCGCCTCCGTTTGTTGTGCATGGCCCTGAGCCTCCATAGCTCAATTGGTAGAGCAGCAGACTCTTAATCTGTTGGTTCTAGGTTCGAGTCCTAGTGGGGGCACCAATCGAATCCTCTTGCGGGGCGGGCTGATGCCCGCCCCGCGTGTTTTTCCGATAGACTCCCGCTCCCCGCGAAAGTGGCGGAATTGGCAGACGCGCTGGACTTAGGATCCAGTGGCCCAAAGCCGTGTGGGTTCGAGTCCCACCTTTCGCACCAAATACCAGGCTTTCAGCTCGCAGCTCGCAGCTCTGGAGCGAGGCGGCACGCCGCGCTCCTGGGATCTCCTGAGAGCTGACAGCTGCGAGCTGACAGCTGACACCTGAGAGCTAACTATGACCGTACTGAACTTCGAAGACCTCTCTCCCGTCCAGAAGACCGTCGAGGTGGAGATCCCCGCCGCGCTCCTCACCCGCGAAGCCGACCGCGTCACCAGCGAGTTCGCACGCCAGGCCAAAGTGCCCGGCTTCCGTCCCGGCAAGATTCCGGCGAGCGTCGTGCGCACGCGCTTCGCGAAAGAGATCCAGGAGGAAGTGGTCAGCCGCGTCCTCGGCGACAGTTTCCGCGCCGCGGTCAAAGAGAAGAACCTCGAGCCGGTCGGCGAGCCGCAGCTCGAGCACATCGACCCCTTCATCGACGGCGCGCCGATGAAGTTCAAGGCCCGCTTCGAAGTGAAGCCGGTCATCGAGCTGTCCGAGTACCGCGGCCTCGAGATCGAAGAGCCGAAGATCGAAGTGAGCGAGACCGACGTCGACGCCATGATCGAGCGCATGCGCGAGCAGGCCAGCGCGTATCGCATCGAGACCGAGCGCGGACTCGACGACGGCGACTTTGCCGTGATCGAGATCGTCTCCACCGCCGAGGGCCTCGAGCCGAAGACCGACCAGGGTCACTTTCGCATGGGCGAGGACTCGCCGCTGCCGGAGCTGCACGATCACCTGCGCGGCAAGCAGGCCGGCGACACGGCGTCGTTCGACAAGGAGTACGGCGAGGACGCCAACCAGGAAGCGTGGCGCGGCAAGACCATTCATCACGACGTCACGCTCAAAGAGATCCGCGTGCAGGAAAAGCCCGAGGTCAACGACGACTTTGCAAGATCGGTGGGCGGCTGGGACACGGTCGCGCAGATGCGCGAGGTGATCGAGGCCGACATCCGCCGCCATCGCGCGACCGAGGCGCTGCGCTTCCGCCGCAACCAGGTCGGCGAGCAGCTGCTGGCCGGGCATCAGTTCGACGTGCCGGAGACGATGGTCGAGGACGAGCTCGGAAAATCGCTCAACAACTACGCGCGCTACCTCGCCTCGCAGGGCGTGAACCTGGAGACGCAGGAGCTCGACTGGCGCCGCATCGGCGAAGAGTTCCGCCCCGAGGCCGTCAAGCGCGTGAAGCGTGGACTGATCCTCGAAGCCATCGCCAGGAAGGAAGGGATCGTCGTCAGCGACGTCGAAGTCGACGCCGAGATCCGCCGCGCCGCCCGCGAGCAGGACCGCGAGTTCGCCGACGTCAAGCATCACCTCAAGCACGACGGCGGCTACGAAGCCCTGCGCGCCTCGATGGCGCAGGACAAGGCGCTGGAGCTGGTTTTGGCGGAAGCGAAATCGCGTTAGTGCTGTAGCGGGTTTCCAGTTGCTGGTTCCTGGTTGCTAGTGCTTTTTCGGCTAAAGGGACCGGCAATCCGCGATGGTGCCAAACGTAGGGCGCGGCTTCAGCCCGCCCCTCCCGTGGGTGGGCGGCCGGAAGCCAGGTCCTGCGTCAGCAACCTTCAGCCGAAAAAGCACCAGCAACCAGTAACCAGCAACCTTCACCGTCAACGACTAGAATGTCCCCCGAAGGAGACCCTTAATGGTGTTGATTCCGATGGTCGTCGAGCAAACTTCCCGCGGGGAGCGCGCCTACGACATTTACTCCCGACTGCTCAAAGACAACGTGATCTTCCTCGGCCAGGCGATCGACGACAACATTGCCAACCTCGTCATCGCGCAGCTGCTGTTCCTCGAAGCCGAGAATCCCGAGAAAGACATCTCGCTCTACATCAACTCGCCCGGCGGCTCCATCACCGCGGGCTTCGCCATCTACGACACGATGAAGTACGTCAAGCCTGACATCGCCACGATCTGCATCGGCCAGTGCGCTTCTTTCGCGGCCGTGCTGCTCGCCTCGGGGACCAAAGGCAAGCGCTACGTGCTGCCGAACTCGCGCGTGCTCATCCATCAGCCCTGGATGCAGGGTCTCGGCGGACAGGCGTCCGACATCGACATTCACGCGAAGGACATCCTCCGCATGCGCCACCGGCTCAACGAGATCCTCGCGGACCACACCGGTCAGCCGCTGGAGAAGATCGAGCGCGACACCGACCGCGACTACATCCTCGAGGCCAAGGCGGCGCAGGAGTACGGCATCGTCGACCAGGTGATCACGAAGCGCGACTAGCCGGCGCCGTGCCGACCCGAAGTTGTTAGCGTAAATGTCCGCTCCTTTCCTCGCCGTTCTCCTTGCGTACCTAGCAGCAGGGAGCACGGCCCCACAGGGATCTCTTTGCTTCGTTGAGGGAGATCAGCCGTGCGCGATCGTGCGGCGGGAGCGCGTGGCCGTCGAGCCGCGCGACTTCCGCCGCGAGATCGTCTGGATCCGCCTCGACGGCCGTGAAGTCATGGCGGGAAGCCTTCCCGCGCGCACGCGGGCAGTCGATCTTCTCGCTCCCGCCGCGCTGGCCGGCAGCATCGCCGTGGACGACGAGCGCTGGCCCGTCGACGTCATGGTGCGACTGCGAAGTCTGGCCACGCCCGCGGGCGATCGTGCCTGGACGGTGTCAGGTGCGGCGACCGAGTTCAACCTCTCGGTCGCTGGTGTCGCCGCGGGAGACTACGAGCTCGTCGTGAGCGCCGATCACCACGCGCCGTATGCTGCGCCCGTGCGGATCGCGGAACGGGTGACGAAACTCGACCGCATCGCTCTTCGCCGGTTCCCGACCGTATCTGGACAGATCGTCGCTCGCGCGACCGGCGATCGTGTGGCTGGCGCACGCATCCTGCCCGAGGACGAAGTCGAGACCACGAGCGACTCGGCCGGTCAGTTCGAGTTGGAGATCAGCGGCGACTGGCCCGATCACCTTCGCGTCGTGCACGAAAGTTACGCAATGGCGATCGTCCCGCTTCCGAAGATCGCCGCCGATGTGTTTGTGGGTGAGCTCGCGCTTTCGGCGGGCGCGACGCTGCGACTTTCCGTGCGCCCCCCTCCGGAGACGAAAGCGGTGGTCGAGTTGTCGAAGATCGACGGCGACGAGCCGCGACGCGTGGCGTCACGCGAGGTGCAAAGCGACCCGCTCGTCTTCTCCGGCCTGGCGGTCGGGAGCTATCGTGTTGTGGTTCGTGGTGAGAGCCCACTGGAACGCTACGGACAGACCTTTGAGGTGAAATCCGCGGGTACCGAGATTCCGCTGGAGATCGCCATCGAACCGCAGGACATGGAGATCGTCGTCACGCGCAAAGGCGTGGGCGTGCCCCAGGCGACGGTGGAGTTGGACAGCGGCGACGGAGGGTGGCGCGCGACGTTTACGACCGGTGAGGACGGGAAGTACCGGACCAGAGTGTGGCAGCGTGGAAAGTTCGTCGCATTCGTATCGTCACCAGGTGGCGCCGGTACGGTGGTCCATGCGGACATTGGCGAGCAGCACCTCTGGGAAATCGCCTTGCCGGACCATCGCATCGCCGGAACGGTCACGGATGCGAAGTCCGGACGGGGAGTGGCGAACGCTACGATCTTTCTGAAGACCGATACCGCCGACACCTCTACGCTTCTGCGGTCGGCAACGGATGAAAGCGGGCGTTTCGAGTACTCGGCCGTCGAGCCCGGGAAGCAGACGATCACCGCTGAGGCGCCCGGCTATGTCTCACGAAATGTTTCCTTCACCATCGAGCCTCAGGAAGGGGATCGCACCATCACGGTTCAACTCGCACGCGCCGTGAAAAAGACGTTGCGTGTCCTCTCTCCGAACGGTGCGCCCGCCGTCGGTGCCCTCGTGGCGACGGAACGTGACGCGCCGTCGATGCCGTTGCTCACCGATGCCACGGGACGCGCGGAGATTGCCATCGGCCAGGGCGCTGCGCAGATGGTCTATGTCGCACCGCGCGAGGGTTCGTTTGCGGCCGTGCGCGTGACGCCGGATGATGCTGAAACGGTCGTCACCGTTCCGGCGGGGGAAGCAATCATCATCGTGCGAACGCAAGATCAAACGATGAAGGCCGTCCCGAACGTCTGGTTGGACTTTTCCTACAACGGTCACCTGATTCCCTCGAGCGTCCTCTCCGACATCGCCCGCCATCAGGGACGCGAGCTCCGCACCGGCAACGACGGCCGCCTCGTCCTCGATCACATGCCTCTCGGCCTGTACGAGATCCGTCGCGCATCATCCGCCGACGCTCCCGCGCGCATAGCCGTGCAGCCCGGTGCGAACTCCGTGATTCTCACGTTCGCACGGCGCGCCGGCTCGGGGTAACATCGCCCCGTGGAATGCGACCCATGTCACCTCAGTTGACTTGATCGGCGCTCAGGAGCAATCTTGAGCGAGCTCACAAAAAGGACCCAATACGGACATGTCGAAGAAGGGGAACAGCGGCGACGTCCTCCGTTGCAGCTTCTGCAACAAGTCACAGCGCGACGTCAAGAAGTTGATCGCCGGGCCCACCGTCTACATCTGCGATGAGTGCGTCGACATCTGCCTCGACATCATCGCGGAAGACCGGAAGGATGAACCGGGCGCGCTGGAAGGCGCCGGCCATCTTCCGAAGCCGAAAGAGATCAAGGATTTCCTCGACCTCTACGTCATCGGCCAGGAGCGGGCCAAGAAGAAGCTCGCCGTCGCGGTTTACAACCACTACAAGCGGATCGACTACCAGTCGCGCAACACGCGCCAGGACGTCGAGCTGCAGAAATCCAACATTCTCCTGATCGGCCCGACCGGCACCGGCAAGACCCTGCTCGCGCAGACGCTGGCCCGCATGCTCTCCGTGCCGTTCACCATCGTCGACGCGACCACGCTCACCGAGGCCGGTTACGTGGGCGAGGATGTCGAGAACATCATCCTCAAGCTCTACCAGGCGGCCGGGAACGACAAGGACAAGACCCAGCGCGGCATCGTCTACATCGACGAGGTCGACAAGATCTGCCGCAAGGGCGACAACCCCTCCATCACCCGCGACGTCAGCGGCGAGGGCGTCCAGCAGGCGCTGCTGAAGATCCTCGAGGGCACGGTCGCCAACCTCCCGCCGCAGGGCGCACGCAAGCACCCGCACCAGGAGTTCATCCAGATCGACACGACGAACATCCTCTTCATCTGCGGCGGCGCGTTCGTGGGCCTGGACACGGTCATCGAGCGCCGTCTCTCACAGACGTCGATGGGCTTCGGCGCCAAGATCGCCTCGAAGAAGGAAAAGAAGACCGGCGAGCTGCTCGCACAGTCGCATCCGGAGGACCTGATCCGCTTCGGCCTGATCCCCGAGTTCGTCGGCCGGCTGCCGGTCGTGGCCACGCTCAGTGAGCTCGACAAGGCCGCGCTGATCGAGATCCTCAAGGAGCCGAAGAACTCGCTGGTCCGCCAGTACCAGACCATCATGGGCTTCGAGAACGTCGAGCTCCGCTTCACCGAGGACGCCCTCGAGGCGATCGCGGAAGAGGCGCTCAAGCGCAACGTCGGCGCCCGCGGCCTGAAGATCATCATCGAAGAGCTGATGCTCGAGATCATGTACACGATCCCCTCCGAGCACTCCATCACCGAGTGCGTCATCACCAAAGAGGTCGTCGAGAACCGCACTCAGCCGATCACGCTGTACAAGAAAGCCGGATAACGCGCGTTTCGCGCGATTGCGAACTGGCCGCCTTCGGGCGGCCTTTTCGTTTTCAGGCATGAGGGACGAGGCATGAGGGATGAGGAGTCAGTTGGCACGCGCCGACTCGTACCTCATCCCTCGTCCCTCATCCCTGAGCCGGGAAGTTTTTCCGTCCCAATCG
>DASVSV010000487.1:0-7052 GCA_036387915.1 Thermoanaerobaculia bacterium
AACACGCAGCGTCCGAGAGCGGGACGCGTCGTCCCACAAACGAACACCTCTGCAAAGGTTGCGTGTGCTAAGTCATTGAGGGCACACGAGGCCGCCGTGGCAGCGCGGTTGCCCTGGAGACGCGACCATGGATCTGTTCTGGAAGGACATTCGCTTCGCCCTGCACTCGCTGCGCACGCATCCCGGTTTCGCCATCGTGGCCATCCTGACCCTGGCCCTCGGCATCGGCGCCACGACCGCCATCTTCAGCGTCGTGAACGGCGTGCTGCTGCAACCGCTGCCGCTGCACGATCCCGATCGGCTGGTGATGGTCTGGGAGAAGCGCCTCAACGAGGCTGACGCCGAGCCGAACGTCGTCGCGCCGAGGAATTACACGGAGTGGAAGAAGCAGAGCACGAAGCTCTTCTCCTCGAGCGCCACCTCCTTCGACTGGGAGCTGAGCATGACCGGACAGAACGATCCGGCCCTCGTGCGCACCGGTCTGGTGAGCGCGGCGTTCTTTCCCACCCTCGGCGTGAAGCCGATGCTCGGCACGACGTTCGACAGTGACGACGACCAGTCGATCGTGCTCAGTCACGCCTTCTGGCAGAGCAAGTTCGGCGGCGACCCGCGCGCCATCGGCCGCACCGTCACCGTCGACGGCGACGCGTACACGATCACGGGCGTCATGCCGCGCGACTTCATCGTCCCGCGCAGCCGCGCCGAGATGTGGGTCCCGTATGTCGTCCCGCCCGACGCGCGCGGCCGTTACCTCAGCGTCATCGCGCGATTGAAACCGGGCGTCTCCGTCGAGCAGGCCCAGGCCGGCATGTCGGCGATCTCGCAACGCCTCACGAAGGTCTACCCGGACGGAAACACGAACTACGGATCGATCGTCATCCCCGTGCACGAACAGGTGGTCGGCAACGTGCGCCGCGTGCTGATCGTGGTCATGGCCGCGGTCGGGCTGCTGCTGCTCATCGCCTGCGTCAACATCGCAAACCTCCTCCTCAGCCGCGCCACCGGCCGCGCGCGCGAGATGGCCGTCCGCGCCGCACTCGGCGCCTCGCGCGGACAGTTGATCCGCCAGATGCTCACCGAGAGCATGGTCCTGGCCACGCTGGCCGGCATCGTCGGCGTCGTCTTCGCCGGCTGGGCCACGATGCTCCTGCTCCGCTTCACCCCCGAGTCGGCGATGCTGCCGCGCACGGCGGAGATCGGCGTCGACGCGCGCGTGCTGGCCATCACCGCGCTGCTGACCGTCGTCACCGGGATCATCTTCGGACTGGCGCCCGCGCTGGCCGCGTCGCGTCCGGACCTGCAGACGGGACTGAAATCATCCGGCCGCGGCACGAGCCAGGATCGGCGCGGCAAGCGTTTCCGCAATGCGCTCGTCGTGGCCGAGGTGGCGCTGGCGACGGTGCTGCTGATCGGGGCCGGACTGCTGATCAAGAGCTTCGCCAAGCTGGAGAGCGTTGAATCCGGTGTGCGCCCCGAGGGCGTGCTGACGATGCGCGTGGTCCTGCCGGCCGCTTACAACGAGCCGCCGGCGCGCAAGGCCATGGTCGAGCGGATCATCGAGCAGGTCGACGCCGTTCCCGGCGTCGATCGCCTCGGCGCGATCGTCAGCATCAACATGCCCTTCACCAACTCGTGGAGCAACACCTCGTTCGCCATCGAAGGCGATCCGATCGCGAAAGAAGGGGAGGAGCCGTCGGCCGACATCCGTCCGATCGCCGGTGATTACTTCCGCTCGATGGGCATGGCCCTGCTCAGCGGCCGGACGCTCAACCCGAAAGCGACCACACCGAAGCGGACGGAGTTCGTCGTCAACGAAGCCTTCGCCCGTCAATACTTTCAGGGACGCAACGTCCTCGGACGGCGGCTCGTCTTCGAGTGGTTCCAGGACCTCAACGGCGAAATCGTCGGCGTGGTCGGCAACGTGCGCGCGCAGGGACTGAACGTCGAGCCGGCGCCGGCGATCTACTTCAGCTACGAGCTCGACGTGAACAACCAGTTCACGCTCGCCATCGCCTCGTCGCGCGATCCGAAGTCGCTGCAGGTGCCGGTGGCGCGCGTCCTGAGCAAGCTCGACCCGAACATGCCGGTCAGCAACGTGGCCACGCTCGAGGATCTGATCTCCGGTACGATTGCCCGGCCGCGGTTCAACGCCACCATGCTGTCTCTTTTCGCCGCACTCGGACTGCTCCTCGCCGCGATCGGCATCTACGGCGTGCTGTCGTACTCGGTCGCCCAGCGCACGCACGAGATGGGCATCCGCATGGCCCTCGGCGCGGACCCCGGCGGCGTGCTGCGCCTGGTCGTGCGCGACGGCGTGCAGGTGGCGGTGATCGGCGTCGCGATCGGACTGCTCATCGCCTTACCGGCCGCGCGGACTCTCGCGGCGTTGTTGTACGGCGTCGAGGCCACGGACGTGACGGTGTTCGCGGCAGTCGCGTTGACGCTGACCGCCATCGCGCTCGCCGCGAGCTACATTCCGGCGCGCCGGGCCACGCGCGTCGACCCGATGATCGCATTGCGCCCCGAGTGAGGACACGATTCCACAGACCACGATACTCATCGCCGACGATCAGCCCGACGTCCTCGACGCCCTGGAGCTCCTGCTCCGGGCCGAGGAGACGGAGGTCGTGCAGGCCGGCTCGCCGCGCGACGTGATCCGGCAGGTCGGCGCGAGGCAGTTCGACCTCGTGCTGATCGACATGAACTACACGCGCGACACCAGCTCGGGCGCCGAAGGGCTCGAGCTGCTGGAGCAGCTCCGCGACTACGACCCCACGTTGCCGATCGTGGTCATGACGGCGTGGGCGTCGATCCAGCTCGTGGTCGAGGCGATGCAGAAAGGGGCGCGCGACTTCGTGCAGAAGCCGTGGGAGAACGCGCGCCTGCGCGCCATCGTCCGCAATCAGATCGAGCTCGGACGCGCGTTGCGCCGCTCGCAACGGCTGGAGAACGAGAACTCGATCCTGCGCGCGGACGGCGTGACGCCGCTGGTCTCCGAATCGGCGGCCATGCGCCGCGTGCTGGAGATGGTCCAGCGCGTCGCACCCTCGGACGCGAACGTGCTGGTGCGCGGCGAGAACGGCACCGGCAAGAGTCTCATCGCCCGCGCGCTGCACTCGGCGTCGCGGCGCGCGGCGCGGCCGATCATCTCCGTCAATATCGGCGGTCTCTCCGATTCGCTGTTCGAGAGTGAGTTGTTCGGCCACGTGAAAGGCGCCTTCACCGACGCTCGTCAGGACCGCATGGGGCGCTTCGAGCTGGCCGACGGCGGCACGCTGTTCCTCGACGAGATCGCCAACGTCGGCCTGGCGCAGCAGGCGCGCCTGCTGCGCGTGATCGAGAGCGGCGAGTTCGAGCGCGTCGGCTCGTCGCAGACGCGCCGCGCGGACGTGCGGCTGATCTCGGCGACGAACGCGAACCTCGAGCAGGAAGTGCAGAACGGACGCTTCCGGCAGGATCTGCTGTTCCGTCTGAACACGGTGCAGATCACCATTCCGCCGCTGCGCGAGCGGCGCGAAGACATCCCGCCGCTGGCCGCGCAGTTCCTCGCGCGCTTCGCGCAGCGCTACCGCAAGAACATCACCGGCTTCCATCCTGCCGCGCTGCGGGCCATGCTGGAGCATCCGTGGAACGGCAACGTGCGCGAGCTCGAGCACGCCGTCGAGCGCGCGGTGCTGATGAGCGGCGAGTCGCTGATCAACCGCGCCGACCTCGCGCTCGAAACGCCGTCGCAGACGAGCATCGACGAGATGAGCATCGAGGACGTGGAGGTGCTGCTGATCCGCAAGGCGCTGGCCCGCTTCGACGGCAACGTCAGCCGCGCCGCCGACCTCCTCGGCCTGAGCCGCAGCGCGCTTTACCGCCGCATCCAGCGCTATTCGCTATGAGCCTGATCTCCTACGAGCGCCGCATCGTCGGCACGGCGCTCCTGGCGGTGATCCCGCTGGCGGCGGCCGCGGCGCTGCTGGTCTGGGCGGGCGATTTTCCGGAGGTCGTGACGTGGACGGTGGTGCTGCTCGTGGCCGTGGCGCTGGCGATCGTCACGTTCGCGCTGCGTGAGGTGGTCGTGTATCCGCTGCGGTCGCTGGTCAACGTGGTCAGCGCGATGCGCGAGGAGGACTACACGATCCGCGCGCGCGAGGCGAAGGAAGGGGAGGTCTTCGGCGAAGTGATGCTGGAGATGAACGAGCTCAGCGACACGCTGCGCCGCCGTCATCTGGCCGCCCTCGAAGCGGCCGCGCTCGTGCGCACCGTGATCGCCGAGGTGGACGCGGCGATTTTCGCGTTCGATTCCGCGTCGCGACTGGAGCTGGTGAATCGCGCCGGCGAGCGTCTGCTCGACCGTTCCGCGGAGCACCTCGCCGGCAAGACGGCCGCGGAGCTGGGGCTCAGCGACATGCTCGAATCCGGCGATTCGTCGGCGACGCTGGGCATGTCGCGCTGGAACGTGCGCGTCTCCACGTTCCGCCGCGAAGGCGCGTTGCATCGCCTGCTCGTGGTGGCGGACATCAGCCGCGCCTTGCGGCAGGAGGAGATCCGCGCCTGGCAGCGCGTCGTCCGCGTCCTCGGCCACGAGCTGAACAACTCATTGACTCCCATCAAATCGATCGCCGGCTCGCTCGAAGAAGCGCTGGCCGAGGAGACGATCGACGCCCGCACGCGGACTGATCTCGCCCGCGGCATCGGCATCATCAACCGCCGCGCCGACGCGCTGACGCGCTTCCTCTCCGCCTACTCCGAGCTGGCCCGCCTCCCCGAACCGACGCTGCGCACGATCGACCTGGAGACCGTCGTCCGCCGCGCCGTCACGCTCGACCGGCGCATGGAGGTGATCGTGGACGGTGGTCCCTCCGTCAACCTCGATGCGGACGAGGTGCAGCTCGAGCAGGTGATCATCAATCTCGTGAAGAACGCCATCGACGCCGGCGGACCGGTCTCCGTGTCGTGGCGCATCGCCGACGGCGCCGCGGAACTGATCGTCGCCGACCACGGCCCCGGCCTCGCCTCCACCGCCAACCTCTTCGTCCCGTTCTTCACCACCAAACCCGGCGGCAGCGGCATCGGCTTAGTCCTCAGCCGCCAGATCGCCGAGGCGCATGGCGGATCGCTCGCGCTGCGCAATCGGGAGAACGGCGCGGGCTGCGAAGCGATCCTGCGCCTGCCGCTCTGACGGCTGACGCGACGCGTTATGGAGTGCGGCGGCCTTAGCCGCCGCTTTCATATTCGGTATCGCCGCGGCAGCAGCGGCCGCACTTTCATAGACGCGCGCGGAAAAAGGAGCCGCCGGCTGCGACCCGCAGCCATGCGCCACAAAACCTCGCCGCAGGTGTCTTATACGGCAGGTAACAAGTCTAGGCCGCCTGTCGGGCGGTATCCCGATGTTACGCTACCGTTCGTCCATGGTCATGTCTCAACCCGAACCCCCTCCCGCTGAACCGACGTCGCTCTCAGATGTGAGACGAGTGCCGACAGGGTTTTCGCTTGATGCTAGCGACAGCATCGAGATGCTTCTCCTCCAATGGCACACCGTGTCCCCGATCGACCGTCAGAGCGGCGCGTGGATCGCGGCTGCAGCCAACGAAATAGGCCTCAAGCAGATGATCCTAACGGCAGTAGAGAAGGTCATCTTGACGCCGCGCGCCAACCCGATGTTTGTCGTCACGCCCGAGCTCTCACTGCCACTCGCGCTCGTTCCCGCCATCGATTCGGTGGTCGCGAAAGCGTCGAAACCACTCGTGTTCATTGCCGGCCTGGAGCACATGACACTCGAGCAGTACGCGACGCTCGCGGCCGACTTTGACGATGCAACCACTGCGATGAACCCGCAGACAAATCGCCGCGTGAACGCCGCGGCGATCTGGATTGTTACCAATACCGGAAGTCGACGGTACCTACAGATGAAGCGGGGCTTGGCCGATTCTGAACAGAATGACTTGACGCACGGGCGCGAGGCGTTCCTTTTTGCGTCACCTGACCAGCGCGACGGGCGTCGACTCAACTTCGCGGTGGGCATCTGCGCCGACTTCACAAACAAACAACACGTCCTGCAGCTCAGGCGTGAAATGGCAAAGCACCCCGACGTACTCGCACTTGATCTCATGTTCTTACTACAGATGAACGAGAATCAGGACGCGTTGCAGTTCCGGACCGCCGTCGCCGCCTACTTCGATCCGCCCGAACCTGGTGGCGAAGACACCCGTACGCGCGATTCACGTTTACGACCGCGATACTTTCTCCCAACACAACGCCTTCAGGGCGCCAGGTGCAGCGTCGCTCGACGAGCTTGCCGCAAAGCCTCAGAAGGTTGCCTATCTGCAGGACCGCTACTCGCGGATGCATCGCAATATCGTGACGAGGCGCAGGTGGACGCGGGGATCGAGCTGACGCTCGATATCTGCCGCCGCCACGATATCGAGCCGTCGTTCTACTACCCGTCGACGACGTTCGACTTTCCGCGCTGTTTTCAGGTGGCGACGATCGTCTGTCACTCGAATTGCCGGAGGGACAAGACGGATCTGGCGCTGCCGGATTGGGTGTACGAACGGGTGGAGGGGGCGGGGATTCGGTTGGTTTCGTAGAGGGGGGCGAGCGGCCGCGGTTTGCCGCGGCCGCACCACATTTCGTACGCGCTCAACCCGCCACGCGGGCCGATGACGAAACGCACCTAAGCGTCGTGATGTTTCGATGAAACCTAAGCAGGCAGCTGTTCGCGAATAATCGCGGCTATGAGTTGCGCTTGGTTCTCGAATTCGCTTCGTGCGTGCTCCGACAAAGCGGCCACAATCGGACGTAGTGCCTCAAGTTCGGCGGACGCCGCGACAGCGTCGCCGCAATACGCCAGCACGACGGCATACTGCGCTCGGACACTGACCACGTGGTTGAGGAGTCGGAAGTGCTGAAGCGCCGGAAGGAGTACGCTCTCGATGAATTGCCGCGCTGTGGGCGGATCTGTCGTCCGCAGGAGATCGTCGACAGCGTCCATTCCAAAGCGCACGACGGATGTTCCGGCCCATGCCAGAGAGTACAATTTCACGGCATTTACTCGCGCGAGA
>DASVSV010000488.1:0-4106 GCA_036387915.1 Thermoanaerobaculia bacterium
CGCTCCGTCGGTGAGCGGCGAAGCGTTCGCGGCGGTGATCGTGCCGTACTTGCGGTCAAAGACCGGCCGCAGTTTCGCCATCGCCTCGAGCGTCGAGTCGCCGCGCACGAGATTGTCGGCCTCGACAACGTTGTCGTAGCCGGGCGGCACGACCACGGTCATCACCTCATCTTTGAACCGCCCGCTGGCGGTGGCCTCGGCCGCACGGAGATGGCTCTGCAGCGCGAACCTGTCCTGCGCCTCGCGGGTGATGCCGTTCTCCTTAGCCATCTTCTCGGCGGACTCGCCCATGGTCAGGCCGGTCGTCGACTCCGCGATCGCGGGCGCGTCCGGCGCGAGATCCTTCGGCCGCACTTTCGAGAACGCGCCGAGTTTCCCGCCGATGCTCTTCTGTTTCGAAGCCCCCACCAGCGCCTCGGAAAAGTTCTTGGAGAAGAGGATGGGCACGTCCGACAGCGACTCCGCGCCGCCGGCGATGGCGATGTCCGCGTAGCCGCGCGCGATCATGTCCGCGGCCGCGGTGATGGCCTGGTTCGACGACGCGCAGGCTTTGCTGACCGAGTAGCCGGGGATCTTTCGCGGCAGGCCGGTGCCGAGGATGATCTCGCGCGCGATGTTGGGAGCCTTGACCGACGGGATGACGTTGCCGAAGACGAGCTCCTGCACGTCGTTGGGATCGATCCCGCTGCGCTGCACGAGCTCGGTGACGGCCAGTTTGCCGAGGTCGAGGGCGGAGAGCCGCGCGTAGTGCGTGCCCGATTTCGCGAACGGCGTACGGATGCCACGAACGACGGCCACGCGGGGCGTGTATTGCCAGGTCATGCGCGGTTTATAGTTACAATCCCGCGCACATGCAAACGAATCCGCTGCGGGAGGGGCTCGAGCAGGAGCGCGTTCCCGATGCCTCCTGTCTGGTCATCTTCGGGGCGTCGGGCGACCTGACGCAACGGAAGCTCATTCCCGGCCTCTACTCGCTCGCGCACGAGGGGCTGCTGCCGCAGGGACAGACCATCGTCGGCTTCGCGCGCTCCGAGACTTCCGACGAGCAGTTCCGCGCGAACATGCGCAAGGCCTGCGAGGAGCACGCGCGCGTGCGTCCGGTCGACGACGCGGTGTGGGAGTCGTTCTCGCGAGGCCTCTTCTACGTGGCCGGCGAGTTCGGCGACCAGGACGCGTACGTGCGCCTGCGCTACCGTCTCGAGGAGTTCGACCGCACCCGCGGCACCGGCGGACGGCGTCTCTACTACCTGGCCGTCCCGCCCGATTACTTCGACGACATCGCCTGCCACCTCGGCGGACAGGAAATGGTCGTCGACCCCGAGCAGCGCCGCGATCCGTACACGCGGGTGATCATCGAGAAGCCGTTCGGCCACGACTACGGCTCCGCGCGCGCGCTGAACCAGATCGCGGTGTCGACCTTCCGCGAGCGGCAGGTGTTCCGCATCGACCACTACCTCGGCAAGGAGACGGTGCAGAACCTGCTCGTGCTCCGTTTCGCGAACGGGCTCTTCGAGCCGTTCTGGAACCGTCAATACATTGACCACATCCAGTTCACCGTCGCCGAGTCGATCGGCGTCGAGAAGCGCGGCAACTATTTCGACAACGCGGGCATCTCGCGCGACATCATCCAGAACCATCTCCTGCAGCTCGTGTCGCTCGTGGCCATGGAGCCGCCGGTGGCGTTCGAGGCGGACGCGGTGCGCGACGAGAAGGTGAAGGTGCTGCGCGCATTGCGTCCGATCCAGGACGCGGTTCGCGGCCAGTACGCCGAGGGCTCCGTCCTCGGCGAGGAAGCGCCGGCGTACCGCCAGGAAGAGAAGGTGCGTCCCGACTCGCGCACGGAGACGTACGCCGCGCTGAAGGTCTTCGTCGACAACTGGCGCTGGGCGGACGTGCCGTTCTACATCCGCGCGGGGAAGCGGCTGCCGAAGCGCGTCACCGACATCTCGATCCACTTCCGCCCCGCGCCGTCGCAGCTCTTCAGCCGCATCGGCTTGAAGATGAACGCGAACGTGCTGGCCATCCGCATTCAGCCCGACGAAGGGATCTCGCTGAAGTTCGACTCGAAGCTGCCCGGCCCCAACGTACGCACGGCGCCGGTGTCGATGGAGTTCCGCTACGCGACGTCGTTCGGTGCCGAGCCGCCCGAGGCGTACGAGCGGCTGCTGCTGGAGACGATGCTCGGCGACGCGACGCTGTTCGCGCGCCGCGACGAGATCGAGACCGCGTGGGCATGGCTCGATCCGCTGCTCAAAAAATGGGAAGGCGAGGGCGAGCCGGAACCGTATCCGGCCGGCTCATGGGGACCGGAAGCAGCGGACGCGATGCTCGAAAAGGACGGACGCAAGTGGCGCAGGCCGTGAGGCGTTTTCCGTTGCTCGTTGCTCGTTCGGGGGGCAGCACGGACTCGCGACACGTGTGCGGAATCACGCAGAAGCACCTCGGACGAGCGACGAGTAACGAGTAACGATCGATGACCATCAACGAAGACGTGCACGTCGACGTAGGCGCCATCGAGCGGCAACTCGCGGAGCTCTGGCGAAGCCAGAAGGACGAGAAGAACCGCGCGGTGACAAAGGCCGCGCTCTGGAACGTCGTCGCGCACACGTGGACGGCCGAGCAGCACGCGCACGCCACGGAGATCCTGGCGCGCGCGAGCGCGGCGGTGCCGCAGCGGACGATCGTCGTGCAGGCGGATCCCGAGGGCTCGGCGTCGATCGCGTCGTGGATCTCGGCGAACTGTCATCTCATCGCCGGCGGCCGGCAGGTCTGCTCGGAGGAAGTGTCGATCACGGCCGCGGGCGACCGCGTCGATCACATCCCGCCGCTGGTCAGCGCGCTGTTGCTGCCGGACATGCCGGTGGCGGTCTGGTGGCTGGGCGATCTGCCGCGGGACTCGCATGACTACGCCGAGACGCTGCTCGAGCCGGCGGACCGGCTGATCTACGACTCGGCGCAGTTCGAGGGGCAGGACGACCTGGAGCTGATCACGCGGATCGCGGAGTCGACGACGACCGCACCGGCGGACCTGAACTGGGCCCGCATCGAAGAGTGGCGCGCGGCCACGGCGGCGCTGTTCGACCCCGCGCCGATGCGCGACCGGCTGAACAAGATCCGCGACGTGCGCGTCTACAGCGGCGGCGACGAGTCGTTCGGTGCGCGCTCGGAGGCACTGCTGTACGTGGGCTGGCTGATCGCGCAGACGGGGCGCGACGTAAAGTACGAGCTCGTCTCCGAGGGGACGGATGAGGGGATCGTGGCGGTGGAGCTCCGGTTCGCCGATCACTCCGTCGCCGTGATGCGCGGCGATCGCGAGCGGCGCGTCGTCGTCGCGAACTCGGACGGCAGCGAGACGGCGCTCGATTGCGTGACTCGCTCGCTGGCGCGGAACGCGGAGGACCTGATCGTTCGCCTGCTCAAACGTCCCGAGGCCGATCTCGTCTATCTGAAGTCCCTGCGTGTGGCGCGGCGGCTGGCGTCATGAACCTGCGCATCTTCGAAGACTACGAGGACCTCTCGCAGGCGGCGGCGCGCGCGGTGCGGCTGAGCGGCGCGAAGACCATCGCCGTCACCGGCGGCTCGACCCCCAAGCGCATGTACGAAATCCTCGGCCAGTCGCTGCCCCGCGATGTGACGTGGGTGCTGGTCGACGAGCGCTACGTGCCGCACGACGATCCGCAGTCGAATGCGGCCATGATCGAGCAAACGCTCTTCGCGCGCGGGCTGCCGGAGCGGTGGCTGCACTTCGACACGTCGCTGAACGATCCGGCCGCGACGGCGAAAAAGTTCGACGCGCGGTGGGACCTCACCGAACCGCTCGACGTCGTGCTGCTGGGCGTGGGGGAGGATGGGCACACCGCGTCATTGTTCCCCGATACGCCGGTGCTGGACGTGGACGATCGCGTGGCCAGCGAGGTGTACGTGCCGCGCCTCGAGCAGTGGCGCGTGACGCTGACGATGCCGGTCATCCGCGCGGCAAAGCTGCGCATGGTGCTCGCCAACGGCGCTTCGAAGGCGGCGTCCTCCTCGGCGACGAGGTCAAGATCTCGATCAACCTCGAGATGGGGAAGCGTCCCTGACATCCTGAGCGTAGCGAAGGATCACGG
>DASVSV010000489.1:0-4993 GCA_036387915.1 Thermoanaerobaculia bacterium
AACCGCGACTACATGAAGGCAGACAGCGCGGAGATGCAGGCCATGATCCGCGCGCTGGCCACGTGGCAGCCCGATCTCTACATCGACCTGCACGTCACCGACGGCGCCGACTATCAGTACGACGTCACCTTCGGCTGGAACGGGCAGGCCGGCTACTCCCCCGCCATCGCCACCTGGCTCGACAGGAACTACAGACCGTCCGTCGACGCGCACCTGCGCGCGCAGGGACACATCCCCGGCCCGCTCATCTTCACCGATGACCCGCTCTCCGGCATCGGCTCCGGCCAGTCCGACCCGCGTCTCTCGAACGGCTACGGCGACGCGCGCCATCTGCCGACGATCCTGGTCGAGAACCACTCGCTCAAGCCGTACGACCAGCGCGTCCTCGGCATGTACGTCTTCCTCGAGCAGACCCTGCGCACCATCGCCGCGGAAGCGGCTCCGCTGCGCGCCGCCATTGCCGCGGACCGCGCTCGCCGTCCGGAGCGTCTGCCGCTGTCGTGGCGCGTCCCCGCCGGAGCGCAGCCCGAGCAGATCGAGCTCCTCGGCGTGGAGTCGCGCCGCACGCTCTCGCCGATCAGCGGTGGCGTGCGCACGGAGTGGCTCGGCAAGCCGGTCACGCGCACCGCGCCGCTTACGCGGGCCACCCAGGCGGCGACGAGTGTCGCGCCCGCGAAGGCGTACTGGGTTCCGGCGGCGTGGCAGGACGTGATCGCCAAGCTCGGATTGCATGGCATCTCATACGAGCGCATCGACGCGCCGCGCGAAGTGGACGTGACGATGCTCCGGCTCAGCGAGCCGAAACACGCCGCCGCGCAGTTCGAAGGACATGTGCGCGTGACCGCGAGCGAGACGCCGGAACGGCGTCGCGAGACGTTCCCCGCCGGCTCGGTGCGCGTCACCACCGATCACCCCCTCGGCACGCTGGCCGCGCTGCTGCTCGAGCCGTCATCGCCCGACTCGCTCTTCCAGTGGGGCTTCTTCAACTCCATCCTCAGCCCGACCGAGTACGTCGAGGGCTACATCATGGAACCGATGGCCGAGCGGATGCTGGCCGACGATCCGAAGCTGGCCGATGAGTTCCGCGCCAAAGTCGAGAGCGATGCGGCGTTCCGCGGCGACCCGCGCGCGCGATTGCAGTGGCTCTACGAGAAGACGCAGTGGTACGACGAGCGGGCGCGGTTGTATCCCGTGGGACGCGAAGAGTAACGGACGCGGCGCTGCTGGCGAGGAAACGGGCAGAGCTGTTGCACAATGCGCGCGCATGAGCCGTCGTCTCTCTCTCGTCCTCTCTCTTCTTCTCTCGACTGTGGCGCTGGCGCAGGGGGTCGATCCGCTGCGGAACCTCTCCGGCACGACGCCCGCCGTCGGCCCGTCGCCGTGGGTGCGCAGCGGCAGCGGTCCGCTGACCTTCTTCCACGGCCTTGACGTCCACGCGATCTATCTGACGCAGACCGGCCCCGAGGAGCAGGAGACCAAGACGTTCTCTACGAACTGGTTCGGTGCCGGCGTGCAGTACGACCTCGGCGACCGAGCCTTCATCCTCGCGCGCGGACGGATCTCGCTCGAGCCGTACACGATCGACGAGGAGGGTTACCCGCAGTTCTTCCAGTACGTGCCCGAGGATGGACTCGTCGACCGCATGCGCCCGCACGACCTCTTCGGCGAAGCGGGCGTGCAGGTGGGCTTCCGTCCGACGAACGCGACTCTGCTGTCCGTCTACGCGGCGGCCGTCGGCCAGCCGGCGTTCGGCGCCGCGCCTGCGCAGTTGCGCGCGTCCGGCATTGACTTCGCGGAGGCGCCGTTCGGGTACGACCTCCAGGAAACGCTGCACGACTCGACGAGCGTCGTCACCGCCGGTTTCGCCACGAGGTTCTTCACCATCGAAGGAAGCGTGTTCCACGACGGTTCCACGACCGG
The DNA here is from genome assembly GCA_036387915.1 of Thermoanaerobaculia bacterium. Lineage (GTDB taxonomy): Bacteria > Acidobacteriota > Thermoanaerobaculia > Gp7-AA8 > Gp7-AA8 > QHVT01. The sequence goes on from DASVSV010000489.1 coordinate 1,921, forward strand.
CGATCACACGGAGCTCGACACCGGCGACATCGACTCGCGTTCCGCCCGTCTGACCATCACGCCCTCGCCGGCGGTCGCGATTCAAGTGTCCCGCGCCGAGCTCCGCGACGACGAGGAGCTCTCGGTCGACGCACGGCGCGACGTCACCAGCGCCTCGCTCTCGTACAGCGGCTCGTTCGCGTCGCTGACGGCACTCTGGACCCGCCGCGAATCGCCGAACGACGCCGTGATCGCGGCGCAGACGGCGTGGGGACTGGAAGTGGCACTGCGCGCCTCGCGCAACACGTTCATGGCCCGCGTCGAGCACGTCGACCGCCCGTTCGGCTTTCCGCTCCTGATCAACGTCACCGCGGGCGTCGAGGAAGCGACGCACTACACCGCCGGCTACGTCTTCGACCTCTTCCCCCAGAGCCGCTACAAACTCGGCATCGGCGTGAACATCGACTACCGCACCAAGACCCACGACCTCGAAGACGTCTACGGCCACAAGCCGCAGGGGATCTACACGTTCGTGCGGTTCCGGACGTAAGCCAGTCCCCTCTCCCCGCGCACGGGGAGAGGGTTAGGGTGAGGGGCGCCCCTGTTCGCGAGAGCCGCCCCTCACCCTAGCCCTCTCCCCGCTCTTCGCGGGGAGAGGGGACAACGTGTCGCAAGACCGCTTCGCGTCACTCGTACCGCAACGCTTCCACCGGATTCAGCCGCGCGGCCTTGTACGCGGGATAGATCCCGAAGAAGAGTCCGATCGAGACCGACACGGCCAGCCCCACGACGATCGACCAGAGCGGCGTCGTGGCGGGGAGCAGGTCGAGCGTGCGGACGATGGCGGCGATGCCGAGTCCCAGCGCGACGCCGATCGCGCCGCCCACTCCGGCCAGGGTCATGGCCTCGGTCAGGAACTGCTGGACGATGTCGCGGCGTACCGCGCCGATCGCTTTGCGGATGCCGATCTCGCGCGTCCGCTCCGTCACCGAGACCAGCATGATGTTCATCACGCCGACGCCGCCGACCAGCAGCGCGATCGAGGAGATGAAGACCATCGCCAGCGTGATCCCGCCCGTCACCGCGCGGAAGTTTCCGATCAGCTTGTCCGGCGTCATGATCCCGAAGTCGTTCGGCTTGTTGAACGGCACCTTGCGCCGCGCGCGCAGCACGCCCGTCCCCTCTTCGACGATGCGCTCGATCCACTCCGGCCGTTTCGGCACGGTGGCGATGTTCACGCCGCGCTCGCGCTTGATCTGCGGGAAGTGGCTGTCGAACGTCGTCAACGGCAGGTAGACGTGCAGGTCGGTCGATTCGAACATCTTCGAGCCCTGCTTCTCCATCACGCCGACGACCATGTACTTGCGCCCTGCCAGCGCGATGATCTTGTTGATCGGATCGGAGAGCGGGAAGAGTGCATTCGCGATCTCATAGCCGATGACCACCACCGGCGCGTGGCGGCGGACGTCGCCTTCGCTGAGAAAGCGTCCCTCGCCGACGAAGTGATTGTTCGCGATCGGATACGCGTCGGTGGTGCCGATCAGCGCGTCGGGCGACGCTTCTTTGCCGGCGTATGTGACGTCGAGCGAAGGACCATCGCCCGCGAACGTGTAGCGCTCCGGAGAGACGGCCAGCATCGACGGACACTGCGCCTGCAGCGCCAGCGCGTCCTCGTACGTGAGGTTCTTGCGCTGCCGCTCCGAGTCGTCACGCTCGCCCGGCCCGAAGCGCGGGTCGTATTTCTGGAACTGCACCAGCGTCGCGCCGAAGGCCTGAAAGTCTTTGGTCACGCTGTTGTTGAAGCCTTCGATCACCGAGACCATGGCGATGACGGTGGTCACACCGATGACGATGCCGAGGATGGTCAGCGCGGAGCGCAGCTTGTGCGACGCCAGCGCGATGCGCGCGAAGCGGACGTTTTCTTTCGTGGCGAAGAAGAGCTCTTTCATGACGTTGCTCGTTGTTCGTTGTCCGTTCGAGGTGCCTCACCGGATGCCGGACGCCGCGCCGCGAGCCGCAGAGGCACCCGCAACGAGCAACCGGCAACCAGCAACGCCTCACTCAAAACGCAACGCCTCCACCGGGGGCAGCTTCGACGCGCGGATCGCCGGAATGACGCCGGCCAGCATGCCGATGATCACGGAGATCAGCAGGCCCGCGACCACCAGTCCCGGCCGCACCAGGGTCGGCATCGGACTGAAGACGGTGATCGCCTTGGCGATGAGCATCCCGAGCAGCACTCCCAGGATTCCGCCGCCCAGCGACAGCAGCACGGCCTCGGTCAGGAACTGTCTGCGGATGTGTTTCCGCGTCGCGCCAATGGCCCGGCGCACGCCGATCTCGCGCGTCCGCTCGACCACCGACACCAGCATGATGTTCATGATCACGATGCCGCCCACGACCAGCGAGATGCCGCTGATGAGGATGGTGAGCGAGAAGAGTCCGGCCGTGATGCTTTTCCACACCTTCTGCAGCGCCTCGGCCGTCACGGTTGCGAACGGATCGTCGTCGCGGAACCCCGTCCGCCGCCGCCCGCGCAGGATCGCGCGCACGTCGTCCATCGACGCTTCCATCCCCGGCACGCCGCCTCTGGCACGCACGAAAACGGCGATGCTCTCGCGGCTGCCGTAGCGTTTCTGCCATGCCGTGATGGGCATGTAGAGGACCTTGTCCTGATTCTCGCCGAGCACCGCGCCCTGTTTGCGCAGCAGGCCGATGACGCGCATCGGATGGTTGCCGACGCGGATCGTGCGTCCCACCGGGTCGAGCTGCCCGAAGAGCTCCTCGCGCACGTCCGAGCCGATGATGATCATCGGCGCCGACCTCTGCTCCTCTGACGGCGTGAAGAAACGCCCGGCCTCGAGGTCGAGGTTCTGCAGCTCGGCCATGTTCGACGTCACGCCGTTCGTGCGCACGTTGGAAAGCTTCTGCGCACCGCGTTTGACGACGGTGGCCCGGTCGCTCGACGCCCCCACCATGTCACACATCCCGCAGAGGGTGCTGATGGCCCTGAAATCGTTCCAGTCGATCGGCTTCCGCTTGACCGCCTCCAGCCACTGTTCGCGGCTGGTGATGATGCCGAAGCGCGACACCG
>DASVSV010000490.1:0-4509 GCA_036387915.1 Thermoanaerobaculia bacterium
GAGGGGAGAAGGGCAACAAATGGAGCGTCTGGCGAGAGCCATGTTTGTTGCCCCTCTCCCCGCGGTGAGCGGGGAGAGGGTGCCCGAAGGGCGGGTGAGGGGTCGTGCAAATTGCGCTAAGTTAAGGCCATTGGGATGACACCCACAGCGCGATCGCCGGCGTCATTGGCGAATGCACAGCGTGCTGCGTCAGTTCACCGACACCGCCTCCGGCTCGAGCGCCAGCTCCAGCTTCCCTTCCGGCGTCACGTTGACGAACACCGTGTCGCCCGGCTTGAACACGCCTTCGAGCAGGCGGATGGCCAGCGGGTCGATGATCAGGCGTTGCAGCGCGCGCTTGAGCGGCCGTGCGCCGAATGCCGGATCGTAGCCCTCGGCGGCCAGCACTTCCCTGGCCGCGTCGCTGATCTCGATGGCCAGGCCGCGGTCCTCGATCAGCTTCGACAGGCGCTTGAGCTGGACGCTGATGATCTGCTTGATCTGGCTCAGGTCGAGCGTGTGGAAGACGATCACATCGTCGATGCGGTTCAGGAACTCGGGCCGGAAACGCTGATGCAGCTCCGCCTCCACCGACCGCCGCATCTGCTCCTCCGACAGATCACCCTTCGAGTGATCGTGGATGTACTGCGACCCGACGTTGGACGTCATGATGATGACCGTGTTCTTGAAGTCCACCACGCGGCCTTTCGAGTCCGTGAGACGCCCGTCGTCGAGCAGCTGCAGGAAGATGTTGAACACCTCCGGATGCGCCTTCTCGATCTCGTCGAACAGGAGCACCGCGTACGGCCGGCGACGGACGGCCTCGGTGAGCTGGCCGCCCTCTTCATACCCGACGTAACCGGGAGGCGCGCCGATGAGACGGGCCACCGCGTGGCGCTCCATGTACTCCGACATGTCGATGCGCACCATCGAGTTCTCGTCGTCGAAGAGGAACTCCGCCAGAGCGCGGGCCAGCTCCGTCTTGCCGACGCCGGTCGGGCCCATGAACACGAACGAGCCGATGGGGCGGTTCGGGTCCTTGAGCCCCGCGCGCGAGCGGCGTACCGCGTTCGCGACCGCGCGCACCGCGTCCTCCTGCCCGATCACGCGCCGCTGGAGGTTGTCCTCCATCCGCACCAGCTTCTGCATCTCCGACTCGAGCATCTTCGTGACCGGCACGCCGGTCCACTTCGACACGATCTCGGCGATGTCCTCCTCGGTCACTTCCTCGCGCAGCAGCGCGCCGCCTTTCTGCATCTCGGCGAGTTTCGCGGTCTGTTCCTCGACCTCGCGCTGCAGTTGGGGGATGGCGCCGTAGCGCAGCTCCGCGGCGCGATTGAGGTCGCCCTCACGCTCCGCGCGTGCGGCGTTCTCGCGCTCGTCCTCGAGCCGCTTCTTGATCTCGTTGATTTGCGTGATGACGCCCTTCTCGCTCTCCCACTGCGCCTTGAGGCCGGAGATCTTTTCCTGCAGCTCGGAGATCTGCGAGCGCACGTTGCGCAGGCGTTCCTGCGTCACCGGGTTCTCTTCCTTCTGCAGCGCCTGCTCCTCGATCTGGAGCTGCGTGAGGCGGCGCGTCATCTCGTCGATCTCCTGCGGCATCGACGTCAGCTCGATGCGCAGCCGCGACGCGGCCTCGTCGATCAGGTCGATGGCCTTGTCGGGCAGGAAGCGGTCCGTGATGTAGCGGTGCGACAACGTGGCGGCGCTGACGATCGCCGAGTCGCGGATCGTCACCTTGTGATGCACCTCGTAGCGCTCCTTCAGGCCGCGCAGGATCGCGATCGCGTCCTCGACCGTCGGCTCGCCGACGAACACCGGCTGGAAGCGGCGCTCCAGCGCGGCGTCCTTCTCGATGTGCTTCTGGTACTCGTTGAGCGTCGTCGCGCCGATGGCGCGCAGCTCGCCGCGCGCGAGGGCCGGCTTGAGCATGTTCGACGCGTCCATGGCCCCTTCGGCCGCGCCCGCGCCGACGAGCGTGTGCAGCTCGTCGATGAAGAGCACCACGTCGCCCTCGCTCTCCTCGACTTCCTTGATGACCGCCTTCAGGCGATCCTCGAACTCACCGCGGTACTTGGCGCCGGCGATGAGTGCGCCGAGGTCGAGGGAGACCACTCGCTTGTTCTTGAGACCCTCGGGGACGTCGCCGGCGATGACGCGTCGGGCGAGGCCTTCCACGATGGCCGTCTTGCCGACGCCCGGCTCGCCGATGAGGACGGGATTGTTCTTGGTGCGGCGCGACAGCACCTGGATCACGCGGCGGATCTCCTCGTCGCGGCCGATGACCGGATCGAGCTTGCCGCGGCGGGCCAGCTCCGTGAGATCGCGCGCGTACCGCTGCAGCGCCTGGTACTTGTCCTCGGGATTCTGGTCCGTCACACGCTGCGTGCCGCGCACCGACTGCAGCGCCTTCAGCACCGCGTCCGCGACGATGCCGTGACGCTTGAGGATCTGCGCCGCCGTCGACTCCTTCACTTCCGTGATGGCCAGCAGCAGATGCTCGGTCGAGACGTATTCGTCGTTGAAGTTGGTCGCCGCGCTGAAAGCGGCGTCGAAGACCTTGCGCATCGACGAGCCGACCATCGGCTCCGCGGACGCACCGCCGACCTTCGAAAACTTCGCGACGGCCGCCGTCGTCTCGGCCTCGACAGTGCCCGCCGTGACGCCGAGCTTGTTGAGGATCGGCGCGACGATGCCGCCGTCCTGCCGCACCAGCGCCAGCAGCAGGTGCTCCGGCGTGAATTCGGGGTTGCCCGCGCCGCGGGCGAGGTTTTGGGCGTCGACGACCGCTTCCTGCGCCTTGACCGTAAGTTTATTGAAATTCATGGGTTTGCCTCGCTATGAGTCTCTTTGACTCACATCTGAAAACCGGCAAGATTTACCTTGCATTCCGTCCCTGAATAAAGTGCTCCCCCGGAGGCTGCCGGCGCCGATTCTGGCCTTGTTATTGTAAGTGCCAATCAGTGTCACCGGAGGCTTCGACCGGTGCCAGCAGTTGCAGTACCAACCCCACTGACAGATCGCAGACACGCTCGACGTGTGCCTTGGAGGATCCGATGCGCCGCTCCCCCCTTCTGACGGCCGCCGCCGTCATCTCACTCCTCACCACAACCGCGGCATTCGCCGCCCGATTCGAACCCATTCCCAACGAAAAGAAGTACCGAAACAGCGCCCCGTACACGCACGCCGTCGCCGGCAGCGTCGAGATCGAAGCGCGCGCACTCCTGCGCCTGAGCGGCAGCACGAAGGTCGAGGTCACCACCGGCCAGCTCGACGATCCCGCCAGCGCGAAGGACATCATCGAGAAGGTGCAGCTCAAGATCACCACCGGCGCCAGTAAAGGCGTCAAGACGCGCAACTACACCAACCCCGAGCAGAGCGGCACGTTCGCCGTCAGCGTGTCGGGACTCTCGCGCGGTGACGTCGTCGACCTTCAGGTCAACGTGCGCGATGCCGAGACCAACAAGATGGAAGTGGTCCAGTTCACGACCGCCGTGCGCCGCAGCCCCGACCTCGCCGTGACGCGCATCGACGCGCCGTCCACCGTCATCGCCGGCCAGCCCGTCACCGTCATGGCCGTCATCAGCGAGATCAACGGCGACACCGGTGCACGCGCCGCGTGCAAGCTCTACGTCGACGACACGCGTGTCGACGAGGCCCAGAACATCTGGGTCGATGCCGGCGACACCGTGAACTGCGTCTTCAGCGCCACCCTCACCGCCGGCACGCACACGCTGCGCGCCACCGCGTCGTCGGTCGTGCCGAGCGACTGGGACAAGGCCAATAACGCGCTCGAGACGGAGATCACCGCCAAGCCCACGACACCGACGCCTTCGGCCGATTCGTGGAGCTGGAAGATCCAGCAGGAGACGTCCGTCAGGCAGTCCACCGTGTCCTGGTCGGACCGCCCTGCCGGCTACGAGGATTACCACGAGCGCACCGAGCGCGGCGAGGGCTCGGTGTTCAACGCCACGCTCCAGCGCATGGTCGACTTCGACAGCCTGGTCTTCGATTCGGCGGAGAGCACCGACGGCAAATTCACCGCGGACTATCACGACTCCGACTTCGAGGCAGGCGGCAGCGGAGAGTGCCGCACCTCCGGCTTCCGCATGTGGCTGCTCAAGGTCTGCAGCTCCAATGGAAAAACGACCATCAACTTCACGCGCACCGCAGGGCGGTCGACGTATCTGTCGCGCTGGTGGAGCCAGTCCGGCGACACCTGGGTCCAGTACGAGATGGAAGGCGAGGATCCGCCGTTCGGCCGCTCGCAGGCCCTCGGCACGACCGCCGAGCTGGACATCACTCTCACCGGCAACGGCTGGACCTGGCGCGCGCAGCCGTTCGCCGTCCTCGAAGCGTATGAGAAGCCGGAAGAGATCACCGAGAGGTGCAACAGTAACGGCGAGGTGACGACCTGCACGAAGACCCGCGTCAAGGTCACGGGCAAGCGCGGCACCGACACCTCCGACTAACCCACACAACGGTTCCCACGGCCCGGCGGACGAGCGCGTTCGCCGGGCTGCAGTCCCG
>DASVSV010000491.1:0-4677 GCA_036387915.1 Thermoanaerobaculia bacterium
GTCATAGTGCACGCGGCGCAGCGTGAGTGAGGACGTCGCACCCGCCGGCACCTCCTCGGTGGCCTTGATGAGGCGTCCGCGCGCGTCGAACTCGTAGCGGAAGCGGCCGTCCGAGACGCGCTCGGCACCGGCGCCGTACGAGAACGTCCGCGTGTCGGAGCCGCGCGTCAGCGTGGCGATCTTGTGGCCGGTCTGCTCGCTGAACGTCAGCGACGGCAGCTCGCCGGGCGGCCGTTCGAGCTGCATGCGGAAGTCGGCCGGCGTGACGACTTCCGTCGATGCGGGGGCGCTCTCTTCGCGCGCCGCCTTGCTGGTCGCGAGGCGGCCGCGGTCGTCGTAGGTGTACTCGTTCGCGCGCGCGCCGGAGACGCCGTGGAGGGTGGCCTTCCTGACCTGCACGCCCTCGTACGCGATGCGCGATCCCGCCACGACGTAGCCGCCGGCGGTGACCTGGAAATCGTTGAGCTGGCCGGTGCCGGAGTTGTAGTCGTAGTCGCGCGCGATCGTGGCCGCGGACGGCGTGGTGATGGTGCGCTTCGCGGGACGTCCGGCGTTGCGATACGTGGCGCCGAGCAGCGACGATGACGATGAAGCGCCGCTCAGAGTCCGCTGGATGGTCTCGACGTTTCCTTCGGCGTCGTGGTGTTCCTCGACGCGCGTGGTCCATTGCGGCGGCAGCGTGCCGTTGGACGGCATCGTCCAGGCCTTGCGCTCGCCGTGCACGTTCCACTCGTGCTCCTGCGAGAACTCGTCGAGCAGCGTCCGCGCGCCGAAGCCGGAGTGGTTCGCGTAGCGTTTCTGGCGCGTCAGGCGCGGACGTCCTTCGAGGTCGTAGTTCTCGTACGACAGCTCGGCGTCGCGGGTGCGCCATTTGGCGAGCTGGCCGGACGGGTGGTAGTCGAGCTGCTCGACGGTGCTGCCGCCGGCGCCGCGGATCTGCCAGACCTGACCCTTGGCGTTGTAGTCGTAGATGAAGACGCGTCCTTCGCGGTCCTTCGTCGAGAGCAGGCGCGGGCCATCCCAATCGAATGTCTCGGTGGTCGCGTCCGCGTAGGTACGAACGAGCGGACGGCCGATGCGGTCGTTGACCGTGCTCGTCGGAGGATCGGTCGGATCCTTGTACGACGACGGCGCACCGGCCTCGTCGTAGCCATGCTCGAAGGTCGCGCCGGGTTTGCGTTCCGCGGTCAGGTTGCCGAGGGCGTCGTAGTCGTAGTCGTGACGGGCGGACTCGCCGCGCTCCGGGCGGAGGGTGCTGGTGAGATTGCCGTCCTGATCGTACGTCTGCTGCCAGGTCAGCGACCCGACCGTCTGCTGCGTCACGTTCGCCAGCGTGTCGTACTCCTGCGACGTGACGACCGGCGCGGCACTCCCCTTCTCCTCGAGCTGCGCGCCCTTCACCAGTGTGCCGATGTGGCTCGTGGCGGTGAACGTGCTGAACGGCGTCGCGGCGGAGAGCAGGCGTCCCGCCTCGTCGAAGCGCTGACTGGACGCGCGTCCGGCGGTGTCGGCGAACGTGCTCCGTCCCGCGCCGTCCCAGCGCAGCAGCGTCTCGCGCGTCTGCGTGGCGTCGACCTTCGACGCGATCGACTCCAGCCGTCCAGCGGACGTGAATTTCGGACGGGTCTCGCTCACCAGCGCGCCGGCCATGTCGCGGCTCTGCACGAGTTGCGCGTTGCCGAGGGGATCGTGCTCGCTCCACTCCGTGCGCGTGCCGTCCGCGTGCAGCGCGGCGGTGGCGCGGCCGTGCGCGTCGTACGCGGTGGCGGAGGCGAGATGATTGTCGGCGGAGTAGACGAGGTTGCCGGCCAGGTCGTACGCGAAGTGCTCGACGATGTCGCTGCTGCCTGTGACCGTCGTGCGCGTCATCACGCGCCCGAGTCCGTCCAGCGCCTCCACGATCTCCGCGTCGCCGGGTAGCGTGCGGGTGATCTTGCGGCCGGCCAGGTCGTACGCGACCTTCGTCTCGAACTTGCCCGAAGGCGTGGCCGCGTGATCGGTCTCGGTGCGCTCCAGCCGTCCGACGAGGTCGTAGTGGAAGGTCTCGGTGATCCACTGGCCATCCTGCAGACGCTTGTTCGTGCGCACGCGACCGTTGCCGTCGTACGCGATTTCGCCCTTCAATTCGAGGCCGGGGCCGGCGGTGGTGACGTTCTTCGGCCGCAGCCACTCGTCGAGGTCCGTGGTCGTCTTCACGCTGCGCTCGACGTCGGTCGTCTCGATCTTGTTCGGCGTCGGGTAGTCGATCTTCGTCTCGATACCGGCGCGATTCACTTTCGTCAGCGCGCCGAGGGCGTGCCACGGCGTACCCGGAGGGTCGTACGTGAGCTCGGCCGCGGAGCCCTTCGTTCCCGCGTCGGTCCCGCCGGCGCTCGTCGTGGATGACAGACGGCCGTACGCGTCGACGCGCACCGTCTCGTTCACCGAGTTGTTCGGCGCGCTGTCCTCGAGCTTGCCGAGGTGCGGCACCGCGAACTGCAGCGACGACGTCGCACCGTCCGCTTCCGCGACCACGCTGCTGACGTTGTTCCTCTTGTAGCCGAAGGTGCGCTCGATCGTGCCGGCCGTGCCGCCGAGCGGCTCCGTCTCCGTCCGCTCCAGGATGAACCCGGGCGCGCTGCCCGCGTTCTTGAAATGGTTGGTGGTCTTGCTGACGCCGGCCAGCGTCGCGGTCTGCAGCAGTCCCTTGTCGTAGATGAAGTTGAACGTGCGCGTCCGCGGCGCGCGGGGCGGGACGTTCGTCACCGCGGCGGGGAGCACGCCGAAGGCGAACGTGCTCGTCTCCACCGCCAGCTCGTCGAGCTGCAGCACGTGCGCGCGGTCGGCGTGATAGTCGTTCGGCTGCGCGCTGAGCGTGTAGCGGCGCTCCTGCTTCAGCGCGTCGTGCACCGTCGCGGCGTTCGTGCTGTACGCGAATGTTGCCGTCTCGCCGGTGGCCCACTTCTGCCGCGTGACCTTGTCGCGATCGCCGCCGGAGCCGTAGACGAACGTCACCCGCGGCATCTTTTTCAGGTCGCTGATGCTGTTGACGTTCGTCGCCAATTCGAGCGTGTCGTTGAACGCGCCGCCCGCGGAGTCGAAGCCGTAGAGGACCTCCGGTGCGAGGCCGTCCGCGTTCGCGACCTGCGGCAGCTTCACGCTCGAAAGGCGTCCCTGCGTGTCATGCCCGTACGTGACGACGCGGTTGCGCTTGTCCGTCACCGTGCGCAGACGGTCGTCCTGATAGTCGAGCGTTACCTCGCGGCCGACCGGGTCGATGATCTTGCGCACCAGCCCATCGGCGCCGTAGAGGTAGCGGATGACGTTGCCCTGGTCGACGGCGTACGGATTCGGCGCGAATTCGTCGGTCTCGACCGAGATGCGGCCGAGCTGGTCGAACGCCGTGATGCGTCCCTGCTGGTCGACGAGCAGCCAGCCGCGGTCGTTGCGGGTGAGGCCGAGGAAGAGGCCGGGGGGCGCGGTGTAACCGCCGCTGCCGTTGGAGGTGAAACGCCAGACCTCCCCTCCTCCGTCGCGGTACTCGACGTGGCCGGCCGGCAGCGCGCGCAGGCGGCGGTAGATCGACGAATCCCAGCCCGCGCCAAGCGGCGAGCCGCCGATCGTCCGTGAGCGCCACGACCGGTCGACGAGCACGTTCCAGCCCGCGCGTCCGCCGGCGTCGAGATCCACCGCGCCCGTCTCCAGCTCGCCCGAGTGCAGGTACGTCGTCTCCTGCAGCATGCCCCCCGCGATGGCCGGCGCGTTCGCGGCGGCGAGCACCTGCGGCGCGCGCACGCTGTCGGCCATGATGGTCGAGAAGCGCGTCGTGAGACGCCCTTCCCGTGACAGGTACTCGTACGGCGAGCCGGTGAAGTCGACGTTCGGATGCACCTTCAGCAGCCGGCCGTTCGTGTACAGCTCGTACACGCCGTCGCTTTCCTTCTTCCCCTTCAGATGCTCGGGACGCGTGCACGCGAAGCAGCCTTCCTTCGCGCGATCGGCGTTCGCCGGCCACGTGTACTTTTCGCTCGCGCGCGGATCGGCGATGGCCACGACCCACGGCGAGATCCATTTGTTGAAGCCGCGCTGATGGCGCAGCGCCTTCATCGACGACGGCACGGTGCGCTGCATCGGCAGCTGCAGGTGCGCGCGGGGCCAGCCCGCCGGCGTATCGGCGGTCTTCGCGCCAAACACGCGCTCACTGTCGACGTCGAGCAGGAACTTCCCATTCGCGAGCGACTCGTCGAGCGCGCCCGGCAGCGCGACCTCGAAGCGGAACGCGCCCAGCGACGCGTTCGGACCAGTCAGCGGCACCGTCGGCGGGGGCTCGATGCCGAGCGGCACGACACCGCCGATCTCACTCAGCCCGCTCGCCGCGCCCGTATCCGCCCTGATCTGAATGCGCGGGTCGATCGCCGCGACGACGTTCATCGTCGTCGCCAGCAGGATCCCCGCGAACACGAATCCGGTATCGGCCTGCACGATCGGCGCGAGCGTACCACTGGCCAGCGGCTTCTCGGAGCGCCAGACGACGCGCGGGTCGGGCGTGTCCGCGTCGTTCTCGAGGATGCCCCGCACCGTCGGGAACAGCTCGTCGTCCGGGATCGCGCCGGCTTCGTTCCAGCGCTCGTCGATGCGGGCCAGGTCGACGAGCAGCACGTGCCCTTCGCGGTCGGTCACCGCCGCGAGGTGCGTGCG
>DASVSV010000492.1:0-9511 GCA_036387915.1 Thermoanaerobaculia bacterium
CACCCCCCCCGCCCCCGGGTGGGGCGGGCTGACGCCACGCCCTACGTTTTCACCAGCAGCGCGGCGCGGAACACTCCGCCGAAGACCGATGCCTCTTCGCGCACGACGCGCAGCTCCGTCCCTCCGAGGATCTCCGCGAGCGAGCGAGTGATGTCCGTGGCCACGAAGTTCGTAATCACATTGAACACGCGCCGAAGCAACGACGGCCGTCCCGCGGCGAACTTGTCGAAGACCGACGCGCGTCCGCCGCGGCGCAGCACGCGCGCCGCCTCACGTGCGGACGTGTGCGGATCGGGAACGACGGCGAGGATGAGGTGCAGCAGGACGCAGTCGAACGTCTCGCCGGCAAACTCGAGCCGCGCCGCGTCCATCACCCGCGCGTCGATCGACATGCCGAGGGCGGCGGCGCGGGCTCGGGTCTTCTCGACCATGGCCGGCGTGAGGTCAATCGCCGTGACGACGCAATCACGCGGCAGCAGCTCGAGATCGAGTCCGGTCCCGCAGCCGTCGATCAGCACGCGCTCCCCCGGCTTCACGTCCAGCAGCTCGATGGCCCGCCGGCGTCCGCGGCCGAGGCGCCGCACGATCGGGTCATAGAACGGCGCGTACAGCGTGTAGCGCGCGCGGTTCCAGCGGTTCGTGTTTACTCCCATGGCGGCGGTGGTGCGGCGACCGGCCTGGTCAGGTCGAACTCGACGCGGAAGCGCCGCCCCTCGCGACGCAACGCGTACGTGAACGTGCGCCCCGGATCGACGGCCACGGTCCAGATGTTCGTCGCCGACGCGGGCAGCATCTTCGCCGTGTGCGCGTCCGCCGGAAAGTCGACGGACCGCGTGTCGAACGTCACCGCGTCGCCACCGTACTGCGTCACCGCATCGTCGGAGCCATCCTCATGACGATGATCGTGCTTCAGCCGCAGCCCCTCCGGCGTGCGCGTCAGCACCCACGTCCGCGAACGGTTCTCGCCGACATGGAACGGGATGCGGATCTCGTTTGCGGTGCACGAGCGCACGTGCATCACCAGCCGCTGCGCCCCGATCTCCGCGTCGCCCGCCGCCGTCCCCTCGGTCATCCGCCCCTCGAACGCGCGCCCGCACAGCGACTGCAGCTCGGTCCAGAGCGGCGGCGCCGGCGCCACGCTCGCGCACGACACGAACAGAAGAGAGAGGACGAGAAGAAGCGCGCGCATTTGCGGTCGAGTATATTCGCGCGCCATGAGCATCCGCGCACTCCTGGCCCGCGAAAACGGCGTCGCTTTCGAACAGATCACCGACGACGATCTGCCCAAAGGCGGCGTCACCGTCGCCGTCGCGTACTCGTCCCTCAACTACAAAGACGGCCTCGCCGTGACGGGCCGCGGCCGCATCGTCCGCAAGTTCCCGATGGTTCTCGGCATCGACCTGGCCGGCACCGTCGTCGCCTCCGACAGCGACGACTTCAAAGCCGGCGACCGCGTCCTCGGCACCGGCCAGGGACTGGGCGAATCGATCTGGGGCGGCTACGCGTCGCGCGCGCGTGTGCCGGCCGACGCGATCGTGCCGATCCCCGACGCGCTCTCGTTCGAACAGGCCATGTTCCTCGGCACCGCCGGACTCACGGCCATGCTCTGCGTGCTCGCTTTGGAACAGAACAACGTGCTGCCCAGCGAACGTGAAGTGATCGTCACCGGCGCCGCCGGCGGCGTCGGCTCGCTCGCCGTGATGCTGCTCGCCAAACATGGCTACCGCGTCGCCGCCTCGACCGGACGCCCCGAGCTCGCCGACTACCTCCGCGGCCTCGGCGCCACGAGCATCGTCCACCGCGACGAGCTCGCGAAGCCGGGCGCACCGATGCAGTCCGAGCGCTGGGGCGGCGGCGTCGACACGGTCGGCGGCGTGACGCTGGCGAACGTCTTCGCGCAGACCGCGTACGAAGGAGCGATCGCCTGCTGCGGCATGGCCGGCGGCCACGAGCTCACCATCGCCGTCTGGCCGCTCATCCTCCGCAATGTCTCCCTCCTCGGCGTGAGCTCGCTGCGCACGTCCAAAGCGAAACGAATCGAAGCCTGGACGCGCCTCGCCCAGGACGTCGACCGCACGCAGCTCGCGTCCCTCTCCCGCAATGAGCCACTCTCGCGCATCAACGAGCTGGCCGAGGAGATCCTCGCCGGCCAGGTGCGCGGGCGGGTCGCGATCGACGTGAACGCGTAGCGCTCGTCGCACCGCCCCTCACCCGGCCTTCGCCACCCTCGCCCCGCTCACCGCGGGGCGAGGGGCAACAAACATCGCTCTCGGCGAGACGCTCATGGGCAACAACATGGCGCTCGCGAGACCGCTCCATTTGTTGCCCTTCTCCCCTCGTGAGGGGAGAAGGTGCCGAAGGCGGATGAGGGGTTATCGCTCGACGGAAATCACGCGTACCGCCGCGTCATCTCCGCGCAGAAATCGGCGAACTCCCCCACCACCTGCGGGGGCGACGTGTAGTGGTCCTTCACGCCGCGGGAGCCGGGGGTGAAGCAGTACGTCACCGTGACGTCGAACGGCTCCAGCGCCTTCATCTGGCGGTCGAACCATTCGAGCGCGTTGGGGCGATGGTGATCGGCCCAGCTCAGGCCCGTGCGCAGCTTCTTCACGCCCAGCTTCTTCAGCCAGCGCACGGCGTCGTCGAGGCGCGGGTCTTCGAAGTGGAACCACTGGCAGACGCCGAGGTCCGGCGTGTACTCCGCCAGTGCATCGGCGGCGAGCTTCGGCGTGCCGTCCTCGCGCAGCACGCCCATGTAGAAGTGGCGGTAATACGAAGAGCCCTCGGCCTCGCGATGGCGCGTCGTCGCCGGCCACGCCTTCGGCAGGTCGTACAGCGAATACCAGTGCACGCGCGGCACCTCGCGCAGGATCAGCTCCATGGTCCGCTTCAGACCGAAGAGCTGCACCTCCTCCGCGCCGAACGTCGACACGCCCACTTCGCTCACCCAGATCGGATGTTGCGTGACGTCGCGGATCTCCTGCAGTTTGGCCGGCCATTCGGCGAGTTGCCAGTGATTCCAGTCCAGCGGAAATCCGTGCACGGCCACGACGTCGACGTTGTCCAGCACGCACTGCTCGCTCATGCGCGTGATGAAGCGCGCGTCGATCGGAGAGATCCCGCCGAGGACGCGCGGGAGCGAGGCGTTGGCGCTCTTGACCGCCTGCGCCGCCAGGCAGGTCATCTCCGAAAACACCTTCCACTCCGGATCGATCTCGAAGTCCCAGTGGGACATGTTGTTCGGCTCGTTCCAGAGCATCACCGATTCGACCGGCATTACGCGTCTCCGAACGACGGGCGCGTCCCGCGGCGGCAGATGTACACCTCGTCCTCGGGGTGCGCCTCGATGACGAAGCCCGCGCTGCGCAGCATCCCTTCCACGCAGGCGCGGTTCGGGATCCACCAGTTCGTCGGATCGTCGGCGTACCGGTTCTCGACGAAGTACATCAGCGGATAGCCGTCCTGGTCGAAGATCGACTCCTCCCAGAACGGATAGTTCTCCTCGACGCGCGCCAGCTCCTTGCTGCCGCGCTGCATGCTCTGGAAGAGCAGCGTGTCGCCGACCACCGTTTCGTACAGCGTGTCGAGCGCGAGCAGCGGATGGCGCAGGTGATAGAGCACGCCCATGAAGATCACCACGTCGAACTTTTCGCCGAGCTGGCCGACGTCGTAGACGGAGAGATTGCGGAACTCGATGTCACTGAATCCCGAGACCTCCGCCGCGAAGCGGGCCTGATTCAGATACATGTCGTCGGAGTCGAGTCCGACCACGCGCGCCGCGCCGCGCTTCTTCATCTCGATGGAGTAGAAGCCGGCGTTGCAGCCGATGTCGAGCACGGACTTCCCCGAAAGATCGGCCGGGATGGCGTGCGCGAACTTCTGCCACTTGACGTTCGGATAGTCGCCGAGGAAGTGTTCCGGCGCCGTTTTCACACCGTGCAAATCCAGATTGTGAAACCACTGCCCGAGGGAGCGGACCCGCTGCTCGATTTCATTCGTCGACAATTGCATCTTCACTCCACCATCGCTCGCACATCCGGCCGCAGACGCACCGTGGCCAGCTTGGCCCGCGCCGCGGGCCTGAGCCTGTTCAGTGTGTATGCCACCTTCTTCTTCGTCTGTTCCCGTCCGAAGTAATTGGCGTAGCCGTTCGAGTTGAGCGAGAAGAACGACAGCGCGTCGGCGTCGTTCAGCAGCGCCACCTCGGAATCGCCGGAGGCGCGCTCGTGCGCGGCCACGAGCGCGACCACGCGCCCGCGCACCTCCGCGCTCACTCCCGCCTCGGCCAGCACGCGGTCGGTCAGCTCCACGCCGCCGCGCGCGTGCGCGTCCTTGAAGGCCTGATAGTCCGGCGCGAGATGCTCCACGCGCACGTCAGGCTCCGAGCTCAATCGCTCGATATCGTGAAAAAGCCCCGCAAACTGCACGTGAACCGGAGCGTCCGGCTCGAGTCGCAGCAGCCATTGCCAGACGTCCAGGGCATGGTTGTAGTCGGCGCGCACGAGCGGCTTCTCGAGATCGTGCAGCGCGCGGTGGCGGCGCAGGACGCGAGTGAAGAGCTGTCCCTGCGAATGGCGGTTGCGGCGTCCGACGTGCCGCTGGCAGCGGTTCATCACCTCGACCGCGAACGAGGGATGAGCCGCATCGTCGACCAGGCGCAACGTAAAAGCGTCAGCCGCCAGCTCGTCGATGCGGCAGTCGAAGTCCCAGGTGTCGAAGTCCGGGCGATCCCATTCCGAGGCACGGAGATGCGGCGCACCGTCATCGGCGAAACGGACGAAGACCGACGGAAACTCGGTGACCAGCATCGAGCGACAACTTTGCGAGTCGCATACGACGGCAAGCTCTTCCAGCACGTTTGCGTTTGATGCAAATCCATGGCCCGTCTCTTGCTGCGAACCCGACCACTGTGAAGCAGCCCGACGTCGTACGCCCCGCCACCGGACGGCTCGGAGTCCTGTTGCCGGGACTCGGCGCCGTCGCCACCACCATGATCGCCGGAGTCTTCCTCGCGCGGAAAGGCCTGGGGTTGCCGATCGGCTCGCTCACACAAATGGCCACGATCCGCCTCGGCAGACGCACCGAGGCGCAGACGCCCCCCATCAGCGACTTCCTCGGCCTGGCGAAACTGGATGACCTCGTCTTCGGCGCGTGGGACATCTTTCCCGACAACGCGTACGAGTCCGCCGTGCACGCCAACGTGCTCAGCCGCGAACATCTCGACCCGATCAGGAGCGAGCTCGAGGCGATCGTGCCGATGAAAGGCGCCTTCTATCCCGAGTACGTCCGCAAGCTGCACGGCACGCACGTCAAAACCGGCGCGAACAAGCTCGAGATCCTCGAACAGCTGCGCGAAGACATCCGCGAGTTCAAACGGAAAAACGATTGCACGCGCGCGGTGGCCATCTGGTGCGGCAGCACGGAAGTCTGGGTCTCGGCCAACGGCTGCCATCACACGCCGGAAACGTTCGAGAAAGCGCTCGAGCACGACGACCCGACCATCTCCAACTCGCAGCTCTACGCGTGGGCGTGCATCAAAGAGCACGTGCCGTTCGCGAACGGCGCACCGAACCTGGCCTGCGATTTCCCCGCGGCGTGGGAGCTGGCGCGGCGCGAGGGCGTCCCCATCGCCGGCAAGGATTTCAAGACCGGGCAGACGCTCATGAAGACCGTCATCGCGCCGGCCCTGAAGGCGCGCATGCTCGGCGTGCGCGGCTGGTTCTCGACGAACATCCTCGGCAACCGCGACGGCGAAGTGCTCGACGACCCGGAGTCGTTCAAGACCAAAGAGAACACCAAGCTCGGCGTCCTCGACACGATCCTGCAGCCGCACCTGTACGAGTCGCTCTACGGCGAGCTGTATCACAAGGTGCGCATCGAGTATTACCCGCCGCGCGGCGACGCCAAGGAAGGGTGGGACAACATCGATCTCTTCGGATGGCTCGGCTATCCGATGCAGATGAAGATCGACTTCCTCTGCCGCGACTCGATCCTGGCCGCGCCGATCGTGCTCGACCTGGCGCTGCTGCTCGACTTCGCCCAGCGCGCCGGCTGGTCGGGCATCCAGGAGTGGCTCAGCTTCTATTTCAAGTGCCCGATGACCGCGCCGGAGCTCGACCCGGAGCACGACCTCTTCATCCAGCTCACGAAAATGAAGAACACGATGCGCTGGGCCATGGGACATGAGCCGCTCACGCATCTCGGGCACGAGTACTACGACTGAGATCATGTACCAATCGATCAAGGACCTGCCGATCGTCTGCCAGCTCAATCTTCCGGAGCCGGCGCTGAAGCTCTATCGCGCGGCGTTCAACCGCGCGTACCTGCGCATCCGGAGCGATGCGAAGTCGCGCTATCTCGCCGCACAGAACCGCGCGTGGGTCGAGGTGCGCAAGCACTTCGCCCGCGATCCCCTCGGCCGATGGACGCCCCGTTGAAGACCACTCCGAAGACCTACATCGCCCTCGGCGACAGCATCTCCATCGACGACTACCCGGAGCGCGAGACCGGCATCTCCGGCATCGGGGCCGCGTCGCTGTTCGCGAAGGCGCTGCGCGAGCGCGATCCGTCCCTCACCTTCGAGAACCTCACCGCCGACGCGGCCACGACGGACGACGTCCTGCGCCTGCAACTGCCGCGCGTTCGCGAGTCGCCGGACGCTTGCATCGTCACCATCACCGCCGGCGGCAACGACCTGCTGATGAACCTCCGCGCCACGCGTCCGCCGGTGCGGCTCGTCGAAGGCATCCTGGAGCGGCTCGCGCGCACCCTCAATGAGCTCGAGCAGAAACTGCCGAACGCCCTCGTGCTCCTCGGCACCGTCTACGACCCCTCCGACGGCACGAACACGCTGTACGGCGAGCACCTCGAACGCGAAGCGAAATGGCTCGCCCGCGTCAACGAAGGAATCCGCGAACTGGCCGCGCAACGAAAGAACGTCCACCTCGCCGACATCCACCAACTCTTCCTCGGCCACGGCCTCACAGCCCCGGAAAACGAGCGCTGGTACTGGTCCGGATTGATCTTCGAGCCCAACGCCGAAGGCGCGCGCCAGGTAGCGAAACTATGGAGTGCGGCGGCCCAAGCCGCCGCTTTCTAATCCGGGTGCGACGAGGGACAACGGCGATCACTCGCTTCAACCAGTCCCCTCTCCCCGCTCTTCGCGGGGAGAGGGGACAACTTGTCGCGAGACGCTAGTTCTCTTCTGGTTGCGCGGACGAGCGCCCGCCAAACACACGCAGCGAGATTGTTAGACAGCTTCAGCGTTCCGGGCACCCGAATTCGAAAGCGGCGCCCGGGGCGCCGCACTCCATATAGGAAGTGCGGCGCACAACGTACTAGCGCGTTTCGTCGCGCATCGCCGCACCGATGGCCGAGGCCTTGGCCGTCTTGACCTTGGTCGGCATCATCTTGTGAGCGACGCTCTGCAGCTTCTTGACCGGACGCAGGAGCGGGTTGTCCCACATCGCCTCGATCGTGTCGCGGCGGGCCTGCATCATGTCGCCGAGCTCGCGGAGCTGGTCGTCGCCGAAGAGCTCGCGCGCTACCGGGAACATCTGCGTCTCCTCCTCCTTGATGTGGTGCTCGACGAGCTCCTTCATCACCGAGGCTTTGGCCGTGAACTCCTTCGACTTCGAGTTCGCGGACTTCAGCGCCGGCAGGACCATGTCGACGATGTGATGCTCCTCTGCTGCCTCGTAAAAGAGGTCTTCCGCCTCGGTGCCGCGCGACGCGGCCTTGAAGGCCGGGTAGAAAATCTCTTCCTCGAGCTGGGCGTGCATCTTCAGCTCGCGCTCGATCTGCGCGACCAGGGCCTCACGCTGCTTCGCGGAACGCTCGGTCGTTTCCGACAGCTCGCGCAGCAGACGCTTGACCGTCGCGTGATCGGACTTCAACATCGTGATTGCGTTGGGCATTGGCGTTTATCCTCCGGCTCATGGATATTGCGTTTTGCGTGCCCGGCCTTAGAGGAAAATGACTCATAAATGACTGACAAGACGATTCTTCACGAACGGGTCCGCGAGGCTCTGGACGCGGCCGCCATCGATTATGAAACGCTTGCCTGCGAAGCCGAGCTCGCCGACACGGCCGAGTTCTGCGCGCATTACGGCATCGCGCCCGAAGAAGCGTGCAATGCGATCCTGGTGGCATTGAAGACCACGCCGCGGAGCTATGTGGCCTGCCTCGTCCGCGCCGACACCAAGCTCGACGTGAACAGGAAGGTCTCGGCGCTGACGGGCGTGAAGCGGCTCTCGTTCGCTTCGTCCGAGGAGACGGCTGAGCTGACCGGGATGCTGATCGGCGGCGTGAGCATCGCCGGCCTGCCGGACGGCGTGCCGCTGTATGTCGATCAGCGCGTGATGGAACAGCCGCGCGTGATCATCGGTGGCGGCAACCGCACCAGCAAAGCGCGACTGGCGCCGTCGGAGCTGCTCAAGCTGCCCAACGCCAGCGTGGCCGACGTGGCGGTCCCCCGTTGAGGTCACGTTGAGGACCCCCGCCAATCCGCGGCTGAAAACCATTCTGCCGAAGTTCGTCCACTACCTGACCGGCTTCGGGATCCTGCTGAAAGCGTTCGCCAAGCTCGAGCATCCGGAGGGGTACTGGCCGGTCATCATCCTCTTCGCCGCCTCGGGCGGGGCCATCATCGTCGCGACCGCGCTGCACGACCGTCTGCACCATCATCAGCGCTACGTCGACGCGGGCGTCATGGCCATCGAGTGCGTGGTGATGGCCGTCGTCGCGATGCTGGCGTTCAAGGAAGGCGCGCGCTATTACCCGTACGGCTTCGTCATCGCTTCCGTCTTGTTCGCCGTGGCAACGATCGTGCGGCTTGTAAAAAAACCCCGATGAGACACATCCTCTCCGCACCCGCATCGCCCGGCCCCTGGCCGCTGCTCGTGTTCCTGCATGGCTACGACGAAGGTGCGCCGACGGAGCTCGAAGCCGGTGTCACCCGTCATGGTCCGCTGCGCCGCGGCAGCTCGAAGCTTGCCACCGATGAGTTCATCGTCGTGGCGCCGCAGCTGCCGCTGTGCGGCGACGTCTGGGTGAACTACGCCGACGAAGTGATGGCGCTCGCGAAGTCGATCCCCGACACCGATCCTTCGCGCTTCTATCTCACCGGGTTCAGCTTCGGCGGCAACGGCGTGTTCGACCTCGCCCTGGCGCAGCCGGGGTTCTGGGCTGCGGCCTGGGCCGTCGATCCGACGCGCGTGCCGGTGCGCGATCCGAAGCTGCCGGTATGGCTGTCGATCGGCAATCTTGCGCGGAGGCAGAAAGCGTCATTCATCAGCGCACTCGCGCTCTCCGGCAGTGCCGCCGGAGAGCGCGTCTGGTGCGATGAGGGTCTCGATCACGTCGGCGCCGCCACTTCGGCGTACCGCGACGACGAGATCTACCGGTGGCTTCTGCGCCACAGGCGCTCGTAAGGGCGAGCAGGGCGCGGGGGGCAGGAGAAATCCCCCCGCACGTGCGCTCGCTCAGGCGGTGCAGCGCGCGGGGGACTCTG
>DASVSV010000493.1:0-17126 GCA_036387915.1 Thermoanaerobaculia bacterium
AAACAGCCCGACGCCCTTGGCCACGCGGACGTTCTGCACGCGCTTGTCCACCGCCCACTTCAGGCCGACCTGCACCATGAAGAGATACGGCTGGTCGGCGGCCACGATCTCGTGCAACTGGTGATAGATCTCGGTGCGCCGCGCGCGATCGAACTCCCGCCGGCCGCGCTCGAGCAGCTCATCGACCTCGGCATTCTTGTAGTGATTGATGTTCAGCCCCGCGGGCGGCGCCTGGCTGGAGTGGAAGAGCGAGAAGAGATCGGGATCGGGATCGTTGGTCCACGCCATGAGCGCGGCCTGGAACTCCCCTTTGACCATGCGGTCGAAGAATGCCGCGCCGTCGACGTTGCTGATGGTCATGTCGACGCCGATCTTCTTCAGCGCGTCCTGGTAGATCTGCGATTGCGCGACCGAGGTCGAGCTGCCGGCGGCGATGAGCATCGTGAAGGCGAACTTCTTCCCGTCGCGATCGAGGACGCCGTCCTGATCGGTGTCTTTCCAGCCGGCGGAGCCGAGGAGGGCCGCGGCGCCTTCGAGGTTGTACTCGATCGGGTTCACGTTCTGGTTGTAGGCCCAGACGTCGGGTGTGAAGGGGCCGGAGGTCGCGCGGGCGTTGCCGTGATAGAGGCGCTCGATGACCGACTGGCGGTCGAAGGCCATGGCCAGCGCACGGCGGACCTGCGCCTCCGCGAACAGCGGGTCGCGCAGGTTCCACGGCACGCAGTTGTACATGAACTGATAGGAGTTGTGGAACGTGACGCGCTCGGCGAGCTTCGGGTCGTCCTTCTCGCGCGCCCAGACGTCGTTGTTGAGCCGGACCACATGCAGGTCGCCGCGCTTCAGGGCGTTGAGCGCCTGCGTGTCATCGGCGATGACGCGGAAGAGCACCGTGTCGATGGGCGGCTTGTCGCGCCAGTATTTCTCGTTGCGCGCCAGCAGCACGCTCTTGCCGCGCTCGCGGCGCTGCACGACGTATGGACCGTTGCCGATCACGGCCCTGACGGACTCGAATTTCCCTTTGCCGTAGACGTGCTGCGGCAGCACGCCGATGTTGAAGGCCATGAGCTGCGAGACGCGCGGCTCCTTGAACACCACGCGCACGGTGCGCTCGTCGATGGCTTTCGTCTGCTCCCGGTCCAGTCCCGCGAACCAGGCGCCGTACTGCACCGACTCCTCGTCGAGGATCTTCTCGAGCGTGAAGATCACGTCCGCCGCCGTGACCGGCTTGCCGTCGCTGAACACCGCCCGCGGGTCGAGGTACAGGACGTACGTCTTGCCGCCGTCGGCGATCTCCCAGCGCGCGGCGGTGCCGGGGATCGGCTCGAGCTCGGCGTTGAAATCAATGAGCGGGTCGTAGACGTACTGCAGCACCTGCCGCTCGTCCTCGGTCGTGTGAAGGACGTAGTTCAGCGTGTTGATGTCCGACTCGAGCCGGCGGACGAGACGCCCGCCCACGCGCGGCCCCGCCTCGACGGTCTGCGTAACCGCGGTCTGCGTCGGCGGCTGCACCGTCTCGCGCCTGCAGGCGGCGAGGAGGGACGACACGACGAGGAGCAGCCACGCGATTCTGCGCATCGGCCGCATTGTATGAGCAGTCTCAGCGACGGGACAGAAATGCGCGAGGAACGGCCTGCTCGTCGTTGCGCCTTCGATGTGTGGAGCGCCGGCAGAAAGTCGGCGCTCCACAAGGATCGATCCCTGCCCTTTCAGGCAGCGATCCGTTCCTCAGTCGAGGTATGTGATCGCACGGACGACTCGCAACGACGGGGCGGACGCGCCGTCGACGAACGTCAGACGCTCGATCCAGTCGCCACGGTCGTTGACGACATGTGTGTACGCCGTGCGCCGCGGTGGTGCACCAAGCGACGTTTGCTCCTCGGCGATTACGAATCCTCGACTGTCCACGACAACTCGCTTTCGACTGACGTCGATGCCGTGGAGCCGCGTCACGGTCTCGATGGCCGTGTCGCCGTACCTCGTCAGCACCTCCGCAGCCCCCGAGTCCTGCAGAACGCGAATGAGGCGGCCTTCGACGTCATAGTCGGCCGCGATCTCCGCCGTCCGTCGTCCTGCGCTGTCTAGGCAGACCAGACCGACGACGCGTCCGTGCTCATCGTGTTGCGCTTCGACCTTCGTCGTACCCGGCGTTCCAAAGATGTGTCCGCCGAACTGAACGCTATCCACCACGTGCGGGAGCGACAGGGGAAGTGACGGGGGCGAATCCCCGACGGCGTCGTCGGGAAACACAGTTTGCCGATCGAGCATCTGCTCCGCGCCAAACGGGTCGACCGAGTACGTCATGATGTCGACGCGGAGCACCGGAGTGCGGAACCGTTCGTCCATAGTCACGAGCAGTAGCCGGGAACACCCTGGTAATGGCAGATCCCGTTCCGGATGACGCACCGCCCGTTGACCGTCATGCCGAAGCACTGAATATAAGGCGCACCCGCAGGCACACAGGCGGGTGTGTTTACGGCCATCGACGTGATCATCGATGAGCTGCAGGTCCCGCTGCAGGTCGCTGCCCAATGGCAAATGGGATAACTCCTCGAATCGAAGATCTGATACGCGCTGGCCGGCAGCCCGAAACGGAGGACGTCGATGAGGAGGTAGTTGTTCGCGCATGGATCGTAGAACCGGGCCCGAAGTTCTCCGATGGTCGGAGGACGACGGATGACGATCGTCACCTGAGGGATCGGCGGCGGCTTGATGGAGAGCATCGCCGTGTCGTCCGTTACGTATTCGGTCGTATCAGTCTCGTTGGTCGTCGCGGTTCCGCTGCTCCACCTTGCGGTGGTGGTGAGATCGAGAGTCACCTGTGCCTCATCCTGGATGGGAAGGTACTCCTCCTCCGGCGGTTGGCTGACGTCGGTCCGGATCCACAGCACGCGTTCCTCTCCGTCCACGTCCACGTACGCGACTGGTCCATCGTGAACGTCCTGTCCTACGTCCGATGTCATTCGAGACGGTGTGATCATCAGACGCTCGAGGCGAAATGCGCTGCGCGAGCCGTGGACACCGCGCACCGTAAACGTTCCAGACGCGCCAGCGCCATGCGTCAGCGCCAATGCCCGAAGGTCGAGCAGCGCGAGCTCACCTGAAGCGAGAGCTAACGGCGGGAGGCGCACGGAACCGGTGGCGGTGAAAAGCTCCACCGCCAGAGTGTCTGGTCGTGGCGACGCATTCGTGATGCTGATCAACGTCTGATTCTCGTCGTCGGCGGCCCATTCATACCGGCGACGGCGTGAGACTCATGACTGGTCATGGAGTCGTCGAGTGCGAACCCGGTCGTGCTGTCGATGCTGGTAAGTTGAGCGAGAAGGTGTCCGGTGCCGCCTTCGTACGAGACTTCGAACGATCCGATTCGAAACGCAGCGGGAATCTCGCCTTTCGAATGCGCCGCGGTCAGGTCGAGGATTCGTAGTCCGTGTGGCTGGAGCCCGATTGAGGCGAGGCGCGCTTCGCGGGAGATGCCGTTCTCCAGCCATTTCACGCGCGGATGTGCGACCTTGAGTTGCTCTGTCGGAGTGCGCAGCGCGCATTTGGCCGTGAATGTGGCGTTCGTGCGCAATCCCCATGACGGCTCCTGCGCGCCCAGCAGCAGGAACTGAGCTCTGAGCGTGCGATTGTGCTCGCCATGAGCGAGATCGCTGAACCGAATGCGCGCCGAGTATCGTCGGCTTGGATCCGTGATCGCACCGGCCGCTGTGACATCTCCTGGCGAGCCGCTGTTCGTGACCCGGACGGCGGCCGCGTCTCGTGCACCGGCTCTGGCCAGCGCCGAGTCGACGAACACCACCTCGCTCGCTCCAGGCGCAAGTATGACTGACGCCGCCCGCACCGAAGAGCGGTTGGCTTCTACATCGATCGTTGCCGCGCGACTGCTTTGGTTGAAGAGTCAGCTCGTCGAGCAGGATCCGTTCGGAGCCGAGCCACGCATAAGCTCTTGCGGTGACTTCCCGGTCACCGCGCTTGTTGTGGATGAGAAGTCGCGAGCTCTGGGAGTCGTCTGCGACGAAGTACGGACCGTACATGCGGTGCGTCTCCGCAGCGGCGATGGTAGAAAGGACGACAAGGAGACTCCCGAACAAGAGTCGCATAGCCCCTCCTTTTTGTAGGACCTCAGTCTAGCATTTACGACTTCTCTCCGCCCCTCACTCGCTCCCGATCACCCACTTCTCGTACGCGTCTCCCGGCAGCTCGCGCACGAAGCGTGAGGGTTCCATGAGGATGTCCATGCCGGCGCGGTCGCGGGCCATGACCGGAAATACGAGGTAGAGCTCCTGCTGGGCGCGGGTGACGGCGACGTAGAAGAGGCGCCGTTCTTCCTCCTCCCCGGGGATGACGAGCTCGCGCGTGCCTTCAGCGTCGACGACCGGCGCGTCCTGCGTTGCGCCTTCGAGCAGCGGCAGCGCCTCGTGCAGACGGTTCGGGGGGATGCGGATGATGCCGCCGGGGACGCGCAGGGCGCGCTGCGACGGGAAGCGTCCGTCGGCCAGCCAGATCACGAACACGATCCGCCACTCCAGCCCCTTGGCCTGATGCACCGACGACAGCACGATCTTCTCGTCCTCGGGGCCGACCACCGCGACGTCCTCGCCGGCGATCGGATTGGCCAGCGCCACCTCGTCGAGGAAGCGCTCCACGTCGTCGTAGCGCAGCGCGTACTGCGAGAGCTGCTCGAGGTCGTCGAGCCGCGCCTGCGCATTGGCGAACTTCGAGCGGGCGTAGTCGCCGTAGCCGCGCTCCACGATCAGGCGGATCGTCTCCGAGGGATTGCGCTTCATCGCGTCGACGCTGATCAGCCGCAGCACGTCGCGGAAGCTGTCCAGCGACGGCGCGACGCCGCGTCCCGGCGGATACGCGCCCGCCGCCGGTCCGCGCAGGAACGCCTCCAGCGGATTCGTGGCCGTGTAAATCCGGGCCCAGACCTCGGCCGCCGTTTTCTCGCCGATCTTCGGGTAGAGCTTCAGCGCGCGCTTCCACGACAGCTCGTCGCGCGCGTTGGTGACGATCTTCAGGTACGCCACCACGTCTTTGATGTGGGCCTGCTCGAAGAAGCGCACGCCGGAGCGGATCTCGTACGGGATCAGCCGCCGCGAGAGCTCCATCTGCAGCTCCAGCGACTGGTAATGCGAGCGGTAGAGGACCGCGATCTCGCTGAGCTTCTCTCCCTCGTCGCGCAGCTCGAGGATGCGCTGGGCGATGAACGAGGCCTGCTCGTACACGTCATCCACGCCGACCACGGCGGGGTCGGGACCGTCGCCGCGCACGGCCTGCAGCTCCTTGCGGAACTGAAAGCGGTTCGCCGCGATCGACGCATTGGCCAAAGTCAGGATCTGGCGCGTGGAGCGGTAATTCACTTCCAGCTTGTAGATCGTCGCGTCGGGAAAGCGCAGCGGGAAGGTGAGGATGTTCTCGAATGAAGCGCCGCGGAACGAGTAGATCGACTGCGCGTCGTCCCCGACGACCATGACGTTGCGGCGCTCCGAGGCCATGGCGTCGATGATGTCGGCCTGGAGCTTGTTCGTGTCCTGGTACTCGTCGACGAGCACGTGGCGGAAGCGGCGCTTCAGCGCGGCCGAGACTTCCTCGTGATCGTCGAGCAGCACCTTCCAGAAGACCAGCAGGTCGTCGAAATCCATCGCGTTCGCGTCGCGCTTGCGGTCCTTGTAGCGGCGGAACACGTCCACGATCTCGCCGCCGTACATCATGAAATGCGGGTAGTTCTGCTCGAGGTGCAGCTCGAGCGGCGTGCGCGTGTTGATCAGGAAGGAGTAGATGTCGAGAAGGACGTCCCCTTTCGGGAAACGTTTCTCCAGGGTCTTGATGCCGAGGGAGGAGACGGCGGATTCCATCATCTCCTTGGCGTCTTCCGAGTCGAGGATGGTGAAGTTCGAGCGGTAGCCGATGGTGTCGGCGTAGCGGCGCAGCAGGCGGTTGCCGATCGAGTGGAACGTGCCGCCCCAGATGCGGCGGGTGTCGGTTGTGACGAGCTGCTCGACGCGGCTGAGCATCTCGCGCGAGGCTTTGTTCGTGAAGGTGACGATGAGGATGTCGGCCGGATCGACGCCGTCCTCGATCAGGCGGGAGACGCGGTAGGTGAGGGTCCGGGTCTTGCCGCTGCCCGCGCCGGCGATGACCAGCATCGGCCCCTCGCCGGCCGTGACCACGTCGAGCTGCTCCTGATTGAGCTGATCCTCGTACGCGACTTTGTACTGCTTCTGCGGCTTGTCGCGCTTGAGCGTGTATTTGCGGATCTTGGTGGTGGACATCGTGAGGGGAACGTTACTCGTTGCTCGTTGCTGGTTGCTAGTGTCGGCGCGCTCCGGCACGACAACGAGCAACGCGCGACGAGGAGCGCCGTCGTGCGTTGCGGAGTCACGATCGATGACCTGCGAGATCGATCAGCTGGTGCCCCGGGCGCGCGAACGTGTGTCGCGAGCCCGTTGCAGGCTGTCGATCCACCGTTGTTCGTAGGCGGGCGGCAGGGTTCCGACGCGGAGCTGGAGCTCGCGGGACTTTCCTGCCCGAACGACGCGCAGCCTCAGCACCGACCCGATGCGGAGCCGCGACGTGAATTCCATCATGTCGAGGTCATCGCGGAAGCCGATCTTCTTTCCGTCGATCGCCGTGATCAGATCGCCCGGGCGGAGTCCGGCGCGATACGCCGGCGTGTCGGACGGGGCGTGCGCAACATAGAGGAAGCGGCCGCCCTGCGGCTCGCTCCGGACGATCGCTCCCATTCCGAGCCACGGTCGCGGCGGGCTCGCGGCGAGCGCCTGAGATGGCGGCACGGCTCCAGCGGCGATCATCAGGCAGGTGATGATTTTCTTCGCGGTCATGGAGCATCTCCTTTTGCGGGGGCTCGCAGGTCGACGGTCATCACGGCGTGAGCGGCGACTTGAACCGGACGGCAGTCGGTGCCGTTGCAAACGACGTATGCGCCCGGCTCGACGTAGAGCTCGAAGGCACCGTTCACGCGCTCGCGCCACGCTCCCGGGCCGAACCGAGGCGCCAGCAGCGCGGCCACCGAGTAAGGACGGCCGTCCTGCGTGACGATGGTCGGCCATGGCGGAAAGCCGAGGAAGAAAAGCCGCAGAGTCCCGCCAACAGCGCCGAGTCGCAGGACGGGAAGGGTGGTCGAGCGTTTGCGCGTCATCGCGAAACGTCGCACGGTCACGGGATGCGGTACCGACATGACGATCACGTCCACATATTCGGCGGCCGGACGCACGCGGGCCGAGAATGCGCCCCGCGCGTCGGCGATCGCGTTTTCGAAAAATCCTCCGGCGGCCGGATCGAGAATGCGCACGACGGCACCACTGGCCGGTGCTCCGTCTGCACTGACGACGTGCCCGCGCACTTCGCGGACCGGTTCGATGCGCAGCTCGATTTTGCCGGCTTTCTCTTCGTCGACCGATAGCGGAACCGGACCGGCGAATCCTTCCTCTGCCTCCGCCTCGATGGTGTACGAACCTGCAGCGAGGCCGAGCAACTCGAACTTTCCTTCGTCATCACTGGCCGTGTGCGCCGCAATGCGACGGTCGCGGCGCAGGAGCACGGCGGAGCGGAGCGGACGCCCATCACCGTCGAGTACGGTGCCGGATACGCGGCCGCCCGGAACCTCGAGCACGACCTCCTCCGGATGTGGCGATCGGATCTCGACCGCCGGCAAGCGAGCCTCGGAGTCAGCCGCGGTTCCGAGCAATGACGGGTGCCATTCTCCCGGCAGCGGAAACATGAGCGCGAAGGTGCCGTCTTCGTCCGTCTCGACGCGCAGGCGCCTTCCGTTCTGCTCGAACCGGATCGTCGCGCGAACGGGCTCGCCTCCCGAAACGATCTTGCCGTGGACGTCGACGCCGCTGACCGTGATGAGCACGCGCTCCGTGCCGCCGGAGCGCAGGTCGACCGGCTGTCGAGCGGCCTCGGATTTACCATCGTAGAGAGTGAGCTCGTAGGACGACGGCTGCAGACCGCGGCCCGTCCAGGTTCCTTCCACGCCGGCAGGACCATCGGCCGCCTGCACGCGCTCGTGAAGCCGGGAGCCTTCGTGTGTCAGGACGATTCTCCAGCGTCCCGAAGGCCGCGGGACCGGCGGAGTGATCACCACCTGCAACTCGGCCAGAGGCGCGTGAACGAGAGCTTCGCCGAGGCGGAGATCCTGGCCCTGGCGAAGGTCGATGGGTCCGCGTGTGACATCGCCGAGTCCTTCCCGGCGCGATACGAGCCGGTACGAGCCAGGAGGAACGCCGATCAGTTGGAAAAATCCCTTCTTGTCTGATCGGGTTTCCAGAGCCGTGAGTCGTCGTCCGACCGGTTCCTGATCCGCGGAGGTCGTCAGCGTCATCGTCACCCTGGCATCAGGCAGCGGGGCGCCGGTATCGCTGACCACTCGGCCCACCACCGCCGCGCCGCGCCGCAATGG
The DNA here is from genome assembly GCA_036387915.1 of Thermoanaerobaculia bacterium. GTDB lineage: Bacteria > Acidobacteriota > Thermoanaerobaculia > Gp7-AA8 > Gp7-AA8 > QHVT01. Next base: position 8,429 of record DASVSV010000493.1, read on the forward strand.
ATGCACGCCCGCGTCGAAAGACGACGTGTCTGCTTCGACGTCCCAGACGTAAACCGGCGCGAACGCATCGACGGCGATCTTCAGGTGCAGGGCACGGCCGGCGGGGACGGCACATCGCCAGGAGAGGTCGTTCAGAGAGCAGTCGGTGGAGTGCTGGTCCGCATCGTCTGCATTGCGCGCTGCCGTGGCGTCGATGAGCGTTGCGTCGATCGTGCGCGGCGTCTCGCTGTCGTCGGGCAGTGCGATCTGGCCATGGACGGTGCCGAGCGGCCAGAGGGAGATCGGTACCGCTTTCGCGTTCTCGGCGACCGGTGCGGTTTCGGCCCAGCAATCCGTCGACACCGCGCGAAGCGCGTCACCACCGCGCTCGAGGATGACGGCGCGCGGCGCGTCAACGGTAATCGGTTCGATAGCGATCCGTTGCGGGGCAGCGTTCGGATTGATCCATGAAAAGCCGGTCACGCTGCACCGTGTCGCCGTTCCGGCGAGGCGCAGCGTCACTGCGATTTCCGCGGCCGGGACCGGGATCGTGATGAGGAGCGCAACCGCTGTTAGCAGGATGCCCGTCGCACCGCGGCGGTGACCGAGCATGATCTACACCCAGGAACACCATTGAATCTCACACGCATACGTGCACTCAGCGCCGATGACGGGCGGATTAGGGCCGGGGCCGTCCGGATCGTAGGCGTAAACAGTGCACGACGAAGTGATCCGGCAGTCGTCTCCTCCGCCAATCCGCTGCGTCGCACGGCACTCGATGATGTCCGGCGACTCGTAACATCTCTGACCGCACCCCGCGAACACGCTCGGGGAGGTGAACAACAGAAGCGAAACAAGGGAAACGCCTGCGGCAACGCGACGCAACATTGCTCGAGACCTCCAAAACAAATTTAGCGAGTTCCGGCATAGTAACAGAATGATGGAACGAAGGACGGCGACGTGGTACGGGTGAGCGCGCATGCTATGTTGAATTTGATGCTCTCCCCCCGCGTCGCCGCCTCGATCGCCGTGATCTTCTGGGGCATCTCGTTCGTGGCCACGAAGGCGGCGCTGCAGGATGTTTCTCCGGTCACGCTGATCTTCGTCCGCTTCGCCATTGCCGCGGTCGTGCTACTCCTCGTGGTGCGCGAGTTTCCGCCGCGGGAGGCGTGGGGGGCGCTGGCGGTTATGGGATTCGTCGGCGTGTTCGTGCATCAGATGCTGCAGTCGTACGCGCTGACGATGACCAGCGCGACGAACACCGGCTGGCTGATCGGCATCACGCCGATCTGGTCCGCCGTGCTGTCCGCGATCGTGTTGCGCGAGCGGTTCGGCTTCTGGAAAGTGGCCGGGCTCGCGGGCGGTTTCGCCGGCGCGCTGCTGGTCGTCACGAAAGGAGACTTCAGCGCGCGTGCGCTGGGCCGGCCGTCCACCACCGGCGATCTGCTGATCTTCATCAGCACGATCAACTGGGCCGTCTACTCCGTCCTCGGCCACAAGACCATCCGCCGGCTCGGCCCGCGCCGCGCCACCTCCGGGTCGATGCTCTTCGGCGCGATCATGCTGGCGCCGTTCTTCGTCGCCCGCCGCGGCTGGGTCGAATTGCCCCGCCTGACCGCCACCGGCTGGTCGGCGCTGCTCTTTCTGGCCATCGCCTGTTCCGCGCTCGGCTACGTTTTCTGGTACGGCGCGCTGGAGCGGCTGGAGGTTTCGCGCGTGGCCGCGCTCCTCTACGCGGAGCCGCTGGTCACCTTCGTCGCCGCCGCCCTGCTCCTCGGCGAGCGCGTGAGTGCGGTCGTGGTCATCGGGGGCGTCCTCGTTCTTGCAAGCGTTCTCGTCGCGCAATATGCGCCAGCCGTCATCCGACCCGTGGAGGAAGCATGATTCGTCGTTCTCTGACTCTGTTCATCGCAGCCCTGGCCCTGGCGTGCTCGTCGTCGACCAACCGCGACCCGCGCGCACCCGATACGTCGCCGCGCACGCGTTACTCCGGCCTGGAGGTCGGCGCGTCGACCGTCGGCGCCATCCCCGACGTCCTGCTGCGCGACAACGAGCGCAACAAGGACATCACCCTCAGCATCGACTACCCGACGCGCGGCGGACCTCATCCGCTGATCGTGCTCTCGCCGGCGGGCGTGCTCACGAACCGCGAGTACGTCGGCCTCAGCTCGTACTGGGCCGCGAACGATTACGTCGTGGTCCGCGTCGCGCATCCCGACGCGCGCGGTGACCGCGCCCGCGACCTGCGCTTCGTGCTCGACTCCCTCGACTCGCTCGAGCAGCGCTATCCCGAGCTGCAGGGGAAGATCGACCGTACGCGCATCGGCGCCGTGGGACACGAGGAGGGCGGGCAGTCCGTGATGGAGCTCGCCGCCGATCCGCGCATCAAAGCGGTGATTGCAATGGTTCCCGCCGGTGGCCCCGAGGTGCGGGTGCCGACGATGTTCATCGTGCCGGCGCCGGTGCCGGAGCCCGCGCAGGCGGGAACGCAAACGGCGTCCACGCCTCCAGCGGAGCCGCCGCCGCCGGAGATCTTCACGCGCATGCCGGCGGGGGACAAGTGGGCGGTGATCATCCAGGGCGCGCGCTTCCAGTCCTTCACGGGGCGCCTCGACGACGTCACCCGCGCGCAGGCGATGGCCCGTGCGAACACGGGCGATCCGTTCAACCCGAACGACAACGTGATGACGCGCGACGGTCGCGTGATCACGCGCGCCGACTACGCGGCCATGCGGCAGCAGGACCTCTTCGCCATCGTCCGCGGCTCCGCGCTCGCGTTCTGGGACGCGTACCTGAAGGGCGACGCCGCGGGACGCACGGCGCTGGAGAAGGTCGGCGACCGGCGCGGGACGAGGCTGGAGCGGAAGTAGGCAAGTAATGGAGCGCCGCCATGATGGCGGCGCTTCATCGAGCGTAGAATCATCACGATGCCGCGAGATTTGAAAGAGCTCATCCGTGAGACCGTCGAGCTGTCGGAGTCCGACCGGGCTACGCTCGCGGGTGTGTTGATCGAGAGTCTCGACCCGAAGCCGACCCCGGAGGTGAAGGCTGCGTGGTCGCGCGAGATAGCGCGGAGAGTGCGCGAGATCGACGAGCGGACGGTGGAGCTCGTTGACTGGGAAGTTGTTCGCGCGGAGCTGTTCGCCGACGAATGAAGGCGAGGCGGCTTCACCCCCGAGGCGCGCATCGATCTGCAGGAGGGGAAGGCCTTCTATCGAAAGCGAAGCCCGCTCGCCGCGCTCGCCTTTGCGCAACAGATCGACGCTGCGATCGCCAATATTGTTGAGGCGCCGCTCCGCTACCCTTCCGGCGAACACGGCACGCACGAGCTCGTTCTTCCGCGGCGCTTCCCGTACACGGTTGTCTACCGCCTGCGTGGAGAAGAAATCGTGATCGTCGCGGTCGCGCACCACAGCAGGGAGCCGGACTACTGGCATCTGAGGGTCTAACGACCCGCCACGCGCCCCACGTGCTCGGTTGCAGATCGCGATCATGGAGTAAAATCCCGCATCCTCGCCTTCAGGAGTCAGCAATGGTTCGAACTCTCATCGCTCTGCTTGCATTATGTCCGCTCGCGGCGTTCGCGGGGGAACGGCACATCTTCCGTTTCGGCGGGAGCATTCCGGTTTCGTTCGAGTCTTCCGTCGGAGCAATCGGCGGGCTGCTCGTCTCGACCCACAACGGCGCCGGGTTCGCGGTCGTCGAAGACCTGACCGACGCACAGGCCATGACGCTGGCGAAAGACAGCGGCGCGTCCGAAGTCCTGCCCGATGCCGGCGTGCGACTGCGCCTCGGCGGACTCGGCGAAGAATCCGATCCGCGGATCTTCATCGCCACCTCCTCGTCGCCTGCCGACGCGGCCGTCTACCCGTGGCAGTGGCACCTGCGCGCCATCGGTGCGGACAAAGCGTGGCAAGCGGGGCGGCTCGGCTCGCCGGCCGTCACCGTCGCGGTGATCGACACCGGCGTCAGCTACGAGCATCCCGACCTGGCCGGCCTCGTCGACCTCGATCGCTCCGTCTCGTTCGTCCCGAGTGACGACGCAGACGTCGAGGCGATCTTCCCCGGACGCCATCCGGTGACCGACCTCTTCTACCACGGCACCCACGTCGCCGCGACGATCTCCAGCAACGCGCGCATCGCCGCGGGCGTCACGCAGAACGTCACCATCATGGGCGTCAAAGTCCTCTCCCGCTGGGGCGAGGGCACGTTCAGCGGCGTCCTCGACGGACTGCTCTGGGCTGCCGATCACGGCGCCGACATCGCGAACCTGAGCATCGGCGACACGCTCTCCAAGCCGCAGAACGGCCGCTACGTGGCGATGATCAACCAGGCCTTCAACTACGCGCACCGCAAGGGCACGCTGGTCATCGTCGCCGCCGGCAACGAGAGCCGCGACCTCGATCACGACGGCGCCAGCTTCAACATGTACTGCAACGCGCCGAACGTGGTCTGCGTCTCCGCGACCGGCCCCGCGTCGGCCCAGGGGATTGCCGGACCGTGGTCGGACGTCGATGGTTTCGCGCCGTATTCGAATCACGGCCGTTCCGCGATCAGCGTCGCCGCACCGGGCGGTACGGTTGCCGCGCGTGTGTGGGCGGCGTGCTCGAAGACTTCGCTGCTCGTGCCGTTCTGCCAGGACTCCGACGAAGTGCTCGGCATCGGCGGCACGTCGATGGCCGCGCCGCACGTGGCCGGTCTGGCCGCGCTGATCGTCGAAGACATCGGTCCCGGCAAGCCCTCGCAGGTGAAGTCGCGCCTGCAGCGCACCGCCGACGACCTCGGCGCGAAGGGCACCGACCCGCTCTACGGCAAGGGCCGGATCAACGTACCGCGCGCACTCGGACTCGAGTAGTCCGATGTCCGAGAAACTTCCGGAGGAGGTGACCTCGCTGCGTACGGCGTGGACCACCAACCTCGACTGGAAGATGACCGAGGATCGCATTCGTGCCGAGCAGCTCCAGCTGCTCGGCACCGCGGTGCGCGCGACGGGCGAGGGGATCGCCATCCTCACGCCTGCCGTCGAGGCGGTCGGCCCGCGCATCGCCTTCGTCAACGACGGCTTCTGCACGATCTACAACCGCCGCCGCGAGGAGATCATCGGCCAGACGCCGGAGATCTTCGGCATCGTCGAGCGGCAGCAGTCGATCGTCGACTCGCTGCTCCAGCACGTCTTCGAGCAGCGCGCCTTCGAGGCCGAGGTCACGGCGCGGCGGGCGAACGGCGCGGAGTTCGAAATCGACCTGCAGCTCGTCCCGGTCGAGGACGGCGGTCAGCTCACGCACTGGGTGGCCTTCCTCCGCGACGTGACGCAGACCAAGCATCAGGTGTCGTCGCTGCGCCATCAGGCCATGCACGACGGCCTGACCGGACTGCCGAATCGCACGATGCTTTTCGAGCAGCTCGAGCGCGCCATCGAGTCCGCGCGCGGCAACGGTTCCACGCTCGCGCTGATGCTGATGGACCTGGACCGCTTCAAGGAAGTGAACGACACGTTCGGACATCAGTTCGGCGACGCGCTGCTCAAGCAGGTCGCGTTTCGACTGCAGACCCAGATGCGCGGTGACGACGTCGTGGCCCGTCTCGGCGGCGACGAGTTTGCGGTCGTGCTGCCGCGCGCCGGCGACACGACCTCCGTCGCCGCCACGGCCCGGCGCATTCTCGGCACACTCGAACAGCCGTTCGTGATCGAGGGGCAGGTGCTCGAGGTCGGCGCGAGCATCGGCATCGCGCTCTTTCCCGATCACGGTGGCGACGCGCGGACGCTGCTCCGCCGCGCCGACGTGGCCATGTACTCGGCCAAGCAGAAGCAGAGCGGCTACAGCTTCCATCGCGACGACACGGAGTCACGCACGCCCGATCAGCTCGCGCTGGTGGTCGAGTTGCGCGGCGCCGTCGAGCGGGGCGAGCTCCTGGCCCACTACCAGCCCAAGCTGCACATGCGCAGCGGGATCATGACCCGGGCCGAGGTGCTGGTGCGGTGGGACCATCCGACGCGGGGCCATCTCTCGCCGGCGGATTTCATCCCGCTGGCGGAGCGCACGGGCCTCATCCGCGGCATGACCGACTGGCTGCTGGACCACGTCATCGGCCAGTGCCGCGTCTGGCAGGACGCCGGCGCGCCGATCCACATCGCGGTCAACGTCTCCGCGCGCAGCCTGCTCGACCAGAGCCTGCCGACGAAGGTGCAGAGCACGCTCGACCGCTGGGGCGTCGATCCGCGCTTCCTGAAGATCGAGATCACCGAGAGCAGCATCATGGCCGACCCGGCGCACGCGCTGGCGATCCTGTCGATGCTGCAGTCGATGGGCGTGCGTCTCTCGATCGACGACTTCGGCACCGGCTACTCGTCGCTCACGCATCTGCGCGAGCTGCCGGTCGACGAGATCAAGATCGACAAGTCGTTCGTGATCGGGATGCAGACCAGCGACGCCGACGCGGCCATCGTCCGGACCGTGATCGACCTGGCCCACAATCTCGGCAAGCAGGTCTGCGCCGAGGGGGTCGAGGACGAGCAGACGTGGCGCCTGCTGAAGGAGCTCGGCTGCGACCTGGCGCAGGGCTACTGGATCGCCAAGCCAATGGGCGCCTCCGGTCTGATGGACTGGCTGACCCGGACCAGCTGGGGGCTGGGGCGTTGAACGTTGCTCGTTGCTCGTTTGGGGTGGGTCTCGGCGAGAAGCACCTCTGCCGAGTAACGAGTGACGTAAAACGCTACTGCGTCTTGACCTTCACCTTGGCGCGCTCGGTCTGCTCGATGCGCTTCATCTCCGCGCTGACCTGACGCTGTGTGCGCCAGGCGCGGGGGGGAGTAGCGATCGTCGTCTGCGTCAGGGCGAACGGGTCGGGCGGCGTCTGCGTGATCCCCATCTGCGTGCCGGAGAGCGGCATCATGAAGGGGAGATAGTTGAAGCGCCAGCGGGAGCCGAGGGCGCGGAACTCGATCGCGCCGATGTGAAAGTAAACGTCGCGGACGCGGCGCGGCGGCGGGTCGGGGATGTTCGCCACGAAGCGCTGCAGCGACTCCTTCGAGTAATCCGGCTGCACGACAGGCGGCTCTTCCTGCGCGTAGGCGGCGGTGGCGGCGAGGAGAACGAGAAGCAAAAGGCTCGTTTTCATGGCTCAACTCTTACGACGGCATGATCCAGTGCAAAGTTTCTACCTTCGAGGTGCGGCTCCCCATTTTGCCGCGCTGCGTCTGGTGGTAGCGCCGCATTCGCTGGGAGACGCAGGCTCACAGGCTCATAGGCTCATAGGCTCATAGGCTCATAGGATAGGCGCACAGGCGCATCGCCGCTATGAGACTGTGAGCCTATGAGCCTATGAGCCTATGCGCCCTGTGAACCTACTCCACAATCCTCAGCTCCCGGATCAAAAACTCGAGATGCTCGCGCCCCAGCGCGGACCAGACGTTGTAGAGGCAGTCCTGCCCCTGGATGCGCAGGTACGCGAGCTCGTTCGGGCCGGTGCCGCCCTCGGGGCCGTATTCGACCTTGCTGCCGTCGCCCCATTCGTACGCGTACGGCCACTTGTTGTACGACGGGTCGTTCGCGCTGACGCCCGCGCCGGCGATGCCGAACGCGCTGCGTTTGTCCGGCAGGTCGTACGCGACCGCCCAGCCGCCGGAGAAGTTCGCCGCGCGCGGTGTGGCACCGGCGCCGGCTTCGCCGAGCGATCGCGGCGCGACCATGGCGCAGGTGGCGCGGTTCTCGGCTTTCTGCCACTGCGTGACGTAGACCGCCGGAACGGACGCGCGCGCGAGCGGCTCGCCGCGCCACGGCGCCGTGCGGGGGAGCGGCGAGGGATTGTTCGCCGTCGTGCAGGCGGCGAGCAGCAGAAGGGCAGCAGCGAGAGCGGTGCGCATCATTTCAGGTAGCGCGCCAGAAAGTGTCGCGAGCGATGCCGCCGGGTGCGTTCTGGTCCGCAGTCGCACAGTCTCACAGTCTCACAGGCGGCGGGACGGGCTCTCTGAGACTATGCGCCTGTGAGCCTCTGAGACTACCATCCGCTCCACCATGAGCGATGCCACCACGATTACCATCGACCGCGCCGGGCGCGTCGTCATCCCGAAAGAGATCCGCGACGAAGCCGGCATCGAGCCGGGGATGCCGCTGGAGGTGCGCTGCCGCGAAGGGCGCATCGAGATCGAGCCGCGGCGCCGTCCCATTCGCATCGTGAAGAAGGGCAGACTCCAGATCGCGGAGTCGGTCGAGACGGGCGAGCCGCTCACGCGCGCAACGGTGCGCAAGACCGTGGAGCGCGGCTGACGTGGCCACCCTCGTCGCGGCCGATGCCTCCGTTCTCGTCGCCGCGGTCGTGTCGTGGCACGAGCGCCACCGCGCCGCCGCCAGCGCCCTCGAAGCCGCCCTCGGACGCAAGTCGCTGATCGTGCCGGCGCCCGCGCTGCACGACGCTTACGCCATCCTGACGCGCCTGCCCGCGCAGCACCGCCTCCCGCACGCTGACGCCTTTCACATCCTCCGCAGCAGCTTCTCCACCGCCCGCGTGGCCGGACCGAAGGCGCGCGACGGCTGGTCGATGCTGCGACGCTGGTCCGTCGCCCCGATCGGCGGCAGCGACGCGTACGACGCACTCGTCATCGAGATCGCCCGCGACGCCGGCGCAAAGTCGCTGCTGTCGTTCAAACGCGCAGACCTCGAGCGTCTTGCGATTCCGGGGATCGAGATCGTTGAACCTGTGTAGACGTAGGGCGTGGCTT
>DASVSV010000494.1:0-11985 GCA_036387915.1 Thermoanaerobaculia bacterium
CGCTGCCACGATGGTGCCGAATACAAAAGCGGCGGCCAGGCCGCCGCACTCCATAGGTCGTTACTGTTTCGGCGCGTCGGTGAGGAAGCCCACTTTCTGGGCACCCGCCTCGTGGGCGGCGTCCATGGCCTGGACGGCGCGCTCGAACTGCAGGTTGTCCTCGGAGTTGATGAACACGACGCGCTCGTCGGGGGGGCGCGAAACCATCTGCCGCGCGATCTGGTCGCGGAGGTCCTTCAGCGTGGCCATCTTCGCGGTATTGAGATAAACGCCGTCCGTCTTGATCGTGATCACGAGCTGCTTCTGCTCGCTCGGCGGAGGCGGTGTGGCCAGCTCCACCTTCGGCGGCACTTCGACGTCGAGGCCCATCTGCAGGATCGGCGTCGCCACCATGAAGATGATCAGCAGCACCAGCACCACGTCCACCAGGGGCGTGATGTTGATTTCCGAGCGGACGCCGCTGCCGCCGCTTGCACTCATTCCCATGCGTTACATCCTTCCCTTCGCCATCTCCGCGCCGGCCTGCTGAGTCTCCGTCAGGATCGACACGCCTGTGAACTCCGCTTCGTTCGCCGCGCGCATCACCAGCCGCACTTTGCCGAAGTTGATCCGCTTGTCGGCCTTCAGCATCACCGCGCGAGAAGGATCCTTCTGATGTTCCGCGCGGAGATACGTCGGCAGGTCCTTGTCGGGAATCCAGTTCTGTCCCACGAACACCGAGCCGTCGGCTTTGATCGAGACGATCAGGTCGTTTTCCTCGCCCGGTTTTTTCTCCGCGTGCGGGCCCTGCGGCAGCATCACGTCGATGCCGGACTGCAGCATCGGCGTGACGACCATGAAGATGATGAGGAGCACCAGACAGACGTCGACGAGAGGAGTGACGTTGATGTCCCCCTTCACGTCGCCGGCACTGCCGCCGCCGAATGACATGCGATCCTCCGGCTCAGACCCGCGCCCGCGCGCGAGCCTCGTTCTTGATGAAGTAGTCGACGAGCTGCGACGAGGAGTTCGACATCTCCACCTGGAACCGCTCGATCTTGTTGAGGAAGTAGTTGTACATCCAGACCGCGGGCACGGCCACGAAGAGTCCGAGTGCCGTCGTGGCCAGCGCTTCTGCGATACCGGCCGACACCGCGCCGAGACCGCCCGAGCCCGAGAGGGCCATGCCGCGGAACGCGTTGATGATGCCGACGACGGTGCCGAACAGGCCGACGAACGGCGCGGTGGTGGAGATGGTGGCCAGGTTGCCGAGGCCCTTCTTGAGCTCCGCGGTGGTCATCAGCGTTTCACGCTCGATGGCACGCTTGCCCGATTCGACGAGGTCGAAATCCTCCGGCAATGCTTGTGAGGTCTCGTATTGAAATTCCGTCAATCCTGCAGCCAGCACGCGTGCGAGATGACTGTGCCGGTATTTCTTGTCCTTGGTGAAGGCGATGGCCTGCTCGAGCTTGTGCTCGCGCAACAGCGGCGTGACGCCGAGGGCCACCTGGAGCGATTCCTTCTTGGCCTTCTGGAAACGCCACAGGCGCTCCACGGCGATGGTCAATGACCAGATGGACATGAGGATGAGAATGATCACGACGGCCTTGCCGGCCCACGTCATCGACTCCCACATGCCTTGCATACTGAAATGGGCTTCCATCCCTTCCATACGACTTCTCTCCTATTCGATGCGAAAATTGACGGTGAGGTTGTAATAGACCGGTACCGGTTGCCCGTTGAGGGTGCCCGGCTTGAATTTCCACTGCCTGACTGCGTTCAGCGCGGCCTGGTCCAGTCCCAGCGGCGGAGGTGGAGGCGGCGCGGAAGCGACGATGAAAGCGCTCATCGGCTTCTCGATCACTTCCGGGTGGTCCTTCACGTAGATGCCCGCCGCGATGAGGGCGCCGATGATCGCGGCATGAACGACGAGCGAGATCACCGCGGTGACCCAGCCGCCTTTCTCTTTGTCTTTCCCCGCGGATTCGATCAGTACGTCGTCGAACATCGTCGGCCCCTTCGGCTAGCGAGCTAAGCCTAGCTCGTGCCAACCTTTCTTTCTGTGCTGGTTGGACGCGCCAAAGCGGTGGGAGGAAACCTTGTCTCATTGCACCCACGCAAGGGAGACGACGAGAGGCCCCTCGGTCGTTCCCTTTGCATTAGCGCAACGACAGCGTTCTGCCTAAAACTGGAGGCGGATCTCGGCGTCGATGCGGTGGCGGCCGCCGGCGGAACCGCGAGCGGAACGCGTCGTCGGCGAGCAGCTCCTGTTCATGACCTTGATGCAGCGGAAGGCCTCGAGGTGAAGGTGGCGGGCCTTGAACACTTCGCCCATGCCACCGGCACCGATGCGCAACAGGATCTCGTACTTGCCGTCGAGCACCGTGCCGGGCCCGAGGCCGGACGATCCGACCGCGCGCGTGCTGTCAGCCATAGCGACGACGTGACAGCATAGCGTAACGACGCACGATCGCCGCTAGGACGATCGCCATCAGCGTGGCGATCGTGATCGTGCTGCCCCAGACGAACGAGCGCGGCCAGTACGTCAGCCGGATGCGGTGGTGCCCTTGCGGGACGTGGATGCCGAGGAAGGCGTGGTTGGCGATGCGAACGTCGGTGCGGCCGCCGTCGAGCGTCGCGCGCCAGCCGGGCCACGCGGGGATGGAGGTCACGATCCAGCCGTCGCTCTGCATGTTCGCGTCGAGCTCGTAGCCGAGGCGGACCGGTTTCGTGATCACGCGGCCGGGGCCGTTCGCGCGCACGTGCTGCGCGAGCGGCGCCTCGATCCAGGCGCGCGCGGCGAAGTCGGTTTCCTTCAGGAGATCGGTGAGATTCCAGAGGCGCGGATAGCCGACGCTGACGCTCGGCGGCACGAAGGCGCGGGGGAGGACGCGCGTGTTTTCGTGGAGATACGTGCCTTCGGCGTCGCGTGCGACTTCGCGCCAGCCGGGCGGCGCGGGCTGTTCGGAGATCGCGTAGCGGACGTTGAGGTAGGAGAGGAACGGGCGCGTGAGATCGTCGACGCGCTGGTACCAGACCGGCTGCGGCGTGCACCAGAGCGCGAACGTCTCGGCGTAGCTCCGGAGTTGCAGCGAGGGGACGCCGCGTACGTCTTCGAGTCCGTACATCGTCGCGGTCTGCGGGATGAAGGTGTGCCCCTGCGCGACGATGCGGAACGGTTCCCGCGCATTGCGCATGGGCTCGAACAGCGGCACGGGCGGATACGCCTGACGTATGTCGAAGGAGTGATAGAGGCCGCCGTCGGAGATCGCGCGCTGCACGAGCACGAGTCCGAGGAGCAGTGCCGGTGCGAGTCGCGGCTTCGCGGCGACGACGATCATCGCCAGCACCAGTCCGAGCACCTCCGCGAGCACTTTGTACTGACCGAACTTCAGCGGCGTGTGCGACACGAGCGATGTGTGCGTCACCCACCAGTTGCCGACGCCGATGAGGAGCAGCATTACGCCGAGGGTGAGCAACGAGCCGCGGCGGCGAAGGTGCTCGACGCCCAGCGCGGCCAGGATGCACACGGACAAGGCAAAGCTGAACGAGAGGCGATCGGTGAGCGTCATCTCCAGTACCGGAATGTGACGCATGAGCACGATGAGCGGCGTCCATTCGGCGTGCACGAGCAGCGAGAAGAGCGCGAGCGCGCCGAAGAAATACGAGGTCGACGTGCGCACGCGGATGAAGCCGTAGACGGCCAGCGCCAGGATCAGACTGCCGACGGCGCCGATCTCCAGCTCGAGCATCTGCAGCTTGAATCCCGGCACGAGCCAGTGACGCTCGTGGAGGTAGGGGAGAAGCGTCGTGGCCATCCGCGCGAGGGACCAGTTCCACGTCGTCAGGTTGCCGGCGTCGACGAAGTCGGCGGCACGATGGCCATGCTCGACGGTGTGCGGGAGCACTTCGAGAAACGGCAGCAGGTGGATCGCGGAGAGGAGCAGCGCCACGACGGCCGCGCCGATGGCGAAGAGCGCGGGACGGACGACATTCGTGCGCAGGCGCGCCAGCTCGAACGCCGCGTACAGCATCCCCACGAAGACGCAGAGCACGGCCGACTCGGGATGGCCGGAGTAGAGGATCGCGGTGAACGCGAACGTCAGCAGCGCCGCGCTCGGGAGCGACGGGCGCTCGATCACGCGATGCACGGCGAGAAGGAGCAACGGACACCAGATCCACGTCTGCCCCATCGTCACGAGGAGAAAGAGCGCGATCGGCGTGCAGAACGCCCACCCCGCGGCCGCGACCAGCGACGACGCCTCGCCGCACCCGAGCTCGCGCGCGAGCAGAAACGCGGTCAGCGCGGCGATGAAGAAAGTGATGGCGGCGGTGAAGGTGAAACTGATGGCCACCGGCAAGAGGCAGGCGATGAGCGTCAGCGGCGAGTAGACCGCGGTCTGCTGGCTGGCCAGCAACACGTCGCCCGACATGGCGTGCGGATTCCACAATCCCCACTCGCCGCGCCGCAGCGACTCACGCACCGACTGCCGCCACGGAACGAACTCCGTGTACACGTCCGTGTGCATCCCCGTACTGACGTTCGTCACGCCATACCGCGATTTCAGCGCCTCCAGCGGCGGCGTCTCGTACGGCAGGTCCACCGGCGCCACCGTGCGATCGGTCAGCAACGCATGCCCGCAAAACACGAACGGAATCAGGAACAGCAGCACCGCCGCCACGCCCGACAACGCCCGCACGAAGCGGTGCGCGAGCCAGAGCAGCAGCGCGGCAGTCAGGACATACGCAAGGAGGGCCAAGCGCGCGCCATCATAGCGAGCGGCGCTTGTGCTGCAGCACCTCACGCGTGATCGAGACGCAGGCGGAGCAGATGCGGACTTCGTTCGCAGCGTTTGCGAGTACGACGACTCGCCGGCGGAACGCGAAGCGCGACTGTCGCTCCGCCTTCTTGCAGAACGAACAGGCGGTCATCGGAGTCGTGGCCGGTTCGGTAATCGTCGCTGCTTGTGTGACGCACGACTCGCAAATGGCCGCACCAGGCGGGCCGTGCACGAGATCGGCTGCGGTGCTGCCGCAGAACGAGCAACGTATCGTGCGAGACTCTGCGACCGCAGAGTCATTCTCTCTATCAGCCGCTGCCATCGTCGCGCCGTTCACACATCCCCGTGCAGGCGTACTGCCAAAACGTCCCGCACCCTGAACTTCTGAAGTAACACCCGCCTTGCTGACAGTAATAAACCCCGATCCCGGAGCCGTCGCACCAGTCGGAACTGGTGCTGCATTCGCAGTACGCCGTATTCGGGGTCGGGCGCGGGGATCTCTGCTGAACGTGATTCGCATCGTTTGCTGTCGGATGTTCGGGGTCCCGGCATGCCGCTGGCGCTTGTCGGTTGCCGTCACGCGGGCCGAGGTCCAGAAAAAGCTCCCGCGCTACAGATGCGGGAAACAGCCTGCGCGCTCTGGCGGTGATGTCCTGAAGAGGGGCGTCAACGACATTGGACCATCGCTGATCTGACGCTTCGATCTCGAAAAACTGGGGCGTGAGGAGCGCCAGAGCATCCTGGATCACGTCACGCTGAGCGTCCGTGAATTCTGGATACCGCGTCAACACTGCGAGAAGGTGATGCTCCCAGACGGCGGCTTGCGTAGCGCTCCCATAGGCGTCCAGGAGCTTTCCGCGATCCCGTGCGGGGATTGCGAGCAGATCGTCGTAAATCTCCACCGCATCATTCGGGCGCGCGACGTCGGTCTCGCCAGAAAGTGACGTGCTCGAAGATCTCGCGTCGGCAGGCACGAGGACGGCGAGGGAGAAAAGAACCAGCAGTCGGAGCATTGGCGACGCCTCCTATGTGGCGGAGTGATTAGAGACATAGTGCCATCTTTGAGCAAAAGATGGTAGTCCGCCGCGCCACCAGGTGTGCGAACCGCATCAAGTACTCACCGGAAAACACAAAAACGGCGGCCTTTCGGCCGCCGTTTTCATGTCGAGATGGAGAAGTTTGGTGGAGCTGAACGGGATCGAACCGATGACCTCCTGAATGCCATTCAGGCGCTCTCCCAACTGAGCTACAGCCCCACGTGACTGCCGCTAACGCGTTCGCCGCGAGGATATTCCGGCGCGGGCGGCGCGAAGCGGGGCGCATTCTACGGCAGTGGGTTACGATGGCGCAATGCGCAGCCCGAAGGTCGGAAAGCAGCGGTCCGCGGTGCGTCCGGTATCGCTCTCCCGCGGGATGCCGAAACTGAGTCTGCCCGCCTCCTCGGCCACCCCGGCACCGGCCCGGCCGAAGCCGCAGGTGGGGAAGCCCGGCGCGCGCGGCGATGTTAAGGGCCGCCGGAATGGATGAGAACGAATCCGTGCACCCGGCCGTCCGCGGCCTCAAGACCGTGTGCCGGTGCAACAACATCAAATACCGGACCATCGAGCGCGCCATCCGCGAGGGAGCACACACGCTGAACCAGGTGGCCACGCGCACCACCGCCACCCTCGGCGAGTGCGGCGGCACGTGCACGCCCGACGTGCAGCAGCTGATCGCCGAACTGGCCCCGAAGTACGCCACGACCACGACCGCCGCGCCGCATCCCGCCGCGGCGAAGAATCCCGATGCCTGGTGGGTGAAGAAGAAATGACGAAAGCGCTCGAGGTCTATCTCAAACCGACGTGAACGAGCTGCCGCAAGGCAGTCGCCGACCTGGAAGGTCGCGGATACGAGCTCGTGAAACACAATCTCGCCAAAGACCGGCCGTCGCGCGAGCTGCTCTCGCGCCTCATCGACGACTACGGTCTCGACGCCGTCCTCAGCACCCGCAGCCCGGCCTACAAAGCCCTCGACCTCGGCGACCGCAAGCTGACGAAGTCCAAGGCCATCGAGCTGATGCTCCAGGATCCGAACTTCATCCGGCGGCCGCTGGTATTGCAGGGAAAGAAGGCCGTGTTCGGCTACCAGCCGGCGGAGTACGATTCGCTGAAATGATGAATCCGGTGGCGATGGCCCTCGCGGTCATTACGGTGATGCTCTGGATCGTCTGGAGCGATTCGCTCCGCTCGCGCCGGCCGACGGCCATCCTTTACGCGGTGCGCATTGCCCTTTTCCTGATCGTCAGCGGGATCCTGGTGCTGAACATGGTTCGTTATCCGGCGTACTTTGGCGGCAGCGGACGGGCCATCGGGATCCTGGCGGTGCTCATTGGTGTCTTCGGGGCGGGATATTTCGCACGAAAGATGATGTTGCGCCGCTGAAACCGCCATTTATGAGAGTCATGAAGGAAGGAACTGTAGACAAGCCGTCTTGAATGCACTATCATGCATTTGGGTTCGGTGGGGGTTGGCAGCTCTCCGAAGCGGATCTGACGAAGTCGCGGGGCCTGCGAATCTCTCTCTCTCTCGATCAACCCTCGACTGACGAACGGCTACCCACAAGCCGTTACCAAGCGTCGACTCTCACGGACCCATTTCGCGGGCCGCCGAAAGGCGGCCCGCACCATTTCCGGGCCGCATCGCATTCATTTAAATCGAATGTCGTCATCCTGCTCCTCAAACAGATGCGATGACCGGTCGAGCGACTATGGAGTGCGGCGGCCTTAGCCGCCGCTTTGATATCGCGACCATACGGCGAGACGCATCCGTCTTGGCAGGTTGCGCCCGAATAGGAAAGCGGCGGCTGGGCCGCCGCACTCCCTACTCGCCCTACATCCCCGCGAGCCGCTCTTCGAGGGATGCGATCCGCCGTTCGCTCCGCTGACCCTCAGGCAACGCTTTCGCGGCCTCAATCGCGGCGCGAACCGTTTCCTTTGCCGTTGCCAGATCGCCCATTGCCACATAAATGTCGGCGCGGACGCTGAGCACGGAGACCTTGCGCGGTCCGTAGACTCTGGCCAAGGCACGATCGGACGCGGCCAGCGCCTCGTCGTACTGCTTCAGGTCCTTATAGGCCATGGCCAGGCGCGCGGGCGGGTTGTAGTCGTCGGGGAAATCTCGCTCGGACTGCTCGAGCATCGGTACCGCTTTCTCCGGCATGCCGAGGTCGAGGTATGCGGAGAGGCGATGGGAGTCGTAGACGGTGCGCTGATCGGGAGTGGCCGCGCGCGCGGCCGCGCCTTCGAGGAAGGCCGCCCATTCGTGCTTGAGCCGGATCATTTCCTCGTCGTCGCCGGCGGCGTCGCGTGCGTCGATGAGCGCGATATACAAGCCGGAGCGATCGTCGTCGGAGATGACGACTCTCTTGTCCTTGAAGACTTCAATGGTCGCGGTCTCGAGCGCATCGATCAACTTGCGCCGTTTCGTATGCTCTTTGTCCAGTGCGATGGCGCAGCCGAGGCCGGTCGCGGCGACGTTGGCGGCGGCGGGCGTTCCTTTGACGCGCGGATAGAGCTGTAATGCGCGCGTGGCGCAGCGCGGCTGATCGTCGGTCATCGACAGTGCGTAGATCAGCGCCTCACTGGCGCGGCCGAGTTTTTTCCACGAGCGCGGCGCCGATGAAATGGCGTCGACGTAAAGCGGCACAGCGTCGGACTGTTTGCCTTCGCTGGCCAGGCGATCGGCTTTGGTCAGCAGCGAATCGGCGCGCGACTGGCGGCGCGCGAGGACTGTGCTCTCCGCCTCGTCCAGCAGCTTGCGCACCTGGGCGACGCTCGCGCCGCCGACATAACGCAGCGCCACCGCGTCACGCGACGGGTCGAGGACGATGATCGTCGGCAGCGCCGGTATCGGATACCGCTTCAGAAACCCCGCGTTCTTCGCGTCCTCGGTGTTGATGCTGAGCCAGACGAACCGCCCGGCGTATCGCTCGAGGCTCGCGTCCGTAAAGACGTAAGCCTTCATCGAGCGGCAGGTGTGTCACCAGGGCGCCCACGCCTCGACGAAGATCGGAACGTTCTTCGCCCTGGCGCGGGACACCGCCGTCTGATAGTCGTTCTCGAGGAACGGGAGCTCTGCCGACGCGGTGGTGGTCAGGAGCATTGCCGCGAGGAGGAACCGTTTCATTGAGAGGGATTGTAGTAGGTCGTTGCTCGTTGCTCGTTTCCGGGGCGTTACGATTCCAGCGACAAATCCCCTCGAACGAACAACGAGCAACGAACAACGCGGCTACATCGGCCCCGGCGTCACCCACCGCCGCAGCCACTCATCCACCTCTCTATAGAACACCCGCGAGTTCTCGGGATTGAGGATCCAGTGGTTCTCCTCGGGCCAGACCAGCATGCGCGTCGGGACCTTGAGGCGTTGCAGGAGGGCGTACATCTCGAGAGTGTTGTTCATCGGCACGCGATAGTCGCGCTCGCCGACGGAGAGCAGCATCGGCGTCTTGAAGTTCGCGGCGAAGCGCACCGGGTTCTGCGTGCGCCAGGCTTCGTTCTGTTCCCAGACCGGGCCGCCCATGGCCAGCTCGCGGCCGAACATCACGTCCGAGGTGCCCCACTGGGTTTCGAGATTGACGAGGCCGGCGTGGCTGATGAGGGCCTTGAAGCGAGTGCCCGCCCACGCCTCGAGCGCGTTGGCGAGATGGCCGCCGTAGCTCGCGCCGCCGGCCACCTGGCGCGACGCGTCGATGAACGGATACTTTGCGATGGCCGCGTCCGCGGCCTCCATCAACTCTTGGGCGGGACCGCGCAGCGGATCGCCCTGGATCTGCTGCGCGAACTCGGCGCCGAAGCCGGTCGAGCCGGTGTAATTCGTCAGCAGCATCACGTAGCCGGGCTTGGCGAGCAGGTGATAGTTCCAGCGCAGCGTGATCTGGTCGCGCCACATGTTGTGCGCGCCGCCGTGGATGAGGATGAACAGCGGGTATTTCTTCGAGGGATCGAAGCCGGACGGCGTGACGATCATGTTGTGGATCTTGCGGCCGCGCTTGGAGGTGAACCAGAAGTGCTGCGGCGGCTCCCAGTCCAGTCTGGCCGCCTGTTCGGTGTTGAAGCTGGTCAGCCTCGTGTGCTTCTTGCCGGCGAGGTCGATGCGCACGATCTCCGCGGGATTCGTCGACGAGCCCCACTGCGCGACCATCACCGGCGCGCTGTCGGCGCCCACGAGGCCGGTGTAGACGCCGCGCAGCGGATCGAGCGCGAGCTGCGCCGCACCGCCGCCGGCCGGCACCGAGTAGATCTTCACCAGCCCCGAATCCTCGGCCGTGAAGTAGACCGTCCTGCCGTCGTTCGAGATCGCGTATTCATTGATGGAGCGATCCGTCTGCGCCACCGTGCGCTCGTTCTGCATCGACGGCCAGTCGAACGCGACCAGGGTGCTGAGGTTGTAGGTCTTGCCGTTGTTCGGCTCGAAGGTGACGAACAGCGTCTTGCCGTCGGGGCTGAAGGATGGGCTCCCATAAGTGCCGCGTTTCGAGGCGATCAGCTCCGGCTCGCTGCCGGTGCTGCTGATTCGATACAGCCCGAAATCCACTTCCGCGTACGGCCCGGTGTGCCGTCCCGTCGTCGCGGCGAAGACGATCGACTGCCCGTCCGGGGTCCACTCGCCGTTGATCGTCTCGCGACCTTCGCCGCCGCCCACGCCGCCGAAGCCGACTTCGGCGATGAGCTTCGTCCCCGCCAGGAGGTCCTTCGGCGCGCCGCCGTCGATCGATTGCACGAAGACGTGCGGCTCTTTCTCTTCGACCCAGCGATCCCACGCACGGATGGGGAAGGATTCGTAGACGCGCACCTTGAACTTGCGGTCCTTCTCTTCCTTCGCCGCCTTCTTGTTCGCTTCTTCGTCGGCGGCGTCGGGGAAGACGGTGCTGGCGAAGAGGAGGCGTTTGCCGTCGGGACTGAACTTCGGCGAGCGGACGCCCGTCGAAAGGTTCGTCACGCGCTGAGCTTCGCCGCCGCCGACCAGGTCGAGGACGTAGATCTGGCTCTGCTCGTCGGCGTCGCGCTTCGCGGAGAAGGCGATGCGGCGGCTGTCGGGCGACCAGACCGGATCGCTCTCGCCGGCTTTCATCGAGGTGATCCTGCGCGGCTTCGCGCTGCCGTCGGTGGGGACGACCCAGAGGTCGTTGACCTGTTCTTTCTCGTCGTACGACGGCTCGGTCACGGAGAAGACGACCCATTTACCGTCCGGGCTGAGCGACGGCGAGCCGACGCGTTTCATCAGCGTGAGGGTCTCGTGCGTGAGCGGCGTTTTCTGCGCGAACGTGGCGCCGGCGAAGGCAAAGGCGAGGAGGAGCGTGCACAGCAGGAGGAACGTGCGTTTGACCATGGCGGGCGAATTCTATAGATGATCGCCATGACGGAACAGACGACGAAACACACTGCCCTCATCACCGGCGCGTCCTCCGGCATCGGCCTCGACCTCGCGCACCTCTTCGCCGCGGACGGTCACGACGTGGTGCTCGTCGCGCGCAGCGAGGGGAAGCTGCGCGAGCTGGCCCGCGAGCTGGAGACGAAGCATCGCGTGTCGGCGCGCGTGATCGTGGCCGACCTGTCGAAGCGCGAGGCGCCGCGCGAGGTGTTCGAGGCCGCCGGCAACGTCGACGTGCTGGTCAACAACGCCGGCTATGGGCTGAGCGGCAAGTTTGCGGAGACCGACCTGCGCACGGAGCTGGACATGATCCAGGTGAACGTCACCGCGCTGGTGCACCTGACGAAGCTCTTCCTCCCGCCGATGGTCGCACGCGGACGCGGACGCATCCTCAATGTCGCGTCGACCGCCGCGTTTCAGCCCGGCCCGCTGATGGCGGTTTATTACGCGACGAAGAGCTTCGTGCTGTCGTTCTCCGAGGCCATCGCCGAGGAGTTGCGTGACAGCGGAGTCACGGTGACGGCGCTCTGCCCCGGCCCGACCGCGACCGGGTTCCAGGAGACCGCGAACATGGGCGGCGAGACGCTGCTCAAGCTCATGAAGCCGGTGTCGTCGATGGACGTCGCCCGCGCCGGCTACCGCGCCCTCATGCGCGGCCAGCGCGTGTCGATCCCCGGAATGAAGAACAAGCTCGGCGTGCAGTCGCTGCGCGTCACACCGCGAGGCGTCGTCACGAAGATCGTGCGGGCGCTGCAGGAGCGGCGGAGCTGACGCGGCGCGCCACCATCACCGCCAGGATCGCCCCGGTCATGTCCCAC
>DASVSV010000495.1:0-2092 GCA_036387915.1 Thermoanaerobaculia bacterium
GTGCTGCACCCGCGCACCATGATCCCGCTCGTCGACCGCAAGATCCCGCTGTTCGTGCGCAACACCTTCCGCGAGGGCAGCGTCACGCGCATCGCCGACGACGTGAAGCCGGGCGCGTATCCGGTCAAGGCACTGACCGCGATCCATCGCCAGTCGCTGATCTCGATCGAAGGCGCGGGCATGATCGGCGTACCGGGTGTTGCCGGACGCGCATTCACGGCGCTCTCGAACGCCGGACATTCCGTTTCGATGATCAGCCAGGCCTCGAGCGAGGCCAGCATCTGCTTCGTCGTCCCCGAGGCTGAGGCGGTGCATGCCGTCGCTGCGCTGGACGAGGCGTTCGCGAGCGAGCGCAAGGCGAAGCTGATCGACCGCGTGCGCGCGGAGAAAGCGATCGCGCTCATTGCCGTCGTCGGACTGGGCATGCGCGGACGTCCCGGCATCGCCGCGCGTACGTTCTCCGCGCTCAGCGGCGCGCGCGTGAACGTCGTCGCCATCGCCCAGGGCTCCTCGGAGCTGAACATCACCATCGCTGTGTCCGAGGGGGATGCGACGCGGGCGCTGCAGTCGCTGCACAATGAATATCAGCTCGACAAACTGCACCCGCTCGCCGATGCCACCGGGCGCGAGTCGAAACTGACCCTGCTCGGCTTCGGGCAGATCGGCAGGGCGCTGGCGGCGCAGCTCACCGCCCAGGAGAAACACCTGCGGCAGGAGCTCGGCCTCGATGTCACCATCGTCGGCGTCGCCGACCGCTCCGGGATCAAAGTCAAGGAAGAAGGATTCAGCTCCGCCGCGCTGCAGAAATTCGCGAAGCAGAAAGCGACCGGCGGGAGATTGTTCGACGGCGACTCGCTACTGACCATCGACCAGTTGCAGAGCGCGATGGAGCAGGAGCTCTGGCTCCTCCCCTCCCATCGTCCCATCCTCGTCGACCTCACCTCGGAAGAGACCGCGCCGCTCATCCAGAAAGCATTGGAGAACGGCTTCAACATCGTCCTCGCGAACAAGAAACCGCTGGCGGTGTCGCAGCTCGCGTTCGACGAGCTGATGGCCACCGCCCGCGAGCGCGGCCTCTCGCTGCGTTACGAGGCCACCGCCGGCGCGGGACTGCCGGTGCTCGACACGCTCGCCAAACTGCAGGAGTCCGGCGACCGCGTCGAGCAGATCCTCGGCGCGTTCAGCGGCACGCTCGGCTACATCATGAGCGCGCTCGAGGAAGGGACGCGTTTCTCCGACGCGGTGCGCGCGGCGTGGAAGCTCGGCTACACCGAGCCCGATCCGCGCGACGACCTCTCCGGCACCGACGTCGCCCGGAAGGCGCTCATCCTCGCCCGCACGTTGGGCCGCCGGCTCGAACTGCGCGACATCGCCCTCGAATCGTTATTCACCCCAGAGGTCGACGACGACAACGCCGCGCGTTTCGTCGACAAGCTCACCGCGCTCGACGCCGTCTTCGCGGAGCGCGTGGCGCGCGCGAAACGCGACGGCAAAGTGCTGCGCTACGTGGCTAAGATCGCGAAGAAGATCAGCGTCGGTGTCGAAGCGGTCGACCAGGCCTTGCCGCTCGGCCGCCTCAAAGGCACCGACAACACGATCGTCATCCACTCGAAGCGCTACGCGACGAACCCGCTGGTCGTGACCGGCCCCGGCGCCGGCGCGGCCGTGACCGCCGCGGGCGTGCTGAACGACATCGTGGCCATCACCATGCACGAGCGGCGCAAGGTCTCGCGGTGAAAACCGCCACAGCATTCGCGCCCGGCTCCATCGGCAACGTCGGTCCCGGCTTCGACGTCCTCGGCCTCGCGGTCGAAGGCATCGGCGACACCGTCACCGTCGAGCTGACCAAAGGCGCGGCGAAGATCGCCGGCATCACCGGCCGCGACGCCGACCTCGTCCCGCGCGACCCCGATCGTAACTGCGCGTCGATCGCCGCGCACGCGTACCTCCGCCCCTACGGCTATCGCGCCATCGTCACCATTCACAAAGGCCTCGCGCTGGCGGGCGGAATGGGCGGCAGCGCGGCGTCGAGCGTGGCCGGCGCCTACGCCGCGGCGCTGGCCCTCGGCGCCGAACGTAGGGCGTGGCGTCA
>DASVSV010000496.1:0-3950 GCA_036387915.1 Thermoanaerobaculia bacterium
CCCAGGTCCCTCGACTCGACGCTCGGGATGACAGGGGATTGCGGCAGCTGCGGCTGCCGCAATCCAGCGCGCGCTTCCGATGGACCGGTGTCGCGAGCAGCGTTCAGGAGTGCGGTGGCTCGGTCGCCGCCGCACTCCTGAAATTACTGGCCCAGCACGTAGGTCGGGTCGGAGGTACGGTTGTCGACGACCGAGCCGTAGGCGTAGACGCGGCCCGTGCCGCCGATGACGCGGATGCTGACGCGGCCGTTGTAGACCGTGCCGAGGGTTTCGAGGATGCGGTCGAACTGGCGGTATTCGTTGGGTTGCAGGCTGAACGTCGTCACGGCGGTGGTCTTCGAGTCCGGCTCCACCATGAAGATCTCGAGGTCGACCGGCGCGCCGGTCACCTCGACCACGCCGACGTTGGAGCGGTACTGCGCGGACTCCTCGAGCTGCAGCACGTGGATGGGACGTTCACCGAAGCCGACCGCGTCGCGGAACGTCACGCCGGGGATGAACTGTCCCTTCGTACCGCCGTCCGGCTGGCGGCTGAACGTTTGCGCGGTGAGCACCAGCGACGCGTCGGGGGATGCGGTGGCAAGGACGGCGCCGCCGCCGATCAGGCCCGGCCAGAGCGTCGGCAGGACGTTGTTGATGGCGCGCACTTCGCCCGGCGCGAGCGTGATCTGCCGCGGCGCCGCACCGGGATGCGGATTGGTCTGGCCGCGGTCGTAGTACCAGAGCGTCACGGTCTCCGGCAGGAAGCCGGCGTTGTACACCCGCAGGTCGCTGTGGAAGTTGCGGTCGCCCGCCTCGAACTCGGCGATACCGGCCAGCACGTAACGCGAGGAGCGCGAGCGCGCCGCCTGCACGGGGATGATCAGCAGCGGGTCGCTGGTGGCGTTGTTCACCACCGAGGCGTAGGCCGAGACCTTGCCGCTGGCGGACGTCACCTCGACTTCGACGCGGCCGTCGTCGAGCGGGATCTCGCCGAACAGCGAGGTCAGGCTGCGCTGCATGTGGCCGAAGGCCGGGATCTCGCGCGTGTAGCGCTGCAGTTCCTCTCCCTTGCCGTTGAGCAGGCGGGCCAGGAAGGTCACCGGCGTGCCGGACCCTTCGACAAAGCCGAGGTTGGTGCGGTAGGCGTTGCTGTTCGCGACCTGCTGCAGCGAGATGCGGCCGAGGGAGTCCTTGCCGATGTCGCCGACGAACTGGTCGAGGCGCAGCGCGGGGATGAACTGGCCGAGCGTGCCGCCCGCGGCCAGCGCGTACGTGCGGCTGGAGGCGAACGTCGAGCCGGGACCGGGCCCGTTCAGCGGACGGATCTCGATCGTGCCGACGCCCCCTTCGTCGAGGACGCCCGCGCCGTACCAGGCCTTCACGATGTCGTCGAAAGCCACCGTGTCGCCGGCGGTGATCGTCAGCCTCGTCTTCTTGCTCTGCTGCGTGCCGTCGGTCTCGGAGGGCGTGTACGAGATCTCGTACTCGATGTCCTCGAACGAAACGTTGGCGATGCGCACGTCGGAGCGGAACGGGCTGCCGATGCCCTGCGCGTGCGCGACGGCGGGGATGATCAGCGTGCCGGGAGGCGGACCGCCGTCGCGGCCGTCCGGCGAGACCGGCGTAACCAGGCTGACCGAGAACGGCATCGTGGTGTTCGAGGTGGTGTTGTTCGTGGCGATGCCGTTGCTGGCCGTGCCGTTGGTGCGCGAGACGGCGATCGTGGCCGTGGTGGACCCGATCTCGAGCATGGCCGGATTGATCGTGAGCTGCACCGTCGTGCCGCCCGCGGAGAGCGCGCCGTTCCGCGGGAAGACCGTCAGCCAGGGCGCGTCGGTGTTGATGCTGAACGTGTCCGTGCTGGTCGCCGACGCACCGAAGCCGGGGATGAGGAAGTCCTGCGTGAACGTGTTCGTCGTTCCCACCGGGACGCTGATCGCGAAGTTGCTGCTGTTCGCCGGCAGGGGCGGCGTGACCACGGTCGACGCGAGCTGCGACCAGTCGGTGGCCTGGCCGGTGCACGCGGAGATCGCACGCACGCGGTAGTAGAAGCGGGTCTCGGTCATGACCTCGTTGTGCGCGGGGATCAGCTTCGAGAGCGCCCCGTTGACGCCGAACGTCCGCACGTTCTGGGTGAAGGCGGCGTTGGTCGCTTCCTGCAGCTCGAAGGCGGGGCTGACCGCGAGGTTACCGGTCCAGGAGACGGTGTACGGGGTGCTGAAGTGCGTCACCGGCGGCGCGGAGAGCAGCGGAACGCTCACGGCACCGCAGGCCACGTTGACGGTGATGGTCTGCGAGTTCCTGAAGCCGCAGGCGTTGGTGACGCGCACCCAGAGCTTGTACGTGCCGGCGGTGTTGTACGGACCGGCCGAGTAGCTGCTCTGCGTGGCGTCGGCGATCGGCCTGGTCTGGTCGGGTGCCTCTCCCTCGTACCACTGGTAGCTGAGCGGCGCGTCGCCGGTGGCGGTGACGGACAGCGTCGCGCCGGTGCCGAGGGCCAGGTTGACGGTGCTGGGCTGCTGCGTGATCGTCGGGGAGATGCACGCGGAGGCGACGGTGATCGTAGCCAGCGAGCTGTCGGCAGAGCCGCAGTTGTTGCTGACGCGCACCCAGTAGCTGGTCGTGGACGTCAGCGCCGGCGTGGTGAAGTTCGGGCTGTTCGTCCCTACGGGCGCGGAGGTATTGCCGACCGTGGTCGCGCGATACCACTGGTAGCTGAACGGCGAGGAGCCGTTCACGGCCACGCTCAGCGAGGCAGTGGTGTTGGGGCCGATGGTTCGGCTGGCCGGCTGGTTGGTGATCTCCGGTTCGTCGCAGACGATCGGGGTCACGGTGACGGTGGTGCTGTTCGCGGACGAGGGGCAGGCATTGGAGACCTTCACCCAGTACTGCTTCTGCGCGGTGACGGGAGGCGTGGTGAAGTTCGGGCTGTTCGTGCCGACGGGCGTCGTGGTGACGCCGCTCGCGCCTTCGTACCACTGGTAGGTGAACGGCGTGTTGCCGGCGGCGGTGACGGAGAGCGTCGCCGTCTGTCCCGAGGCAACGTTGCCGCCGCCAGTGACGCTGACATTTGAAACCACGCTGCATGTAGGCGCGGCATTGCTGTAAACCTGGCTCAGTCCCTCCGAGTCCCACGTCCCGAGCGTCGCACCGCGGCTCAGGTTCAGGGAGGGGTTCATCAGGGCGTTCGATACCGCGGTGTCCCTGAATGCGAGCGAATGACCGATCTCATGACCGAGGATCGTCTCCAGCGCCGTCTGACTGTATGAGGCGGGACGAACGATCACATCCGTCTCCTCAACGGAGTACCAAGTCTGACTTTTGAACGTGTGAGTGGCACCGAAGTAGACCACGGCGCACCCGATGCTCCCGTCACAGTAGCCGCCCGGCACGGCGCCGCCGTAATTGAGCAGGATGTTGTTCTCGTCGTTGATGTCGTCGGCCGGGGCGTTCGTGAAGGTCGGCCCGGCGTAAGCCAGCTGCATGGATGAGGTGGTCCATGCAGCAAGGGCGTTCTCGATCGCCGTCTCCGTCTGGAGATTCGACGTGCCCGGCTGCGTCCCATTCTTGTAGTACCCGATCAGGCAGCCGGTCTCGCATCCCTCCCACCGGATCGGCCTCACGGGCACGCCATCATTGAATACATAGTTTTGCGGCGGGTCCACGTTGCTTACCGGTCGCGCATTGCTGCTCACGCGCGGCGCGCTGGTGAAGCGGCCGCTGCGCAACTCGTCGACGAATGCCGCGGCGTCACGGCTTTCACGCGGGTCACCGGTCATGGTCTCGATTCCATGCGCGTCGCGCACGAGGAGGTCGCCCTCGAAACGGTATTTGCCCAGGGCCATGCTGGATGTGTAGTACGAGCCGTCGCCGCGGTTGCGGAGAAAGGCCACGACGCGCGTGCCCGGCTCGTAAGTCGCCGAGCCGGCGACGATCATCCCCCGCCCGTTCGCAAACCCGCCGGCTTC
>DASVSV010000497.1:0-10957 GCA_036387915.1 Thermoanaerobaculia bacterium
CCCAGGTCCCTCGACTCGACGCTCGGGATGACAGCACGGCTGGACGCCGGGGGCTATTTTCTTCAGCGTGCTACGCAGGCGATCGAGTTCAGCCGGCAATTCCTAACTGAAGATCATTGCTCCGAAGCGGCGTTCCGCTGCGCGGTGAGGAAGTAGACGATGGCGCCGACGACCAGGCCGATGCCGAGCGCGATCAGCCTCTTCGGCTCCTGCCAGATCGCCACGACCATGATCAGCGAGACCACGACGCCGAGGATCGGGACGATGAGGCCGGGCGTGCGGAAGCCTTCGTTCAACTTGCGCAGGCGCGGCACGGCGATGCAGGTCATCAGATACGTCACCAGTCGCGCTCCCGCGGAGATGAGCGCCAGCGTGCGGAACGAGCCCGCCAGTGCCATCGCCAGCGCGACCGTGGTGTGGATGGCGATCGCGACGGCCGGCGTGCGGAAGGTCGGATGGACGTACGAGATCGGCCCCATGCGCCGGCCGAGCGAGAGCGCGTAGAGCATGCGCGAGCCTTCGAGCATCGTTCCGGAGTTCGTGCCGGCCATCGACATCAGCGCGCCGATGGTGACGATGATCGCGCCGACCGGACCGATGATCGCCGCGGCCGCGGACGCGATCGGCGTGTCACTCTGCGACAGGTCGGGCAGCGCCGACATCGCGCCGAGCTGCACCAGCACGTAGATCACGGCGATGATGACGATGCCGGTCAGCAGCGCCAGCGGCAGGTCGCGACGCGGGTTCTTGTACTCGCCCGCGGGCACGCCGAGGTTCTCGAAGCCGGCGTACGCAAACAGCATGAACAACGCGACCTCGGCCCAGTCCGCACCGGCCGGGACGTCGAACGAACCGGGAAGCGGATTCGACTTCCAGACGATCAGCGCCAGCAGGATGAACCCGACCAGCGGCACGAGCTTGCCGAAGGTGAAGATGTAGATCGACGCGGCGCCGTACTTCACGCCGAGGTAGTGGATCACCGCGAGAAAGAGGATCATCCCGGTGATCACCACCGCTCGCCAGGCGCCGACTTTCAGCGCCGGCACGAGCAGTCCCAGCGCGACCACGAAGCCGTTGGAGAGCGACGCGAGCGAGGTCACGCGCGCGATCCAGTTCATCCAGCCGGTCTCGAATCCGATGAAGTCGCCGAGGGCCGTCTTCGCGTAGAGATACGCCCCGCCCGGTTCGCTGAAGTGGCTGGCCGCCTCGGCGAAGTTCAGCGCCAGGATGAACACCGGGATCGCGAACAGCAGCGGCGCCCACAACGAGAACGGACCGAGGAGCTTGTACGACTCGAAGGGGAGGAGGAACACGCCGCTGCCGATGACGGCGTTGATGCACATCGCCACCAGGCCCCAGAAGCCGACGGTCCGGACCAGTTTATTGCTGTCTTCGTTCATAGCCTGCTCCCCGAATCGAACGTCCGGGCAGCTTGCCCGTCATGGTGCCGCCGCGCAAGACCGGCACGCCGTTCACGACGACGTCGGTGATGCCGGCCGCGAACTGGTGCGGATCCTCGAATGTGGCTTTGTCGATGACGGTGTCAGGATCGAATACGACGAGGTCGGCGGCCATGCCGTGGCGAATGAGCCCGCGGTCGTGCAGGTTGGCCCGCAGCGCGGCCTGCGACGTCATGCGCCGCACCGCTTCCTCGATGCTGAAGAGTTTCTCGTTGCGCGCGTAGTGGCCGAGGACGCGGGGGAAGCTGCCGTACGCGCGCGGGTGCACGGCCACGTCGTCTTCGCGCATCTTCGCGACAGGGGAGCTGGCGTCGGAACAGATGCTGATCCACGGCTGCTTCAGTGCCGTGCGCACGTCTTCTTCGCTCATGGAGAAGTAGATGACGCGCGGCGACACTTCGCTCTCGGCGAAGAGCGTCATCAGCGCTTCTTCCGGCGACTTCTGCATCAGCGCCGCGATCTCGTGGATGAACTTCTTCTGATACTGCGCGAGCGCGGGGTTGTAGATCTGCGTGACGTAAATGCCGCGCTCTCCCCGCCGCTCGACCTGCCCCCGCAACGCCTCGGCGATCCTGGCGCGATCGTCGGGATTCTGCAGGCGCTTGCGGAAGTCGTCGAAGCCGCCCTCCATGGCCCAGTCGGGTGCGAGGGTGGAGAGGCCGGTGGACGACGCGGCGTACGGATAGACGTTCGCCGAAACGTCGAGACCTTTGTCGCGCTCGGCCTGGATGCGCGCCACGATCTCGGTCATGCGGCCCCAGTACGCGCGTCCGCCGATCTTGAGGTGCCAGACGTTGACGGGGATCTGCGCCTCGCGCCCGATGCGGAACGCTTCGTCCAGCGCGCTGTCGATCTTCGCCCCCTCGTCCCGGATGTGGGAGAAGTAGACGCCGCCGTATTTCGCCGCGACTCTCGAAAGGTTGATCAGCTCCTCGGTGCTCGAGTACATGGCCGGCACGTAGATCAGCGACGAGCCGATGCCGATCGCACCTTCGCGCATGGCCTGGTCGACGATCGCCTCCATCTGCCGCATCTCGTCGGCGGTGGCGGCGCGGTTGACGTCGCCGATGACCATCGAGCGCGGGTTCGCCGCACCCATGAGCATGGCGAAGTTGACCGCGGCGCCTTTACGATCGATGTCGTCGAGGTAGTCGCCCATCGTGGCCCAGCGCTCGCGCCGGTCGATGTTCGCGTCGGAACGGTTCGGCCCCGGCGACGTCCCTTCCCCCGCCACCTCGGTGGTCACGCCCTGCCGCACTTTCGCCTCCAGATGCGGATCAGCGATGGCCACGGTCTGCGACCAGCCGAGCAGGTCGACGAAGCCCGGCGCGACGATGCGGTTCGCGGCGTCGATGGTGGAGCCCGCGGGCATGTCGCGCAGATCGCCGATGGCCACGATCCGATCGCCGCGCACACCGACGTCACCGCGAAACCAGGGGGAGCCGCTGCCGTCGAGGATCCGTCCGTTCGTGATTTTCAGGTCGAGCATGGGGGCGGTGGTGGCGGTCGTGCTGGATGGCGTCGTGGTGGTGCAGGTGGTAAGCGTCATGGCAGTGGTGATGGCAATGGCGATGGGGGGTAGTCTCATAGTCTCAGAGCCTCACAGTCTCATAGTGGTCGTGGGCTGGGCTTCTTCTATGCGCCTGTGAGCCTATGTACCTGTGAGACTTCACTCCATCCCCCTCACCAGGTCGTCCAGCGTCTGCCGCGTGCGGATCAGCCGCGCGTCGTCGCCGTCGACGAGCACTTCCGGCGGCAGCAGCCGTGCGTTGTAGTGGGAGCCCATGGAGAAGCCGTAGGCGCCGGTGTCGCAGAATGCGAGGAGGTCGCCCACTTTCACGCGGTCGAGGGCGCGCGTCACGACACTGCCTTCGGTACGTGTGAAGACGTCGCTCGATTCGCAGAGATTGCCCGCCACGACCACGTCCTCTCGTTCGTCGGACGCGTCGAAGTTCTCGCGCAGCGAGGTGTTGCTGCCGCGCGACGCGTTGAGGATGTGGTGATACGAAGAGTACTTCGACGGACGCACGAGGTGATTGAAGCCGGTGTCGACGCCGACCCACTCGGTGCCGATGCTGACGCGCCGCGACGTGGCCCGCGCGATGAGCGTCCCGGCCTGCGCAACCATGTAGCGCCCCGGCTCGAGAATCGCCGTCAGATTCCGCGCGCGCAACATGGCACCGGCAATCCGCGTCAGCTCGCGGCCATAGTCGGCGATCGGGAACTCGACGTCGCCCGGCTTGTACGGCGTGCCAAGGCCGCCGCCGAAGTTGACCCATTGCAGGTTGCTGAACGACGGCACGAGCTCGAGCAGCCGCCGCGCGGCCTGCAGCAGCGGTGCGGGATCGGTGACGCCGGAGCCGATGTGCGCGTGCAGGCCCACCACTTTGCGCCCCGTGTCCTCGACCAGCATGCGCGCGGAGTCGACCTCCGCCGCGTCGATCCCGAACTTCACGCCGCCGCCCGCCGTGACGACGTCCGTGTGATGCCCCGCGCCGATGTCGGGGTTGACGCGCAGCGCGATCGGATTCTTCAGGTCGAGCCCGAGGATGCGATCGATCTCGGACATGGAGTTGACGTTGACGACGATGCGCGGATCGGGGATGTCGCGCAGGTCGTCGTCGGAGACGTTGGAGCACGTGAACCAGATCGACTCCGCCGGGAACCCGGCCCGCATGGCCAGATGAATCTCCCCAGGCGACACGGAGTCACACCCGAACCCGTGCTCCTGCAGCATGCGCAGGATGGACAGGTTCCCGTTCGCCTTCATCGCGTAAAACGCGCGGAAGGGAAGCCCGGAGAACGCACCAAGCACGTTCTCGATCTGCCGCCGAATGACCGCCGCGTCGTAGACGTAAACCGGCGTCCCAAACCGCGCCGCCAACGCTTCCGCCGAGATGTTGCCAATGTGCAGGACGTTTTCCCGATACTCCATGAGCGCGCGCAGTATAGATGGGAGCGCCGGCCGCCGGCCGTTATCGACGCCAGCCGCGCACTCTTCGTTGCACCGGCGAGGGAACGACGAGGGGCCTCCGGCGGGCCGGTACGACCGGCAGCGCTTAGTAGGGCCAGTCGTCGCGAAAACGCGTGTTTCGTAGACAGGGCGTGCGTTCAGGCTAGGCCAACAAGCGCTGCCGGTCGTACCGGCCCGCCGGAGGCCTCCCGTCGTCTCCCTTTCGCAGGTGCAACGAGAGTGTGCGGCTGCGTCGGGAACGGCCGGCGGCCGGCGCTCCAGATTACAATCGCGCGCATGAGGCAATACCAGGAGTTGGTGCGGACGATCCTCGAGAGCGGGGCGCGGAAGGGTGATCGGACGGGGACCGGCACGTTGTCGATCTTTGGGCATCAGATGCGGTTCGATCTGGCGGACGGATTTCCGCTGCTGACTACGAAGAAACTGCACCTGCGGTCCATCGTTTATGAGCTGCTGTGGTTCCTGGCGGGGGAGACCAACGTCCGCTTTCTGAACGAGAACAAAGTCACGATCTGGGACGAGTGGGCGGATGCGGATGGCGAGCTGGGGCCGGTGTATGGGTACCAGTGGCGCTCGTGGCCGACCGCGGACGGGCGGCACGTCGACCAGATCGCGAACGTGATCGACGAGATTCGGCGGAATCCCAACTCGCGGCGCCTGGTCGTCAGTGCGTGGAACGTCGGGGAGTTGGAGAAGATGGCGCTGCAGCCGTGTCATGCGCTGTTCCAGTTCTACGTCGCCGACGGCCGCCTCTCCTGCCAGCTCTACCAGCGTAGCGCCGACGTCTTCCTCGGCGTGCCGTTCAACATCGCCTCGTACGCGCTGCTGACCATGATGGTCGCGCAGGTGTGCGACCTCGCGCCGGGGGAGTTCATCCATACGCTGGGCGACGCGCATCTCTACTCCAATCATCTCGAGCAGGCTCGCGAACAGTTGACGCGCGAACCGCGTCCGCTCCCGACCATGCGGCTCAATCCGGAGATCCGCTCCATCTTCGACTTCAAGTTCAGCGACTTCACGCTCGAGAACTACGATCCGCATCCGGCCATCAAGGCGCCGATCGCCGTATGAAGGTCTCGCTGATCGCCGCGCTCTCCACGAACAACGTCATCGGCCGGGACCAGGGGCTGCCGTGGTGCCTGCGCACGGACCTCAAGCGCTTCAAGGCCATGACCACAGGGCACCACTACATCTCCGGACGGAAGACCTACGACACGGTCGGCAAGCCGCTGCCGGGACGGACGAACATCGTCATCACGCGGCAGCCCGACTTTGCGGCCGAGGGCATCATCGTGGTGCACACTCTGGAAGAGGCGCTGCGCGTGGCGCGGGAAGCAGGGGAGACGGAAGTCTTCATCGGCGGCGGCGGCGAGATCTTCACGCAGGCGCTGCATGGCGCCGATCGCATGTACCTCACGCGCGTACATGCCGAGGTGGAGGGGGACACGTACTTTCCCGACTTTGACGACGTGTCGGAATGGCAGCTCGTCGACTCGGAGCACTTCGAGGCGGACGAGAAGAATGACTATCCGTTCTCGTTCCTGACCTACGAGCGCGCCGGCGCCGAGGGGCACGCGATTCCGGACGAAGGGTGAAAGGGAAAGGGTAAAAGGTAAAGAGAGCAGCGCGCGCGGCTTTCCCTTTACCTTTTACCTTTGACCTTTCGCCTGCTCCGCGACAACCGCGACTTCCGCCTGCTCTACTTCGCCACGCTGATCTCCCTCGGCGGGGACTGGTTCCTCACCGTCGCGCTGCTCGATCTCGTGCTGCAGCTCACCGGCTCGGCCACGCTGGCGTCGCTGATCCTGCTCTGCCAGACGTTGCCAATCTTTCTCTTCACGCCGCACGCGGGACACGTCATCGACCGGATGGACCGGCGCAAGCTGATGATCGCTGTCGACGTGCTGCGCGCCGTGGCCTGTCTGCTGCCGCTGATCGCCCGTACGCCGGCCATGCTGCCGTTCGCGTTCGCGGGCGTGATCCTGATCTCCGTCGGCTCCGCGTACTTTGAGCCGGCCTCGCAGGCGGCGCTGCCGAACCTCGTCGCGCCGGAAGATCTCGTGACGGCGAACGTGCTCATGGGCTCGACGTGGGGGACCATGCTCGCCGTCGGCGCGGCACTCGGCGGCGCGGTGACGATGGTCCTTGGCCGCGACGCGTCGTTCGTCGTCGACTCGCTCAGCTTCCTCCTGTCGGCCTGGTTCCTTTTCAAGATGCAGGGGCGGTTCGCCGAACAGCGGGAGGCGCATCACGCCGCGCCGTTCCTCGACTCGATGCGCGAGACCGTCCACTTCGCCCGCGGCCGCCCGCGCGTCCTCGGACTGCTGACCGTGAAAGGGGGCTACGGACTCGGCGCCGGCGTGGTGGCCATGCTCGGCGTCTTCGGCCGCGACGTCTTTCAGGCCGGCGCACTCGGCATCGGGCTCCTCTTCGCCGCCCGCGGCGTCGGCGCGCTCCTCGGCCCGTTCGCGATCCGCGCCCTCATCCGCACCGACGACGCCCGCTACCGCGCCATCGCGTTCTGCATCCTCGCGTTCGGCGTCGGCTACGCCGCGCTGTCCATCTCCACGACCCTCGCCGCCGGAGTCGTCGCCATCGCCTTCGCCCACCTCGGCGGCGGCGCGGCCTGGCAGATCTCGACCTACGGCCTGCAGCGCGAAGTCCCGGACCACATCCGCGGCCGCGTCTTCTCCGCCGACTACGGCTTCGTCACCCTGACCATGGCCATCTCCGCCCTCGGCTCCGGCGTCGCCGCCGATCGCTTCGGCGCAACCGCCGGCACGATGGCCGTCGCCTCGGTATGCATCGTGTTCGCGACCGTCTGGGCCGTTGCGACGTGGCGCCTGTGGCGGTGAGCGGGGCAGTTCGCGACAAACCAGTCCCCTCTCCCCGCGACGAGCGGGGAGAGGGGACTGGTTTACGCGAGCTGTCACGGCACTTGGCGATTGAGCACTGGCCCGCCCACCCCGTCCGAGGGGCGGGCTGAAGCCGCGCCCTACGTTTCCACGGTGGCGGTGGTGATGGACGGCTCGGCGCGTTCCTGCAGCCGCTGGCGTTGCGTGCCGCGCCACCAGCCGATGCCGGCGGAGACGGGTCCGAGGAGCCAGTACATCAGGCCGGCCCAGCGGACGGCGGAGCCTTCGAGGAGTCCGCCGGCCATCGCCGAGAGCGTGCCGATGACGATGTAGGACGAGTACATGATCATGTTCGTTTTCGTGTCGTGGCGTTCGAGCTCGTTCAGCTCCAGCTCGTCGCGCAGCCGCCAGGCGTGCGCGTACATCGCCACGAACACCGCGAAGATGCCGGCGAAGCCGACGCCGTAGATCACCATCAGCGGGCCGCCGCCGAAGTTGCCGCGGATCTGCCCCGTGACGAGCGAGAACATGAACTTGAGCGGATACGTGTAGAAGAGGACCACGAACAGCAGCACGGTGTTCAAGGCGATGGTGATCTCGTCGTTCAGCGCGTAGCGGCGGAAGAAGGTGTGGTGGACGTGCCAGACCCAGGTCAGGATGGCGAAGCAGATCGCGAACGCGGGGAAGCCGCGCAGGGTCTGCATCAGCTCTTCGAACGTGGCCGGGACTTCGAGCGAGACGACGATCAGTGTCAGCGCGAATCCGAAAACGACATCGCTGAACGCCTCGACCCGCGAGACCTCACGGCCCCGAATGCGGAACGCCTGTTTCTGCATGCCGGAAGGGTACGCAATCCGCGCGGGCGTGTCATGTGACGAATGTCAGCGGCAAACTGCGATGGCGTTACTCAACGCGAGCGACAACCCCTCATCCGCCTTCGGCACCTTCTCCCCTCACGAGGGGAGAAGGGCAACAAAGAAACCGTCTCGCGAGATGTGTGTTTGTTGCCCCTCGCCCCGCGGTGAGCGGGGAGAGGGTGCCCGAAGGGCGGGTGAGGGGTCGTGCACGTTGCGCTGAGTTGAGGCTCTTGAGGATGACGTGAGATCGCTCCTCTACGCCGCGTCGCGCAGCGTGCTGTTCGCGCTGCTCAGCATCTGCTCCACGTTCGCCTCCACGCTCGGGTGGTAGCGCTTGCGCGCCTTCGCGAACACGTCGCGCGCGAACGTCAGATTGGCCGGCGTGAAGCGCAGGGCCGAGTAGAGCTGCGTGATCCAGCTGTTCGGCCCTCCGCGCATCAGCACGCGCTCGATGGCGGGCCGGGCCGGCGTGTAGCTGGCGTGCGCGGCGTTGATCATCCAGCTGAGCGGCGGCGTCACGCGCAGGCTCAGGCCGAATGCGGCGTCGACTTCCGCCATGCGTGCGCGGAGTGGCCCGGTCGGGACGACGGCCAGGAACTGCTCGAGATCGGTCTCCGTCCAGGTCGACGGCTGGAGCTGCGCGATCGGCGTCCCGTTGTTGAAGGCCTGCGCGCGATTCAGCGCGCGAGTGAAGATCGCGGACGACGTCGGTGCGGTCACGTTCGACGGCAGGCCGGGCTCGTAGATCCACTCGTGCAGGCGGAGGTCGTCGCGGCCGGCGGCGAAGACGGCGATCGTGGAGAGGAACATCTGATCGTCGACCCAGCGGTACGCGAACTGATCGAACCAGCGGTGGAGGAACGCGTCCAGTGTGGGACGTCCGAGGCGGTCTTCGAGGGTGCGGATGAAGAGCTCGCCCTTCGTGTAGGCGGTGGAGCCGAAGCCGTTGTCGTGATGGAGGATCGAATCGGTCGGGTCCTTGAGCGCCGCCGACCAGGAGGCATAGAACTGGCGGTCCAGAAAGTACGTCAGCTCCACGCGCTCGGCGCCGACCATCTCTTCCATGATGCGCAGCGTCAGGTACGAGGTGATGCCCTCGTTCAGCCAGACGTCGTTCCAGTTCGCCAGCGTGACCTTGTCGCCGGACCACGAATGCGCCAGCTCGTGCGCGATCAGATTCTTCGGCTGCGGCTCGGACGGACGGTTGCCGGTGACGACGCTGAACGGGTTGATGAAGTTCAGGTTCGTGTGCTCCATCCCGCCGGCCACGAACGTCGGCGGCATGAGCAGCAGGTCGTAGCGCGTGAACGGATACGGGCCGATAATCTGCTCCGCGACGTCGACCATGTCCGGCAGGTAGGTGAGCTCCTGCTTCGCGTCGCTCATCAGCTCCGGCTCCGCGTAGACGCCGGTGCGCTCGTCGAACTCGTGAAACTGCAGCCGTCCCACCGCCAGCGCGATCAGGTACGCCGGCATCGTCTTCGACATGTGAAACGAGTACACGCCCCCGGCATTGGTCGACCGCGGATTGTCCTCGGCACTCATCAGCGCGAGCAGTTGCGACGGCACGCGCAGCTTGGCCTGCCAGGTCATGCGCATGGACGGCGTGTCCTGGATCGGAATCCACGCCCGCGCCTGCGTCGGCTCGTTGAGCGAATAGAGGTACGGCTCCTTGCGGCCGTAGCTCTGCTCGGCCGTGTTCCAGAAGAGGCCCGGCGCGTTGGCCATGGTGACGTATTGAATCGCCACCGTGCGCGACGTGGGCTGGACGGCGATGATCAGCGGCACGGTCTCCGGCCGCGCGGTCCCGAAACGCCACTGCGCCGCGACGCCGTCGACGGTCACGCTGCTGACGGTCATGCCGAACGTGTCGAGCACGAGCTCGTTCGCGCGGGTGATGTTCTCGATGCTGAGCGTGGCGGTGCCGCTCAGCCGACGCGTGTCGAAATCGACGGTCAGGTCGAGCGCGAGATGCCGCGTCGCGACGTCGGACGCATTCGACGCGGTGTACGCGTCGACGGGAGGAAGCAGGCGGTGCGGGACGTGGACGGCGCGCTGCTTCGCCGCGACGAGGAAGACCAGCGTGACAAGAGAGAGGAGGACGCGCCGGCGCATGGTCGGTTAACACTACGCCCGCGTTAGCATCTTCCCTGTCAGGATTGAGTCAACTTGACGGCCGACATTCTGGATGACACGCCGCTGGTACGCGCCTCGCGCGACGGCGACCGCTCCGCCTTCGGCCGCCTCTACACGCGCTACAGCCGGATGGTGCACGCCATCGTGCTGGCCCGCGTGCCGCCCGCGGAGGCAGACGACCTCGTGCAGGACGTTTTTCTCTCGGCCATGCGCGACCTGCCGGCACTGCGCGACGAGCGCGCATTCGGCGGCTGGCTGGCCACGATCGCACGCAACCGCGCGAACGGCTGGCACCGCTCGTCCGTGGAACTGGTGGAGCTGCCGGAAGCGTCGCACGACGCGCGGCAGCAGGAAGAAGAGGAAGCGCGGCGCGCGCTGGCGGCGATCCGCTCGCTGTCGCCCGCGTACCGCGAGACGTTGATGATGCGACTGGTGGAAGGGATGACGGGACCGGAGATCGCCGCGCGCACCGGCCTCACGCCCGACTCGGTGCGCGTGAATCTGCATCGCGGCATGAAGCTGCTGCGCGAGGCGATGGAAAGGGGGACCCGGTGAACGACGACTATCTGTGGGACGGCAGCGGCGAACCCGACCCCGAGGTCGCCCGCCTCGAGTCGCTCCTCGGACGGTACCGGCACGAATCGCAGGGGAGCGCCGCCGTCCCGGCGGCTGTTG
>DASVSV010000498.1:0-16798 GCA_036387915.1 Thermoanaerobaculia bacterium
GGGGACGGGTGGCACGACGCTCGTGCATCGGGCAATGCAGCGCGTCCCCTCCCGCCCAGGTCCCTCGACTCGACGCTCGGGATGACACCAATGATCCAGCTCGATGGCTCCTTCGGCGAGGGTGGCGGGCAGATCCTCCGCTCGTCGCTGGCGCTGTCGCTGATCACGCGGCAGCCGTTCCGCATCGAGCGCATCCGCGCGAAGCGCGGCAAGCCCGGACTGCTCAAGCAGCACCTCACCGCGGTGCTGGCGGCGGCGCGGGTCGGCAGCGCGCGCGTCGAAGGCGCGCGCGAAGGATCGCAGGAGCTGACCTTCGAGCCGCAGACGCTCCTCGGCGGGTACTACACCTTCGACATCGGCAGCGCGGGCAGCACGACGCTCGTCCTGCAGACCATCCTCGTGCCGCTGCTCGTGGCGGCCGAACCGTCGACGATCGAGCTCGAAGGGGGCACGCACAATTCCGGCGCACCGTCGTTCGACTTTCTCACGCGCTCGTTCCTGCCGCTCATCGCACGAATGGGCGCTCGCGTCGAAGTGGCACTGGAGCGGCCGGGCTTCTTCCCGATGGGCGGCGGCCGCATCATCGTCACCATCGAGCCCACGCGCACCCTCGGCGCACTGGAGCTGATCGAGCGCGGAAAGCTCGTCGCCAAACGCGCGCGTGCGATCGTCGCCAATCTGCCGGAGGACATCGCCCGGCGCGAGCTCGACGTGATCGGATGGCCTGATGCGCGCGCGGAGAGCGTCTTCGCGTACGGACCGGGCAACGCGCTGACGCTCGAAGCGGAGAGCGAGCACGTCACCGAAGTCGTCACCGGATTCGGCAAGCGCGGCGTGCGCGCCGAGCAGGTCGCGTGGAACGCGCTCGACGAGATGCAGCGCTACCTCGACTCCGACGCGGCGACGGGCGAGCATCTCGCCGATCAGCTGCTGCTGCCGATGGCCATCGGCGGCGGCGGCGCGTTCACGACCGTGCACGCCACCGAGCACACGACCACCAACGCGCAGGTCATTCAGAAGTTCATCAAGGCCAGCGTGATTTTTCACGCACAACCGTCGCGCTGCCTCGTGGAAGTGTCGACTCCGTTTTGAAACAAGTTCTGACGGGAGTGTCACGAACCCCTGACCCCGCCGGCCGTACTCTCTGCGCAGTTCAGCAGAGAGGAAGAAGAAATGGCCACGGCAGCAGCAGCAGACTGCATCGGCCCCTACCGCGCGATCCGGCAGCTCGGGGCCGGCGGCATGGGAGAAGTGTTTCTCGCGCACGACGAAGAGCTCGGGCGCAACATCGCCATCAAGTTGCTTCCCGCGCATCTCGCCAGCGACGCCGAGCATCTGGCGCGGCTCCGCAACGAGGCTCGCAGCGCGTCGTCGCTGAACCATCCGAACATCGTCACCATCTACGAAATCGGCCGCGACGAATCGCGCCGCGCCTTCATGGCCATGGAGTATGTCGACGGGCAGACGCTGCGCGAGACGATGCGCGGCGCCGCGATGCCGGTGCGCAAGGCGCTGCAGATCGCCGCGCAGATCGCCGACGGACTGGCCGCGGCGCACAAGCGCGGCCTCATTCACCGCGACCTCAAGCCCGAGAACATCATGCTGACGTCCGACGGCGTGGTGAAGATCCTCGACTTCGGTCTGGCCCGCTCGCTCGAAGTTCGCAATGACGGGCAGAACGTCTCCGAGCCCGGCATGCTCGTCGGCACGTACTCCTACATGTCGCCCGAGCAGGCCCGCGCCGGCGAGATCGACTATCGCAGCGACCAGTTCTCCTTCGGCTCGATCCTCTACGAAATGCTGACCGGCAACCGCGCCTTCGACGGCGCGAGCGGCGTGGAGACGCTGTTCATGGTCGTGCGCGACGAGGCGGCGCCGCTGTCGGTCGTCGCGTCGCACGTGCCCGCGCCGCTGCGCTGGATCGTCGATCGTTGTTTGTCCAAGGATCCCGAGGATCGTTACGTGGCCACTCGCGATCTCGCGCGCGACCTGCAGTACCTGCGCGATCACTTCAGCGAGGCCGGCACCCCCACGCCGATCCGCGAGAAGGACTCGCTCTCCACGCGCATGCGCCGCCGCTGGCCCGTCGCCGCGGCGGTCGCGTTCGCGCTGGTCGCGGGCTCGCTGCTGACCGCGTGGGTGCGCCGGCCCGAGCCGCAGGTCATCACCTCCGAGCGCTACCTCACGTACTCCGGCCACGACTACTCGCCGGCCGTTTCGCCGGACGGAAAACTGATCGCCTTCGCCTCGTCGCGCGACGGCGTGCAGCGCATCTGGCTCAAGCAGGTCGAGGGCGGCAGCGAAGTCGCGCTGACCGCGGGCATCGACGATTTCCCGCGCTTCGCGCCCGACAACTCCGCCGTCTACTACATGCACGCCGACACGCCGGGCGCACAGCGCGCGTCGCTGTGGCGCGTGCCCGTCGTCGGCGGCGAGCCGCGGCGGCTGCTCGACGACGTCGGCACGGCCGACGTCTCCCGCGACGGAACGAAGCTCGCCTTCACGCGCACGATCACCGGTCCGGGCACGCTGCTCACCGCGGTCATGCTCGCGAACGCGGACGGCTCCGGTGCACGCGAGCTCGCGCGCACAGGCATCGGCACGTTGCATCCGCGCTGGTCTCCGGACGGAACGAAGATCGCCGTCGTCACGACCGACAGCGGCCGCGTGACGCAGGGCGTGACGATCGTCGATACCGAGACCGGCAAGACGAAGCAGCTCGCCACGCCGCCGAAAGCGGGCGAGATCTCCTCGGTGATCTGGACGCCGGATGGCGGCGCACTCATCTACGTGCGCGCGCAGTCGGTGGAAATCGTCGTCGGCGGCAGCGCGAAAGTGATTCGCCACGACATCGACGAAGACGTCGCCGAGGAGATCGGCTGGACGTCGCACAACGGCGTCGTGCTGGACCTGCTCGCCGACGGCAAACTCGTGCTCGACGCGCGCAGCCCGCGTGACAATCTGCGCGAGCTCGGCGGCGCAAACGCGCGCTGGATCACGCGCGGCAACTCCAGCGACCGGCAGCCGTCGTACTCGCCCGACGGCAAGTCGATCCTCTTCTCCTCGAACCGCAGCGGGAACCTCGATCTCTGGATCACCGACAGCAACGGCGGCGTGCGCCGCGTGACCGATGACGGCGCCGAGGATTGGGATCCGGCGTTCACGCCCGACGGAAAGAAGATCGTCTGGAGCTCTGGACGCTCCGGGAATCTGGAGATCTGGATCGCCAACGCCGACGGCAGCGGCGCACGGCAGATCTCGCGGGACGGCCGGGATGCGGAAAACCCGACCTCCACGCCGGACGGACAGTGGATCGTGTACTGCTCGTTCAATCCCGCCAAAGCCGGCCTGTGGAAAGTGCGGCCGGACGGCACGCAGGCGACGCACGTCGTGAAGCGCCGCACCGCGCTCCCCGAGGTCTCACCGGACGGGAAGTACATCAGCTACATCGCAGACGGCCTCACGCCGAACGTGAACATCCGCGTGGCGCGGCTCTCCGATGGCGCGGACATGGGTTTCTCCATTCCGGTCCCGAGAACGCGCCGCACCACGGCCATCCTCGGCCGCACGCGCTGGATGCCGGACGGCAAGTCCATCGCCTTCCTCGCGCAGAACGACGAAGGTGTGAACGGCGTCTTCGTGCAGGACTTCGTCCCCAACGTCGACACCTCCGCCACCCGCCGCCCCCTCGGCGGCTTCGACCGCGAGACGGCAACCGAGTCGTTCGGCATTTCCCCCGACGGCAAAACCATGACCGTGGCGCAGTGGGAACAGCTCTTCAGTCTCTTCTCGATCGAAGGCGTTCCCGGGGTCGTCAAAAAGGAGAATTCGAAATCATGAGCGCATCTTCAGTCGTCATCCGCGGGATCGACGCCCGTACGTTCACCGAGATGGAGTCGTTCGTCAAAGACCTCGAGGCGCGCCCGATCGAGCGCCTCCTGCGCGACCTCCCCGAGCTCGCCGACCTCCCGGTCACCAAGGTCTCCCTCGTCTCGTACGTGATGCACGCGAAATATCGCGCCGCCGACGCGGACGAGAAAACGAAGATGCGCGAGAGCGTCGCGGCGACGTTCGAGTCGCTCCCGGCAGGGGAGACGCGCGAACGCGTGGGGCAGATTCTCGACCGCCTGCGGTGAGCGTCCCGCACTCGCAGAACAAGGAACGTAAATCACGCGGAGCGTTATGGAGTGCGGCGGCCTGGCCGCCGCTTTCTAATTCGTGACCGCACTGCGAGACGCACCCGTCTCGGCAGGAGGCGCCCGAATATCAAAGCGGCGGCGACAGGCCGCCGCACTCCATACACAGCATGGAACGTTAGTGTGCGACGACGTCTTCGCCGCCGAGGAGGCGTTCGAAGGACGTGCGCCAGACGCGGCCGACTTCCTGCGCGGCGATGCGCACGAGTGGCACTCCGTGGCGTTCGAGGAGGAACGTCCCGTGCGCCGTATGGCCGATGCGCAGGGCGGGCACACCGCGTTCCGCCGCCAGTGCGAGCACGCGTTCCGCGTTGGACGCCGCGACGACCGCGCGTCCCTGCGACTCGCCGAACAGCAGCGCCACCGCGTCGACGTCGTCGGCGTGTCCGCCGAGGTCCACGTGACAGCCGATGCCGTCCGTCGACATCTCCGCGAGGGCGACTGCCAGTCCGCCGTTCGACAGATCGTGTGCGGCGCGCAGCAGCTGCTCGCCGTGGAGTGAAAGCAGCAGCTCGACGAGAGCGCGCTCGCGCTCGAGGTCGACGCGCGGCGACATCGCCAGCGCCTCGGGCATGAAGCGCTGCTGCCACTCGGTGCCGCCGAGCTCCTCGCGCGTTTCGCCTAGGAGGATCACGTCGAGTTGCGCCTCGGGGAAGGCCAGGCCGCAGCCGTCGCGGTCGGAGTCCATGATCCCGACCATGCCCACGGTCGGCGTCGGATACACCGCTTTGCCCTCGGTCTCGTTGTAGAACGACACATTGCCGGAGACGACCGGCGTCTCCAATGCGAGGCACGCTTCGCTGATGCCGCGGATGCACTCCGAGAACTGCCACATGATCTCCGGCCGCTCCGGCGAGCCGAAGTTCAGGCAGTCCGTGATCGCGATCGGCCGCGCTCCCGACACCGCGAGATTGCGCGCCGCTTCCGCGACGGCCTGCTTGCCGCCCTCGTACGGATCGAGATAGCAGTACACCGGATTCACGTCCGACGACATCGCCAGCGCCTTGCCGATGTCCTTCACGCGCACCACCGCCGCGTCGCGTTTCTCCGGACCGGCGATCGTGTTCGTACGCACGGTCGTGTCGTACTGCTCGAAGATCCAGTGCTTCGAGCAGAGGTTCGGAGAGGCCATGAGCTGCAGCAGCGTCTCCGTCAGATCGCCATCCGCCACGCTTTCGCGCGGCAGCTTCGGCGTGATGCGATCGGCGTACGCCGCCCGCTCCAGCGGCCGCTCGTACACCGGCGCCTCGGTCGAGATCGGATCGACCGGAATCGCCGCCGCTTCCTCACCGTGCCAGTACAAGCGGACGAACCCGTCGTCCGTCACTTCGCCTACGACGGCCGCGTTGAGGTCCCACTTCTCGAACGTGCGCACGACGTCCTGCTCGCGTCCCTGCTTGGCCACGATGAGCATCCGCTCCTGCGACTCGCTGAGCATGATCTCGTACGGCGTCATCCCGCTCTCGCGCATCGGCACGCGGTCGAGGTCCATGCGGATGCCGGTGCCCGCGCGGCCGGCCATCTCGAACGACGACGACGTCAGGCCCGCGGCGCCCATGTCCTGAATGCCGACGATGGCATCGGAGTCCATGATCTCGAGACAGGCCTCGAGGAGCAGCTTCTCCGTGAACGGATCGCCGACCTGCACGGTCGGACGCTTCTCCTCGGACGCTTCGTCGAATTCGGCCGAGGCCATCGTCGCGCCGTGAATGCCGTCGCGGCCGGTCTTCGAGCCGACGTAGATCACCGGGTTGCCGACGCCACTCGCGGTGCCGGTGAAGATCTTCTCGCGGCGCGTCACGCCGAGGGAGAAGACGTTGACGAGGATGTTGCCGTTGTAGGACGGATGGAACGACGTCTCGCCGCCGACGGTGGGGATGCCGATGCAGTTGCCGTAGCCGCTGATGCCGCGCACGACGCCGTCGACGAGGTACTTCATGCGCGGCGCGTCCAGCTCGCCGAAACGCAGCGAGTCGAGCGACGCGATGGGGCGTGCGCCCATCGTGAAGATGTCGCGCAGGATGCCGCCGACGCCGGTCGCCGCGCCCTGGTACGGCTCGATGAACGACGGATGGTTGTGCGA
This sequence comes from Thermoanaerobaculia bacterium, assembly GCA_036387915.1. Lineage (GTDB taxonomy): Bacteria > Acidobacteriota > Thermoanaerobaculia > Gp7-AA8 > Gp7-AA8 > QHVT01. The sequence goes on from DASVSV010000498.1 coordinate 6,280, forward strand.
CTCCATCTTGAACGCCGCCACCCAGCCGTCGCCGATGTCGACGACACCCGCGTTCTCTCCCGGCCCCTGCACCACGCGCGGCCCCGTCGTCGGGAACTTGCGCAGGTGCACGCGCGACGATTTGTACGAGCAGTGCTCCGACCACATCACCGAGAAGATGCCCAGCTCGGTGTAGTTCGGCCGGCGCCCGAGGATCTCCTCGATGCGCGCGTACTCCTCGGGCGTGAGGCCGTGGGACTTGATCAGGGCCGGCGTGATCTGCATGCGCGGCGAATTCTATGCGCTGTCGAGTCGCGCCTGCGTGAAGCACGCGACTCGCAGCCGCTCCGCGTTAACGTCCTGTGATGTTGATCGATACCTTTGCCGTCGCCGCCCAAGGATCATCGATGATGCCGGCCAACCTAATGGCGCGTGACCGGAAGTAATACGCAGTGCCGACCGACCAGCGCACGTTCTTTGGTGTTTCCACCTGGAAATCGGCGTTGATCTCGCCCCCGCCCGAGCGTCCTCCGTGCACAGGTTTGTTGAATCGATAAAGATGCCCGGTGACGATCGCAGCCTGACTTTCGACCGTCGCTCCGAAAAGTCCTGCGAGGAGCGCCGTGGGCGACCATCGCGCGTCCGTGTACTGCACGCCGTAGTAAGTCTTATTCGTGAGTCCGCGGCCGATGACAGTAGCGTAGGCCTTCGAGATGCTCGAGAGAAAAATGACATCGTTTGCGTAGCCAGCCGTTTCCCCGAGGTATCCTTCGTCCCGGTTGGCTGTAGACGCGTCGTCGCTGCTGCCCCATCCGATCAAGCCTGTGAGACCGAATGCGGGAAGTCGCCCCTGCTTCTTCTCCGTCAAAGGGGGCCGGACGAGCCGCGTCCAACTAACTCGTGCCAAGCCGACCGTCCCGCGTCCGTCATACAGCACGACCGAGGGGCGGATGGGGTCCGGCGTATGAGGTGGACGGACGTTCCGGATGCTGTGGAAGACCGCCAGCGACGCAGCAAGCGAAGGAGCGCGTTCGGTGCCGAAACGAAATTCGGGTCCGAAGGTCCAGTGCGTGTATGGGCGCGGCCGCGGCGGTACCGTCACCGTTCCGTCGTCGTTCCGCACAGTGGCCGCGTCATCCCTCTTTTCCTCGCCGTAGGCCACCGTCAGGTCAATGCCACGGAATGGCCCGCGCCGAACCCAGTCCGTTCCGATGCTTCGCGCCTGGAACAGGAGGAGATCATTGTCATCATTCTGCCGGTCAGCGATGTTCTTCGCGTGGTCGCTCTCACGGTTGACGAGATACGCAAGGCTCAGCCTGTACTTGTCCCACGTGACCTGCGCACCTTCGCCGAAAGCATTGAGTGCGATCCCCGAAGCTGGTTTTGCAAAGAGCATACGACCGTACTGGAGCGTGACTCCTGCCTCGCTCGCAACCTTGGCCTGATATTGGGAAGCCGTGACTTGTGTGGTCGACGCAGGGCCGCCGAAGTCTCCCTGTTTGAATTGCAGCGTCACACTGGCGTCAAATCGGCCGGTGAACTGAATCGTCGCGGTTCCGGCGCCTGCGGAATGCCGTCTCTGACCGAGAAGCTGTTCATCGGGATCGAAGGACGTCGTGCTGTCGGCGCCGAGCCCGAAGCCGAAACTTCCCCTGATCTTCTTGTCCGCGGCTCCCGCATTTCGAAAGACGAAGCCATTTGCGTTCGGAGGTGGTTGCGTCTCACCGAAGAAGGAGACAGTGAAACGGATTCGTGCGGTCGGGTGGTGCTCCAGCACCGCCGTGGAGAAGATGGCGGACTGATATGGCGGGATGGTCGCCGTGGCGCTGCAGAGGATCGGTGAGCTCTCGAGATCACAGTCGCTGATCTCGATTCCCTGTTCGCTCGCACGGTGAGTCACCATCGCCTGAACCTGCGCCAGCGTGGTGCCTCTGCCGTACTGCTGCGTACAGGATTGCGCCGGATCGAGTAAAGAGTCGGGAATGCCGGTGTAGGGCACCACGCTCTCTCCGTCATAGCTCACGAGCAGCTTGGCCGCCGCTTCCACCTCGCGCAGTCTGCACTGCGCAGCGGCGCGCGTGTCCGCGGTCGCCGCGCCGCGCTCGGTGCGCGAAAATTTACTGCGCAGCTCGTCGAGGCGTGTGAAGACACTGCCCAACTGGCCGTGGGTGTTTTTCGAGCGTGCCTTCAGCTCATTGCTCAGAACTTCTTTTGTGAGTTTGATCCGCGTTGCTCCGAAACGTGCGGCGACGCCTGTCGTCTCGGCCGCAGGTGTCAATGCCTCAACTGCGGATCTGGGGACGCTGGGCCTGATCTGGATTTCATCGAGGATGCTTTTCTGCAGAGCGGTCGCCTGCACCAGCGTGCATCCGGGCCATGTCAGAGGATTAGGCGCGAATAGGTTGTCGACCATCGTCGCAGCGTGCCGCTCGAGCGCTCGGCGAACGATTCCTGCGGAGTCCCCCGTGCGGCCGTAATTCGCCAGCGTGCGTGCGTCGAGCCCGCACGTGGCGCTCCAGAAGAACGTTTCCACCAGGCAGTCGGCCGAGGGTGGTGGGCACGACGCCGGGTCGTTGGTGGTGTCGCACGCGGCGGAGCGGGTGCAATCTTTGAGGCCCGCGGCTTTGGCGGCAGCGACCGTCTCGGCGAGGATGCGCAGTCCTTCAAGCGTTCCCAGATCGTTCGTCTCATCTTTGCTGCACGCTCCTGGCCTCGGATCGAGCGCCGCGCAGACGACGGAATCCAGTGTCGCTCGCCGCCGATCCGCGATCGCCAGAGTGTACGCCGACGCCAACTCCGCAGGAGGATAGGTGAAGGGAATGCTGACGACGAACGTCCGATCTCCGGTCGTGTTTCGAAAGAGCAACGGTCGTGATCCGATCTCATTCACTTTGACGGGATTCGTGAACTCGAAGCTGCCGATTCCGGTGCTGTCGAGCTCCACCAGCACGGGTGATTCTGACTGCGCGAACGCAAGCGCGGGAGCGACCGCAATCAGGAGCAGAAGAACCATCAATGATCGTACACACATACCTTTCTCCTCCGGAAGGTTGGAGAGGCGTGACCGCGGTTTTCCCCTCTTGTCACAGTCCGCGCGGGTCGCTCGTCTTCACGGACATGAAGAACGAACGAATTCTCATCCTCGGCGGCGGCTACGCGGGTGTGATGGCGGCGGCCCGTATTGCACGCCGGGGCACGCCCGTGACTCTCGTCGACGCGCGGCACGGCATGGCCGGCTGCACCAGGTTGCCGCGGGAGACGACATCCCGCCCGTTCCGTACAAGCAGCTTTTCCGCAACCTCCCCGTGAAGTTATCCGCGCGCGCGTAACATCCATCGACCGCGAGCGAAAGCTTGTGAACGGCACGATTCCGTACGACAAGCTCGTGTAACGCCCTCGGCAGCGCGAACGGCGCGTTCGCGCCGATCCGCAACGCGCTCAGCGTGGCCGTCATCGGCGGCGGGCTGACCGGCATCGAGACCGCCTCGGAGATCGCGGAGCGGCATCCGTGGAGGTAACGCTGTACGACGCGCACACGCGATCCTGCATCGGGCCACGGAGCGCGTGGCGGCGGAGAAGCGCCGCTTCTCACCTCCGCCCGAACAGCAGCGCCGCCTCGTCGAGAGCTTTTTCGGCGCGCTGGCGAACGGCGACGTCGACTCGCTGCGCAGCATGCTCGCCGCGGACGTGGGGGACGCATGTGGATCGGTATCCGCGAGAAATTCGGCGCCGGCATCGTGCCGACCGTCGATCATCCGGCGGCGCGACGGCGCGATCACCACCATCCCTCTTTTCGACTCCGACGGGGAGCGGATCACGGAGCTCGTGAGCGTCGTCGACCCGACAAGCTGGCGTTCGCGGAGAACCAGCAGCACCCTCGGGGCTGAACGCGCTCACGCGCTACTAACCCCGTGCGGCTCCAGCGAAGGCCACGACTTCCCGTCGCGCGCGTAGCGGTCCAGAAAGTCACGCATCGCCGATCGACGTCGTCGCGATGCTGATTCCCTCCTTTTGCGATCCGTGCGCGTCATGGCAGTTAAGTCATCATCCCGCCGCGACTCCAGCCGATCATGCCGATGCGTTTCGCCTGGCAGCGCGGCTCCGCGTCCAGCAGCGGGATCTGGTTCAGCACGTCGCTGGTATCCGCGCCGCCGAATTCGTCTTTGCCTTCGCTGAAACCCGCCGCGCCGCGATACTCGGTTCGCCGCGACGACGTAGCGCCACGACGCAGCCTTCGAGAGCGCACGCGTCGCACGGTCGCCGTCCATGTCGAGAAGTTCGCGTTACCGCCGCGATTCAGGATCAGGCAGGGCAGTTTTTCTTCGCCTTTCGGAATGGCCGCGTAGCCGCCGATCTTCAGCCCGTCGCTCTCGTAGACGATGCGTTGGATCGTGACGCCTTCCGCCCCCCTCATGTTGTTGACGCGGTGGGTCTCGAGGAACCTGCTGTTCCGGGCAAGCGCGGAGGAGGCGAGGAGCAGGAGGACGAGCGCGCGCATAGGCGCGCTACTCTACGGTGATCGCGCGGGCCCCGTCGTCGCGCACGGTGATGCGCACTTCCACGTGCGAGTCCTCGAACTCTTCGAACTCGCGCTTCGGCCATTCGATGAGTTTCACGCCGGGGCCGGAGAGCATTTCCGGGATGCCGATCTCCAGCCACTCGCGCCGGCTCTCGGAGAGGCGATACCCGTCGATGTGGATGATCGGTGCGCCGCCGCGCCGCGGATACTCGTGCACGATCGCAAACGACGGCGACGCCACGTCCAGTGGATTCGCGCCCAGCTCCGCGGCGATCGCCCTCGCGAGAAAGGTCTTCCCCGCGCCGAGATCGCCGACGAGGTGCACGACGGCATCGGGTGCGAGCGTCCGCGCGATCTCGCGCCCCGCGCGCTCGGTCTCGGCCTCGGTGACACAAACGTAGTTCATGGTTTGATTCAACCCTGAGCGCAGCGAAGGGTCAATGGAGTCCTCACGATGCGTGGGCATGGTTGCGGGTGCAAGGGCTTCATTGAGCGCAGTGCCCGGGGACTCGCAACTCGTCACTCGCACCCGTGTCCTGGGGGGCTCCGTAGATCCTTCGCTTCGCTCAGGATGAACTTCTAACCCGCTGGATCGCGTGCGGGATCTTGTCCGCAAGATCGGTGGCCATTAGGCCGGTGTCGCCCATCTCTTCCTTGAGAATGTCGCCCGCCAGCCCGTGCAGATACACGCCCGCGCAGGCGGCGTCCAGCGGGTCCGCGCCGCGCGCGAGCAGCGCGGCGATGATGCCGGAGAGGACGTCGCCCATGCCGCCGGTGGCCATCCCTGGATTGCCGGTGGGATTGACGTACACGTGTCCGTCCGGCTCGCCGACAAGGGTCTGATGCCCCTTCAGCACGACCACGCAATTTGTCGCGCGCGCGGCGTCGCGCACCGCGGTGATGCGATCGGCGTTGATGGTCTGCGTGTCGCTGCCGGTGATGCGCGCGAGCTCGCCCGGATGCGGCGTGATCACGCGCGGCAGTCCGCGCGGATTCAACGCCGCTGCATTTCCAGCAAACGCGTTGAGGGCCGATGCGTCGAGGAGCAGCGGCAGCTCGATCGCGTCGACGAGTGCGCGCGTCTTCGTGTACGCGGCGTCGTCGTCCGCGAGTCCGGGGCCGACCAGCGCCGCGGTCTTGTTCCGCAGGAACTCGGCGACGTCGTCACCGGTGTACGTCATCGACTCGATCGAGCCGGCGTGCACGAGCGGTGCGGTCTCGGCATCCGTCATCACGGTCACGAGCCCCGCGCCGGTGCGGATCGCGCCACGCGCGCACATCACCGCCGCGCCGCTGCGTCCGCGCGACCCGGCGATCGCGCCGACGTGGCCGTACGTGCCCTTGTGCGTCGCCGAGCGCCGCGCTTCGACCAGCGGCTGCACGTCTTTCGGCGTGATCAGCGCCAGCGTGACCGTCTCGTCCTCGATGGCACGCTCCGGAATCGAGATGTCCGCGACGATCACTTCGCCGCAATACAGCGCGGCCGGCTCGAACACATGACACAACTTCGGCGCCGCGAACGTCACCGTCACCTCGGCCTGCACGCACGGCTCGAACGGCTCGTGCGAGGACGCGTTCGCGCCGCTCGGCAGGTCGATGGCCAGGACGGGGATGCGCAGCTCGGCCAGCGCGCGGATGACGTCCGCGTGAATGCCGTTCGGCGCGCGATTGAGGCCCGTGCCGAAGATCGCGTCGACGAGCAGGTCGGCGTCGGCCGCGTGCGCGAGCACCGTCTCGACGTCGTCCGTGGCGCGCACATCGTAGATCGGGATGCCGAGGCGCTCGCAGATGGTGAGGTTGGTGCGGGCGTCGCCCTGGATCGCCGAGCGCTCGCCGACCACGATCACGACCGGCACCACGCCACGATTCTCGAGATGCCGCGCCACCGCAAACCCGTCGCCGCCGTTCGCGCCGGTGCCGCAGAGCAGCGCCACGCGATCGCTGTCAGGATAACGCTCGAACAGCGCGTCGACCACCACGCTGGCCGCGTTCTCCATCAGGACGATCGACGGCACGCCGAAGCGCTCCGTCGTGCGCCGGTCGATGTTCCGCATCTGCTCCGCGTTCAGGATCTTCATGGCTGCCACCCCGTCGCGCGAGCATACCGCTCCAGGTCTGCCGCGGTGTCGATGTCGAAGCGCTCGGGGAGGAGGGCCATGGTGCGGCCGGTCTGCGCGATGCGTTTGACGGTGGCCGCGAGCACGGTGGACGTGCCCCATTCGATGCCGTGGAACACGTCCGGCTCGAACGACGCGGCGCGGCAGCCGAAGAGATAGTAGCCGCCGTCTTCCGCCGGGCCGAGGACGTACTCGCACGAATCGAGCAGTGCGAAGGCGTGGTCGATCAACGCGCGCGGCAGCAGCGGGTCGTCCGCGCCGATGGCGACGATCTTGTCGGTGCGATGGAAGAAGAAGCGCTCGGAGAACGCCATCGAGAGACGATCGCCGAGGTTGGCGCCAGTCTGCATGGCGGCGGCGTGTGCGCCGAACGCGCGCCGGAGCAGCTCGCCGTTCGCGGATCGCGTCGGAGGCCACATGCATTCGATCTCGGTCTCGGGCGACGAGTGCCCGATCGACGCGAGCACCGTCTGCAACATCGACTCGTAGACGGCCAGCGTGCGCTCCGCGCCGAGGTCTTTGGCCATGCGCGTTTTGACCTTGCCGAGCTCGGGCAGCCGCGCGAAGAGAAGGAGCCGGTTCGGCGGCGGCGGGACGGTGGCGAACACCGCCGGATTCTATCCCGCGCTAGACGCGGGATCTCCGGTGCACGCTCGCCGGACGTGGCATGTGCGATGCCGATATCCCCGGAGATCCCGCGTCTGCGCGCGGGATAAAATCGAGAGACGTGATCGCCCTCCTCACCGACTTCGGCACGCGCGACCCTTACGTCGCGGCGATGAAGGGCGTGCTCGCCTCGCGCACGGACGCGGTCGTGCATGACCTCTCCCACGATCTCGCCCCGTACGACGTCCTTGGCGCCGCGTGGTTCCTCAACACCGTCGTCCGCTACTGGCCGGTGGGGACGATCTTTGTCTGCGTCGTCGATCCCGGCGTCGGTACCGCGCGCAACATCATCGCCGTGGAGTCGGAAGGACGCGTCTTCCTCGCGCCGGACAACGGTCTGCTGACGTTCGTCGACGGTGTCGCGCATGCGGTCACGAACGAGGCGTTCTTCCTGCCCGAGGGGAGCAACACGTTTCACGGGCGCGATCGGTTTGCGCCGGTGGCCGCGGCCATCGCGAACGGCACGCCGATCAGCGAGCTCGGTCCGCCGCTTGCGCGGATCACGCGGCTGCCGTATCAGCCGCCGGCGTACGGCGAGACCGTACGCGGGAGCATCGTCGCGGTGGATCGTTTCGGCAACGCCATCACCGACGTCGATCGCGCGAAGATCCCGTTCGCGCCGTTTGCGCTGCGCGTGCGCGAGCACACCATCGACCGGATCGAGGAGAACTACGGCGATGCCGCGCCGGGCGCGTTCCTGATCGTCGGGTCGACCGGCTGCATCGAGATCTCGGTCGCCAACGCCAGCGCCGCGGCACGGCTGCAACTGCGACGGCTCGAACGCGTCGAGCTGTGGCCGCTATAATCGAGCGCGGTTCATGGCCGCACCGAAAGATCGCCGTCGCGCCGAGCGCGTTCCCACCGCCTCCATCCCGGTGCAGCTCTCCGACGTCAACGGCGAGTTGATCGACCTCAGCCTCACCGGCGCCGCGGTCGTGCATCGCTCGCCGGTCAAGCCCGGCGCCGCGGCCACGCTGATCTTCCCGAGCTACGGCGGCATCTACATCCCGTGCGAGGTGCTGCGCTCGATCGTGCAGGTGCGCCGCGGCGACGACGGCCCCGAATACGTCTTCCGCTCCGCGATCGTCTTCTCCCCCATGGCCGCCGAACAGGAGCAGCCGCTCCAGGAGTTCCTCACCATCCAGATCGGCCGGCTGGAAGACGCGAGACGCGCCGCCGCCGCGGGTAGCTCGTAGCCCCAAGCGGGAAGCGGTCGAGAAGCGCTGGCGTTACACTGAAGCGATGAAGAAGAAGCTCAGCCGCGTCGGCGATGACGCCGTACTCGTCCCCGATGAGCCGCTGCTCCAGCGGCTGGGGCTCGGCAAGGATGGGGAAGTGGAACTCTCCATGAGCGACGAGGGATTGCTCGTGACGCCGATTCACGATCAGGACGACGAGCGCCGTTTCCGTGAGGCGGCTGAGAAGGTCATGGCGAAACACGCTGGCCTGTTCCGACGGCTGAGCAAGTAGTCGTGCCGCCGCTGTTTCTCACGCTCAGCCGCGTCCTCGCGCTTCACGAGATGCAACTGGCCGCCTTCGGCGGACCTTCGGGAACGCGAGTCTTGGTCTGCTCGAGTCGGCGATGGGCAACGTGGAGGCGACGTTCGGCGGCGAGTACCTTCACACCACACTCTTCGAGATGGCGGCGGCGTATCTCTACGGCATCTGCCGCAACCATCCATCGTCGATGGCAACAAGCGGACAGCCGCGGCGGCAGCACTCACTTTTCTCGAGGCGAATTACATCGAGGTGGAGGCCACCGAGGACGAGCTTTACGACCTCGTGATCGCTGTCGCGGAAGGCAGGATCAGCAAGGACATCGTAGCGGTTTTCTTCGAAACCCGCGCACGGCGCTGACTACTTCCTCCCCGAGTACTCGCTGAAGATCCCCACCTCTCTCCGTCTCTCCACATCCGAGAATCCGGCCGCGCGGAGCGCGTCGGTGATCACCGCGGGGCGGACGCAGTCGCGGGTGGTTTCCCAGTAGTAGCGGAAGAGCTCCGCGGCGCGGGGGCTGCGGGTCTTCAGGCCGATGACGAATGGAGCGAAGCGGCCCATGTAGATGCCGAGGAAGGCGCGGGCGAGGCGGGAGTCGGGGGCGGTGATCTCCATGATCAGGAGCTTGCCGCCCGGCTTGAGCACGCGATGGCATTCGGCGAAAACGACCGCAAGGTCGGCGAAGTGGCGGAGGGCGAAGCCGATCGAGATGCGGTCGACTGATCGATCGCGCAGCGCGAGCCGTTCCGCGGGCGACTGCACTTTCGCGTTGGCCGTGCGTCCGGAGTGCAGCATGCCGAAGCTCGCATCCATGCCCACGATCGCGCGCGGATCGCCCAGCACCTCGACCGCGGCGCGTGCGACGACGCCCGTACCGGTCGCGAGATCGAGCAGTTTCATCCCCGGCGCCAGGCCGATGCGTTTCAGCGCCTCGCGGCGATACCAGTCGCCGGACCCGAACGACAGGAACCAGGTCGCCCAGTCGTACCAGGGTGCGGTCTCGTCGAAGATGTCGCGGACGTACTCCTCGCGTTTTGCGGGAGCGTCGTAGTAGTCGGTGAGGGGAGGGTGGGGGGCGACGGTTTTCGTCAAAAAGGTCCTCTATCGGCGCGCGAAGGAAGGGCGGCGCCATTCGATCGCGTCGTGGGGGATGCCGCTCTCGCGGAGAAAGTCTTCGACCGCGTCGTCCGCGTCGGAGGACTGTGCGTGGATCGCGAGGCGTCCGGTGACGAGACCGTGAATGGCGACGACCAAGCGGCCGCTGGCCAGCTCGATGGTCGCTCCCTTCGACGGCTCCGGTTCGGCAAACGAGTCGAGGGCTTCGAGCGGCACCGGCACCACGGAACCAATCGTGGATTCCGGCACCCGTGCAATCAGTACCAGCTCGGGAGTCGACCGCATCGCGTTGGAGGCAGCTCGTCGCATCAATCGTTTCTCGCCACTATCGTAACCGGGATTGCGCCACGTTCTCATCGCACCTGCGGAAGGAAGACGGACCGGGAGGCCTCCGGCGGGCCGGTACGACCGGCAGCGCTTGTTGTGCCCATGTCGTCGCGCAAACACGTGTTCCGTCGACAGGCGTGCGTTTAGGCTTGGCCATGCAGCGCTGCCGGTCGTACCGGCCCGCCTATAGCTGTTCCTGCCGTTTCCCCGCTTCTCCCTCAGCCCCAAGAGAAATGTCCGAGGGGTGCCGATCAGGAGAAAAGGGTTCGTGCGGCGCGATACTAAGAAGAAGGATTCG
>DASVSV010000499.1:0-2647 GCA_036387915.1 Thermoanaerobaculia bacterium
TTTCCTGAAGGACGGCAGAGCGCGAAGTGTTTCGAGCTCCGGATCGCGCTGCAGTTCGGTCGCGGGATATCCGCTCGCGACGGCACGCTCGATCCAGGAAATGGCACTGTCATTGTGACCGCGAATCAAAGCGATGACGGCCGCCTTGTAGAGCACGGACGCATTGGTCGGATCGATCTCGAGGGCGCGGCGGATCTCGCGCTGTCCTTCTTCCGCGTTGCCGCTTTTGGCAAGACTCACCGCAATCACGGAGCGGATGTACGCGTCGTTCGGAGTCGACTCCAGCGCGACGCGCGCCGCGGCAATTGCGCGCGCGTATGCATCGGGCGCGCGCTCGCGCGCCGCCGGTGACCAACGGCAGGCGTCGCCGAGATTCGACCAGACCACGAAGTCCGCGGGGGCGAGTTGCGTCGCGCGCTCGTACGACAATCGCGCGTCGTCGTAACGAGCCAGGTAAAACTGCAGCGTGCCGAGGTTCGAATAGCCGGGCGCCGTCGGTTGGATGGCCAGCGATTTCTGATAAGCGGCGAGAGCCTCGTCGTTCCGTCCCAGAGCCTGCAGCGCAACGCCGAGATTCGCGTGGGCCTGCGGCAGATCGGGCTGGAGTTCGACGGTCCTGCGAAAATACTTCGCCGCGTCTTCATACCGTCCCTGGCGGTAACAGAAGGTGCCGTAGCGCGACATCGCGCCCGTTTCGTCCGGCCGGACCGCAAGGACGCGCCGGTACATCTGCTCCGCCTCCGCGCCCCTGCCCAACTCGGTGTAAGCGTTGCCCATGCCGAGGAACGCATCGGGATTCTGCGGACGGAGCGCCAGTGCACGCTCGAACGACTTGACAGCGTCGGCGTGACGTCCCGACGCATTCTGTAACTGGCCGAGCGTGATGTGCGTTTCGGGATCGTTGCCGCTGAGAGTCACGCCACGCGTCGCGTACACCATGGCCTGTTCGACGAGTGCCGGTCTGCGCGTGAGCGTCGACTTGTACAGCAGCGCGCGCGCCAGCAGCGCGTTCACCTGTCCCGACTCGCGCGCATTGCGCAGAATCGACTCGAGGGAGGTGATGGCGCGGTCGACGGAGTGCTCGTCGCGCACGCGCTGCAGCAATCCCACCGCCTCGGTGAAGCGCCGCTGGTCGTCGGCGCCGAGGACGGCGGCGGCGACGGGAGGGCGCGGCGCGACCTGGCGTCCGAGGACGCGCAGCAGTTCCTCGGCGACGATGTCCTGCAATGCGAAAAGATCCGTGGCCGGACGAGTGGTGGTGATCGCGGCGAGCGTGCGTCCGCCGCGCGCGTCGATGAGTGAGACCGTGACGCGCACGTCGCCGCCGCCGCGCTGCACGGTGCCGCGGACGACCGCGGTGGCGCCGGTGCGTTTCGCGACCGCGGCGACGTCGTCGGTCTCGCGGATCGGCGCGCCGTCGAACGGCGTGGCCACGCGGAGCTCGCGCGCCTGCGCCAGGCGCGTGGCCACCATCTCGGAGATGCCGTCCGCGAAGACGCGGCCTTCCGCGGTCGCGCCGAGGTCGCGGAACGGGACCACGGCGACGGAGGTGATGCGGTGCGCGGCGTCGCGGCGCTTCCACATCAGGAATGCGCCTGCGCCGACGACGAGCGTCAGCAGCGCCGCCAGCGCGGCCCAGTGCAGCGGACGCACTTTCGTGCGGCGCTGGCTCACGTACGGCCGGCGGTCGATGGACGACTGCGTGAAACTGTCGCGGACCTCGCGCAGGTCACGCGCGAGATCGCGCGTCGACGCGTAACGCTCGCGCGGGTGTTTGGAAAGGCAGCGCGACACGATGCGGTCGAGGTCGCGGGAGATGGTCTCGTCGACCGCCGACGGCGGCGGCGGCGTGTCGCGCAGAATCGCGGCCAGCGTCTCGGTGCGCGACTCGCGCTCGAACGGACGCACGCGCGTGATCAGCTCGTAGAGCATGACCCCGAACGAGAACTGGTCGGAGCGCGCGTCCATGTCGCGGCCCGTGGCCTGCTCGGGCGACATGTAGCCGACCGTGCCGAAGATCGTGCCGGGCGAGGTGTGCGGCACCGTGGTCTCGTCGGAGTTGAGGACGCGCAACTGCTTGGCCAGCCCGAAGTCGAGGATCTTCACGAACCCGTCCGGTGTGACCATGATGTTGTCCGGCTTGAGGTCGCGATGCACGATGCCGCGCTCGTGCGCGGCGGCCAGTCCGTCCGCGACTTTGGTGGCGATGCGCAGCGCGATCTTCAGCGACAGCGGCTCGCGGCCCGTCATCGTGCGGAGGTCCTCGCCGTCGACCAGCTCCATCGCGATCCAGGCGAAGTTCTCGGACTCGTTGATCTCGTAGATGGTGACGATGTTCGGATGATTGAGCGCGGACGCGGCCCGCGCTTCGGTCTCGAACCGCCGCAGCGCCTCGGGGTTCTGGGAGAGCTCGGCGGGCAGGATCTTCAGCGCGACTTCGCGGCCGAGTTTCTGGTCGCGCGCGCAGTAGACCTCTCCCATGCCCCCTGCGCCGAGCGGGCGAAGAATCTCGTACTGGCCAATACGGTCACCGGGGGAAAGTTGCACGTGTGGGGACAGGATACAGCGGAGCGATGAGAGATGAGAGCAGCCTCAGCGCTTGCGCGTTTGACGGGGAGTAGGCGGCGCCGAACGTAGGGCGTGGGGG
>DASVSV010000500.1:0-1584 GCA_036387915.1 Thermoanaerobaculia bacterium
CGGGGGAGGCGGGCTGAAGCCACGCCCTACGTTTCCACGCTCTTGGCGTCAGGCCCGATCCGCGCAAGCGCCCGCTCCTGCCCCCTGCGCCCTCGACGGGCGGTGTACACCTCCACCCCACCCCGGCGTAGTAACCCGGGATGACGCTCGACCTCCGTATCGACAACCTCTCCAAGACTTATCCGAATGGTGTGCAGGCGTTGCGGGACGTCAGTTTGAGGATTCCGGCGGGGATGTTTGGGTTGCTGGGGCCGAATGGGGCGGGGAAGTCGACGTTGATGCGGATTCTGGCGACGTTGCAGGAGCCGGATGAGGGGACGATTCATCTCGGCGAGCTGGATGTGGTGCGGCAGAAGCAGGCCGTGCGGGAGACGCTGGGATATCTGCCGCAGGATTTTGGCGTTTATCAGAACGTCTCGGCGGAGAAACTGCTCGAGCACTTCGCGATCCTCGAGGGGATCGTCGGTCGCGGCGAGCGGCGCGCGGTCGTGGAGGCTTTGCTCAAGCAGACCAACCTCTGGGAAGCGCGCAAGCAGAAGCTGGGCGGGTACTCGGGCGGGATGCGCCAGCGGTTCGGCATCGCGATCGCCCTGCTCGGTAATCCGAAGCTGTTGATCGTCGACGAGCCGACGGCGGGACTCGATCCGGCGGAGCGGGTGCGCTTCCTCAACCTCCTCGCCGAGCTCGGCGAGAACAGCGTGGTCATTCTCTCGACGCACATCGTCGAGGACGTGTCCGAGCTCTGCACCCGCATGGCCATCATCAACAAGGGGCGCATCCTGCTCGAGGCCGAGCCGCTGCGCGCGGTGGACGAGATGCGCGGGCGGGTCTGGGAACGGCTGGTGACGAAGGACGAACTGCCGGCCATCGAGCGCGAGCACGCGCTGCTGTCGACGAAGCTGCTCTCCGGACGGACGCTGGTCCGCGTCTGCAGCGACGTCGCGCCGTCGCCCGCCTTTCACGCCGTCGACGCCGATCTGCAGGACGTCTACTTCAGCGTCATGGCCGGCAACTACGGCCGGCGCAACGGCGGCGCGCTGCAGGTGGCGCGATGACGAAGCTCTGGGAGGTGCTGACGTTCGAGCTCGGCTACCAGTTGCGACGGGTCTCGACGCGGGTCTACTTCGCGCTCTTTCTCGGGCTGGCGCTGGCGCTGACGTACTCGGTGGTCCTCGACGCGCGCAATGACGGCTACTTCTTCAACGCGCCGATCATCATCAGCCTGATCACGATCGTCACGAGCATGTTCGCGCTGCTCATGACGGCGGGCGTGGCCGGCGACTCGGCGACGCGCGACGTGCAGGTGCGCATGGCCCCGCTGGTCTACACGACGCCGCTGCGCAAGGGCTCGTACCTGGCCGGCCGTTTTCTCGGCGCGTTCACGGTGACGGCGCTGCTGCTCCTGGCGGTACCGATCGCCCTCCTCGTCGCCACTCGCATGCCGGGCGTGGAGCCGCAGATCCTCGGGCCGTTCCGGGCCGAGGCTTACCTGACGTCTTACTTTCTTTTCGCGGTGCCGAATGCGTTCGTGGCCACGGCGGTGCTGTTCGCGCTGGCCGCGCTGAGCCGCCGCGCCATCACCGC
>DASVSV010000501.1:0-2892 GCA_036387915.1 Thermoanaerobaculia bacterium
AGAAGGTGCCCGAAGGGCGGATGAGGGGTTGTTCTCACCCAAAGTCAGCGCGTATGCCCTCCCCCGGGGGGGCGGGCTGAAGCCGCGCCCTACGTTTGGCAACGGCGTCGCGACCGTGACCAATGTTCGCGGGACGACACCATCGTTCATGCACGTGCGGCGGTTCGCGTTGAGCGAGGGGATGTTTTTCGAGGAGGACGACATCCGCCGCGTGGCCGTCCTCGGCTCGAGCGTGGCCGAGGCTTTGGACGTGGGCGTGGGCGACGAGATCCGCGTGCGCGGCGTGCCGTTCGACGTCATCGGTATCCTCGCGCCGCGGGGCGTCGCGGCCGACGGGTCCGACGAGGACAATCAGCTCCTCGTGCCGCTCCGCACCGCCATGCGCCGCGTGTTCAACACCACGTCGCTGAACACGATCTTCATCAGCGTGCGCGATCCGGAGCGGATGGAGGACGCGCGCGCGGAGGTCACGACGCTCCTTCGCGCGCGCCACGGCCGCGACGACTTCGGCGTGCAGAACACCGCCCGGATGATGACGATGCAGCAGCAGGTCGCCGACTCGCTGACGCTGTTCGGCACGGGCCTGGGCGCGCTGGCGCTGCTGGTCGGCGGCACCGGCATCCTGGCCCTGATGATGATGTCCGTCCGCGAGCGCACCGGCGAGATCGGGCTGCGCATCGCCGTCGGCGCCACGCCGCGCGACATCCTCGCGCAGTTCCTCATCGAAGCTACACTGCTCGCGCTCGGCGGCTGGCTGGCCGGGCTCGCGATCGGCGCCCTCGGCGCGGCCGCGGTGGCGCTGGCGACCGAATGGTCAACAGCTTTACCAACGCACGCGCTGCTGGCTTCCGCGGTGATGGTCCTGATCGCGGGACTCGGCTTCGGCTCCGTGCCGGCGCGGAAAGCCTCGCGCCTCCCGCCCATCGAGGCGCTGCTCGCATGACGACACAGGTCCTGATCATCGACGACGACGAGCGCCTCGGCGCGCTGCTGACCGAATACCTCGGCCGCTTCGGCTTCGCCGTCACCGCGGCTATCCATCCCGAGGCCGGGCTGCGGCTGGTGAAGCAGGCCGACATCGTCATCCTCGACGTGATGCTGCCGGACATGGACGGCTTCGCGGTCTGCCGCCGGATTCGTGAGACCAGCCGCGTGCCGGTGATCATGCTCACCGCGCGCGGCGACGTGATGGACCGCGTCGTCGGCCTCGAGCTCGGCGCGGACGACTATCTGCCCAAGCCGTTCGAGCCGCGCGAGCTGGTCGCGCGCATCCAGGCCGTGCTGCGCCGCGGCAAAGGCGGCGAAGACGACGAGGTCATTCGCGCCGGGCCGCTGGAAGTGAACTGGACCACGCACTCCGCACATCTCAACGGAGTCGATCTCGCCCTCACCACCGCCGAGTTCGCGCTCCTGGGACTGCTGGTGCGCAATCGCGGACGGGTACTGTCGCGCGACCGCATCCTCGACGAAACGCGCGGCGTCGATTGGGACTCGTTCGACCGCTCCGTGGACATCCTGGTGAGCCGCCTGCGGCAGAAGCTCGGCGACGACGCCAGGCGTCCCGCGTACATCCGTACCGTGCGCGGCGCCGGCTACTCCTTCATTCATCCGTCGACGGCGGCCGCCGATGCATAGGTCGGTCTTCGCGAAGCTCGTCGCGATCATGCTGGCCATGGCCACCAGCCTGCTGCTGCTGGTCTCGATCTTCTTCGCCCTCGTGATGTTCCCCGCACTCCGCGCGCCGTCGAACCTGTCGAGCGACTACGCCCGCCTCTTCGCCGCCACGCAGCCCGGCCACGACGAAGCGAAACGGGTCAGCGAGCAGTTCGCCATCGACGTGCGCTACGAGGGACCGAAAGGCACCTGGGCCACGGCCGACGACCTGCCGCCGGTTGCCAACGCGCACGACGAGCATCGCCGCTACGGCTACGACTACACCGTCCTGCCGGCCCCGGACGGCGGCTCGTACGTCTTCCGCTGGACGCAGTATCGCCGTCTGATCATCGCGCACGACGCGATGCTCGTGCTGCTGCTCGTGCTGATGATCGCGGTGCTCGTCATCGCGCACGTGGTGCTGCGGCGTTTGCTCCGTCCCCTGCGCACGCTCGGCGACGGCGTGGCGCGCCTGAGCGAAGGAGAACTCGACGTCGTCCTCCCCAATCCCACGCGCGACGAGTTCGGTGCGCTCACCGACGCCTTCAACGCAATGGTCGGACGGGTGCGCGGGATGATCGACGCACGCGATCAGCTGCTGCTCGACGTCAGTCACGAGCTGCGCTCCCCCGTCACGCGCCTGCGCGTTGCGCTGGAGTTGCTGCCCGAGGACAACACGCGCCGCCACATGACCGCCGACGTCGCCGAGATGGAGGCCATGATCGCCGAGCTGCTCGAGCTGGAGCGCCTGCGCGACGGACGCCTGCGCCTCGCGCCGCACGACCTCGCGGAGCTGGTGCGCGACGTCGCCGCCGACTTTCCGCGCGTGCGCGTCGTCGCCGCGGAGTCGGTCGCGAACGTCGACGCGGACAAGATGCGCACCGTCATCCGCAACCTGCTCGAGAACGCGACCAAGTACGGCGGCCCGAACGTCAAAGTGCACGTCTCGCCCGGCGAGATCCGCGTCACCGACGACGGCCCCGGCATCCCCGCCGCCGACCTGCCGAATCTCTTCGAGCCCTTCTTCCGCGTAAACCGCTCCCGCTCCAAATCCCCCGCCGGCTACGGCCTCGGACTGAGCATCTGCAAACGCATCGTGGAAGCGCACGGCGGGACGATCACCGTCACCAACAACCCGACCACGTTTACAGTCAACGTTTAGCGTGCGGCAGCGACCGAGCTGCCGCCGTTATGGAGTGCGGGCGGCCTTAGCCGCCGCTTTCGTATTCGGGTGCGTTG
>DASVSV010000502.1:0-2314 GCA_036387915.1 Thermoanaerobaculia bacterium
GTGCCCGAAGGGCGGGTGAGGGGGCGTGCAAACTGCGCTAAGTTAAGGCCATTAGGATGACATCGAAGGCGACGCCGGCGTTCCGTTCAGGAGCTCCTAAAACGGCGACGGGCACAGGTAAAAGGTAAAGAGGAAAGGTAAAAGTCGCTCCGCGAGAATGCGCGCTCAGCGTGCGCTCTCGCGAAGCGGACCTTTCACCTTTCCTCTTTTACCTTTTACCTGCGCGCGACGCGCGCTGCCGTGTACCATGCCCCGCCATGGCAGAGTCCGTGCGGCGGGTCCCTCTTCACACGAAGATCCTCATTGGTCTGATCGCCGGCGCGGCTCTCGGCGGCATCCTCAACCGCATCCTCGGCGCGAAGGACCCGAACCTCATCTTCGTGGCCGACCACATCACCAATCCGATCGGCCAGCTCTTCCTCCGCCTCCTTCTTCTTCTCGTCGTGCCGCTGGTCTTCTCCTCGCTCGTCGTCGGCGTGGCGGGACTGGGCGACCTGCGCCGCATCGGGCGCATCGGCGTGAAGTCGCTGGTCTACACGTTGATCATTTCGGCGATCAGCGTCCTGATCGGACTCACGCTCGCCAACACCATCAAGCCGGGCAAGCGCATCGACCCGGTGGTCGGACAGCAACTCGCGGAGCGCTACAGCAACGACGCCCAGGAGCGCGTCGAGAGCGCGGTCGGCGGCGCCAAGTCCACTGACGCGCCGCTGCTGAAAGCGGTCAAGACCGTCGTGCCGACGAACGTCTTCTACTCCGTGGGACGCGAGACGCCGGACATGCTCGCGCTGATGTTCTTTGCCCTCTTCCTCGGCATCTGCCTGACGCTGGTGCCCGGACCGATCGCCGCGCCGCTGATCTCCGTCCTCGACGCGGTTTTCGCCGCCACGCAGGCCGGCATCCAGATCGTGATGCGGCTCGGCCCGTACGCGATCTTCGCGCTCCTCTTCACCATGACCGCCCGCTTCGGCTTCGAGCTGCTGGCCAGCCTCGGCTGGTTCGTCCTGACGGTGCTGCTCGGACTGGCCATCCACATGTTCGGCGTCTACTCGCTGTCGCTGGCGCTGCTCTCGCGCATCAACCCGCTCGAGTTTTTCCGCCGCATCAAGACGGTGATGATCACCGCGTTCTCGACGTCGTCTTCGAACGCCACGCTCCCCACCGCGCTGAAAGTCTCCGAGGAGAACCTCGGCGTGCCGCGCGACATCAACTCCTTCGTGCTCACCGTCGGTGCGACGGCGAACCAGAACGGCACCGCGCTCTACGAAGGCGTGACGGTGCTCTTCCTGGCCCAGCTCGCCGGCATCGACCTGTCGATGGGCACGCAGCTGATGGTCGTCTACCTGGCCATCCTCGGCGGCATCGGCACGGCCGGCGTGCCGTCCGGCTCCATCCCCTTCATCATCATCGTGCTGGCCCAGATCGGCGTGAACCCGGCCCTCATCGCCATCATCCTCGGCGTCGACCGCATCCTCGACATGTGCCGCACAACCCTCAACGTGGTCGGCGACCTCACCATCGCCACGTACGTCGCACGGTCCGAGGGGGTCGAGCTGATGAAGGACACACCGGTGCCCGCGGCCGTGGATTTGTAGCTCCGCGTTACACTTACCCCCGCGCATGAGACCGGCCGACATGAATCGGGTCAAGCGCCGCGTCCTGCAGGAGGCGGTGGCGGAGAACCTCGAGACCATCCGAGGACTGCCTCCGCGCGCCGTGCGGCCGGTGCGGCGGGCCTTCCGGATCTGGATGGCGCGGGCGCCGCTGATCGTGCTGACGCTGGTCATGGCCGGCGCGGCGCTGATGCTCGCGCGCGGCGAACAGCCGCTCCCGCCGGTGCCGATGAAAATCCTGCGGCAGGCGGGATTGCCGATCTTCCGCGCGGCCGAGGCCCGGCCGGAGACGGAGCGCGTCGCGGCGACGGCGTTCCCGCTGGCGGTGCGGCGGGTGGTGCTCGACGCGGGACACGGCGGCTCCGATCCCGGCGCCACCGCGGCGCAGCTCCTCGAGAAAGAGATCACCCTCGACATCGGGCAGCGCCTGAAGACGCGCCTCGAGAGCGACGGCTTCGAAGTCGTGGCCACGCGCGACGGCGATCGCACCATCGCCCTCAAAGAGCGGGCGCGGCTGGCGAACGAATCGCGCAGCGACATCTTCGTCTCCATTCACGTCAACGCGCTGCTGGCCCACACCGACGCCCGCGGCATCGAGACGTACTACCTCGGCGCGACCAGCGACCCGAAGCTGACGCAGCTCGCCGCCGCGGAGAACCGCGTGTCCGGCTATTCGATGTCCGACATGCGCGCGCTGCTCG
>DASVSV010000503.1:0-4497 GCA_036387915.1 Thermoanaerobaculia bacterium
AGTCTGGTCATGATCTCTCCTTTTTTCTTCGGTCCATTTCCGCCGTGACCGTGATCGTGCGGCGCCGTCACTGGTCATCGGTGCCCGGAGTATGACACCACGCTCATCCGAGCGCGGCGCGCGTGCGCTCGAACGCCTCGCTCCTCCCCGTCTCCATGACGCGAAGAATCTCCTGCGCCGCGATTTCAGCCGACGTATGCGTGGTGTCGATCGTCACGTCGTAGCTCAACCACGAATGAATGTGGGACTGCTGCGCGACGGCCATCCCCAATTGCCGGTCGCCGCGCATCCGCTCACGTTCGGCGAGCACCTCCGGCGCACAATGGAGTCCCACCATCACGACGTGATGCGAGGCCACGGCGGCCACCAGCAGCTCGGCCCGATCGCGTGCGGTGATGGCGTTGTCGATGACGAGGTCGCGGCCGAGGGCGAGCAGCTCGCGGACGCACGCGTAATACCCTCGCACGAGTCCGGGGTAATCGAGATCGGAGATGTCGTCTCCGCGGACGATGCGCTCGATCGCGGCGACCGGCAACGCGGAGAGGATGCTGTCGATCGAGAAGTTCAGCAGCACGCGCGGCGCGGCGTCCTGCAGCGCGCAGGCGATGGTGGTCTTGCCGGAGCTCGACGTGCCGTTCAACACCACGACTGTGGCCACGGCCGCATCATAAACAACCGACTCTGTGCGCGAGGCCGCAAAGTCACCAGCCGTAATCGATGACCGTTGAGGTCAAGGGCAAGCGCCTCGGCGCCTGCCCTTTATCTCGGCCTTACTGCTTCTTCGCTTCGACTTCGCACTTTGCGGCGGCCTTCGACGGCTGGGGGATTCCGCCGCAGTCGGCCGGACAGCTCGTCGCCGTCTCGCCGCACGACTTCACGCACTGGCCGTCTCCGCAACGGCCGCAGCGCGCCACGGCCGCGGGGGCCGGCGCCGGAGACTCGGGCGCGGCGACGACGCGGTCCGTCGATGCAGCCGGTTCGGGCTGGACGGCGGTGGTGAGCGGCACGCAGACGACCAGGAACAGCGCAATGGCGAAGAACACCTTCAGCGATCTACGAAACGTCATTACATCCTCCTTTACACACGCCTGACGTTAATGCATCACCGGTACAATCGCCAACGTGAAACTCGTGACCGCGATCGTGCTCGCCCTGCTGACCCTGCGCTGTGCGGAAGAAGGGAACGCCGCCGGGCCGAAGACGCAGCGCAAAGGACTGGAGGCAGTCGCCTCCCCCGCCGGCGCCAACGCGGCCGAGCCGTTTCTCTCCGCGACACGCGACGGCGTCCTCCTGAGCTGGCTCGAGCCGGTGGCGGGCACCGACCGCACGGCGTTGCGGTTCGCGCGCTACCGCGGCGGAAAGTGGAGCGCGCCGCGCACCATCGTCGATCGCAACGACCTCTTCGTGAACTGGGCGGACTTTCCGTCGATCGTCGAAGACGCGAAGGGCACGCTGTTCGCGCACTGGCTGCAGAAGAGCGGCGCCAGCACGTATTCGTATGACGTGCGCATGGCCACCTCCACCGACGGCGGCGCGACCTGGGGCAAGCCTTTCCTCCTCAATCGGGATGGCAAGCAGGCCGAGCACGGCTTCGTGACGCTGGCCGCGCTGCCCGGCGGCGGCGTCGGCGCGACGTGGCTCGACGGCCGGAACATGAAGACCGGCGGCGATCACGAACACGACGCCGGCGACATGACCATCCGCTACGCCACCGTCACCGCGAACGGCACGGTCGCCGCCGACACCGCACTCGACCAGCGCACCTGCGAGTGCTGCACGACGGGCATGGCCGTCAGCGCGCGCGGTCCGGTCATCGCGTATCGCGATCGCACCGAGGACGAGGTCCGCGACATCTCTTATGTGACGAAGACCGCCAAAGGGTGGACGCCGCCGAAGCTCGTGAACGCGGACGGCTGGAAGATCAACGGCTGCCCTGTGAACGGTCCGCAGGTCGACGCGCGCGGACAGCGCGTCGTGACGGCGTGGTTCACGGCCGCGGGCGAGCGCCAGCGCGTGCACGCCGCGTTCTCGGATGACGGCGGCGCGACGTTCGGGAAGCCGGTCGTGGTGGACGACGGCAAGCCGGCCGGCCGCGTCGACGTGCTGCTGCTCGACGCGGACACGGCTTTCGTGACCTGGCTCGAGCAGACCGCCGGCGGCGCGGAGATCCGCGCACGCCGCGTCCCGCGCAACGGGACGCTCCCCGCGTCGATCAAGATCGCCGACTCCGCCACCGCCCGCGCCGCCGGCTTCGCCCGCACCGCACGCTCCGGCAACGAAATCTGGTTCGCCTGGACGGAGCAGAGCGCCACGTCGAAGCGCATCCACGTGGCGCGGCTCTAGCCGCCGCCCGGGGCACGACGGGAGGCCCTCCGGCGGTCCCTCGCACATGCGGCAGCAACTGTGCAGCGATGGACGCGATGGCCAGCGAAGATGGACGTTTCTATAACCTGCTCGAACGCCTCTTCTCCGAGATCGACCAGGACGCCATCCATGCGGAGATCGTCGCGCTGCGCGCGGCGAAGCCGAACCTGTCGCGCGAGCAGCTCGCGGAGTCGCTGACGAAGAAGGCGGCCGCGAAAGTGGCCACCGTCGGCGCGGCGGCGGGCGTGCCGGGAGGGCCGCTGGCGATACTGGCCATGGCGCCGGACATCTTCAATCTCGTCCTGCAGCAGAGCCGCCTCATTCTCTCGATCGCGTTCCTCTACGACCGCAAGGCGAACCTCAAGCAGCGCTTCCAGGAAGTCCTGGCCACGCTGGCCGTGGCCACCGGCGCCTCCGCGGGCCGTCTCGGCGTCCGCGTGCTGCTGGCCAAGGGGCTGGAGCAAGCGGTGGCGAAGAAAATCGCGAAGAAGATCTTCGGACGCTTTCTCGCGCGGAAACTTCCCACCATCGCGCCGCTCCTCGGCACCGTCGCCGGCGCCTCGCTCAACTATCTCGCGATGCGCGCCGTGGGGAAAGCCGCACTGGCGTTCTACCGGACCGGCGACCCGACCTGATCCGGACGGTTGTCCGCGAGCCCGTCCGCCGGGTCGTTCGACTGACGGTCTTCGCCGGCCGCGGAGTCCTGTCCGGAGTGCTCCCCTCGCGCGCCGCCCTCGTAGCCGAGGACCTCGTCTCCGACGATGGCGTCAATCTTCTGCATCTGCTCCTCGGTCGATTTCTCTTCGCTCATGCCTCATCGATGAGCAAGGAGCGCTCCACTGGAGCTCGCGCCGTCGCGAGCGCGGCCGCGGTCGTCAAATCATGATCCGCTGACGGGTCAATCATTGGCTCCGTGCGCAGGACGTGACCCGCTCCGATTGTCGCTCTCCTGCGCGCAAGCCGCAGCGCATCAACGACTTACCCGATTCCGCGCGCTTGGATGAATCTTTGCGGTAATGCCGTCCAGAAGTCAGTGAGCAAAGAAATCGTCAGAAAGAAAAAGGAGCGTTCATGAAAACTCGTCGCCTCGTCTCGTTGCTGGCAGTCCTGATCCTCGCCGTCACCGCCCTTCCCGCCTTCGCCAGCCACGGCTGGAGCACTTACCACTGGTCGCGCAGTTGCGGCACCTGCCCCAAGAGCCTGACCATCTACAACACGACCGTGGCCACGAGCCGGGCGAACTGGCCGGATCACCTGTACAAGTCGGTCTTCGGCGATCCCAACAACCCGAACAGCGCCAATCGCCTCGGCTGGAACGACTCCGCCGTCCTCACGCTCTCGATCACCGCCAGCAGCGCCAGCCGCAGCACCTGCGACCCCGTCGCCGGCGCGGTCCGCGTCTGCAACTATCCGTACGGCACGAACGGCTGGCTCGGTCTCGCGCAGATCTGGCTCAGCAGCGGCCATATCTCGCAGGGCACGACCAAGGTCAACGACACGTACTTCAACAGCAGCTACCCGGTCACCGAGCAGCGCCACGTGATGTGCCAGGAAGTCGGCCACGACTTCGGCCTCGGCCACACCTCCGAGAACGGCTCTTCGCAGAACACCTGCATGGACTACTACGGCAACACCAGCAACAGCGACTGGACCAGCACCGGCCCGAACTCGCACGACTTCACGCAGCTCGAAGTCCAGCACCACTGGGGCACGTCGAACCTCGTGGACGACGCGACCTGGATCACCGACGCGCTGACGGAATCGGCCCGCGTCCCGGCCTTCCTCGTCGGCGTCGAAGTGGACGAGCCGTGGCAGTGGGGCACCCCGATCGAGTTCAACGCCGAAGGCACGCCCACCACTTACTTCCTCAAGCTCGGCCCGAACCATGACGACCACAACAACGGCATCCTCACGCACGTCTACCCGGTCCGCAAGACCGTCCGCGACGAGCCGTTGGACGCGGCGCCGGCGCCGGAAGTGGTCCAGCCGTAAAGCACGCGTTCTCCGGGAAAGGGCGCGCTCCGCGTCCTTCCCCTTCCTCCATGTGTGCGGCTGCGACCGAGCTGCCGCACTCATGAACGTCCCTCGCGTTCATGCCTGAGGCTGGCGGTTCCTCTCTTGCATGGCAAGATG
>DASVSV010000504.1:0-13521 GCA_036387915.1 Thermoanaerobaculia bacterium
CACGAGCCGGGCCTCCCCACCCGTCCAGGTCCCTCGACTCACGCTCGGGATGACAGCAGAACGCTGGTCCTCATTCACGGCGCGAACGATCACGCCGGGACGTGGTTCGCCGTTGCCCCCACGCTCGCGAAATCCTTTCGCGTCCTCATCCCCGACCTCCCCGGTCACGGCGAGAGCGTCCCGTCTTCCGGCCCGATCCCGCTCTCGCTGATCGTTCGTTCGCTCGAAAAGCTTCTCGCCAACGAACGCGATCTCACCCTGGTCGGCAACTCCCTCGGCGGCTGGATCGCGCTGCTGCTCGCGCTGCGCAATCGCGGTCGCATCGCGCGCCTCTACCTCGAGACCTCGGGCGGACTGGCGCGTCCGCTGGCCGTGCCGCTCTTCGCGACCGATCGCGACGACGCGATGGTGATTCTCCGTGCCGTGCACGGCCCGCGTTACGAGCCGCAGGAGTGGGTGATCGACGCCCTGCTGCAGCGCGCGGTCGACTCGCCGATGCTCCGCCTCACCGAAACGCTCGAGCACCACGTCGAGTCCCGCCTCGGCGAAATCGACATTCCCACGACGCTCATCTGGGGCGCCGACGACGGCGTCATTCCGCTCGATTACGCCGAAGAGTTGCGCAACGCCATTCCGGGCGCGACGCTGCAGGTCATCGAAGGCGCCGCCCACATCCCACACCTGCAGCAGCCCGCGAGGTTCCTCGAATGTTTGACCTCGATCTCCTGACCGAACGCGCCCGCGTCACCCCCGGCCGCCTCGCCGTCGTCTCCATCGAGACCGGCGAGCGCATCACCTACGCGGAGCTCAATGCGAGAGCCGAACGCGCCGCCGCGATGCTGCGCACGATTCTGAAACCCGGCGACCGCTTCGGCCTCCTCTCCCACAACAGCGCCGAGTTCCTCGAGCTCTTCTTCGCCGCCGGCAAAGCCGACCTCATCGTCGTCCCGCTCTCCACCCGCGCGACCGAGCACGAGCTCAAACACATCGCCGCCGACTGCGAAATGAAAGCGCTGTTCTACGGACCAGGCTTCGAGACGATGGACGTGGGCATCTCGAAACACGCGACAAACGTAGGGCGTGGCTTCAGCCCGCCCCCCCCGGGGGAGGGCGGGCTGAAGCCACGCCCTGCGTCCGGCAACGCGCGAGCAACGGGCAACGATCCCGAACAAACCTACTGTCTGTTGTACACGAGCGGCACCACCGGCAAACCCAAGGGCGTGATGATCCCGCGCCGCCAGCTCTACTGGAACGGCTACAACACCGCCGTCAACTGGAGCCTGCGCGACGACGACGTCACTCCCATCTTCACGCCGCTCTATCACGCCGGCGGACTGGCCGCGTTCTGCATCCCGATCTTCTGCACCGGCGGCACCGTCGTTCTGCACAAGAGCTTCGACGTCGCCGAAGTCTGGCGCACCATCGAGCAGGAACGCTGCACCGTGGTCCTCGGCGTCCCCACCATCTGGAAGCTGCTCATGGACGCGCCGCAATTCGCATCGGCGGACCTGAGCAGCGTGCGCTGGTTCATCTCCGGAGGCGCGCCGCTCCCGCAATACCTCATCGACGCGTATCAGAAGCGCGGTGTGGTCTTCAAACAGGGATACGGCATGACCGAAGTCGGCGTGAACTGTTTCACCATGACCATTGAGGATTCGTTCCGGAAGCCCGGCTCGATCGGCCGTCCGATGCTCTTCACCGAAGTAAACCTGGAGAACATGGATGGCGACGTCGGCGAGATGTGGATTCGCGGCCCGCACGTCTCGAAGGGCTACTGGAACAACGAAGCCGCGACGCGCGAGGCCTACGCCGACGACGGCTGGTTCCGCACCGGCGATCTGGCCCGCCGCGACGAGGAAGGTTTCTTCTACATCGCCGGCCGCCGCAAAGAGATGTTCATCAGCGGCGGCGTGAACGTCTATCCCGCCGAGATCGAGGCGGAGCTCGTGTCGCACCCCTCCGTCTCCGATGCCGCGGTGATTGCGGTCCCCGATGAAACATGGGGAGAAGTGGGCATTGCGTTTATCGTAGGCACCGCCGCGGAGGAAGAGCTCGCGCAATACCTCGGCGGGCGCATCGCCAGGTACAAAGTGCCGCGCCGGTTCGTCTATCTCGACAGTCTTCCGCGCACACCCTACGGAAAAGTGGTCAAGGAGGAGCTACGGAAGCGACTGAGCTAGCATTGCCGCGCATGACCCAGGAAGAGCGGTCCGAAAAGTCGAAGCAGCTCATTCTCGACGCGGCCCTGAAATTGTTTTCGCACAAGGGCTACGGCGCGACCAGCGTGCGCGACATCGCGGCCGAGGCCGAGCTGTCGAAGGGAAATGTCTACCATCACTTTCCCGACAAAGAGGCCATCTTCCGCGCGCTGATCGACCGCTATTTCGAGGCCATGTCCAGGCCCGATTTTCCGTTCAATCGCGCGCTGGCCTCGGGTTCGTTTCCCGACAATCTCGAAGAGCTCGGACACGCCATCCGCGAGATCATCCGCGACTATCGCGAGTACATCGCCCTCATTTACGTCGACGTCGTGGAGTTCGACGGCGAGCACGTACGCAAGTTCTACGAGAACATGGCCGAGCGCTTCACCATCTTCATGAAGGCCACGGGCATGGAGCAGGAGCTCGGCGCCAGGCTCGCCGACGGACTGTCGCCCGTCTCGACCGTCATCCTGGCCACGCGCATCTTCTACAACTACTTCACCGTCGAGATCCTCTTCGGCGTCAAAGACCACTTCGGCAAAGAGACCGACGCCGCGGTCAGCGAGATCTCCCGCATCCTTCGTCACGGAATGTTGCGGAAGTAGGCCTCCCGCGGTTGTTGTGGGTAATTGCGAGGACGCGACCCTGCCAGGGTCGTGAGGAGGGGCGGATCTTGCCCGGTGGCGGCGTACCTTCGGCACTTGCCACCGGCTCATCTACGAGACGCCTCCGGCTGCAACCCGAATCCGGTTCCGAGTGTTTGACAGGCGGTAACGGCGAGGACGCGACCCTGCCGGGGTCGTGAGGAGGGGCGGATCTTGCCCGGTGGCGGCGTACCTTCGGCGCTTGCCACCGGCTAATCTACGACACGCCTCCAGCGTGCAACCCGAATCCGGTGTCGAGTGTTTTTACGGGCTCGGTGGTGCCACGTTTTCGAGACTGAGTGGGGCGCAGTGGTGAGCACTGCCGATGCCTGCATGAACCGTCCTGCACGCCGGAGGCGTGTCGTAGATTAGCCGGTGGCAAGCGCCGCAGGCGAGCCGCCACCGGTGTGATTGCGAACGAAGAGTTGCACCCCGGAGGGGTGCCGGGAGATCGATGCCATCGACGCACCTCAGCCTTCATCATCACGTGTGTTCAACACGAGACTCGACGAGCGATTCTTGTGGTAACGGCGAGGACGCGACCCTGCGGGGGTCGTGAGGAGGGGCGGATCTTGCCCGGTGGCGGCGTACCTTCGGCACTTGCCACCGGCTAATCTACGAGACGCCTCCGGCGTGCAACCCGAATCCGGTTCCGAGTGTGTTTTGACAGGCTTTGAGCTGCGCAGCAGCGAAGGACCCGTCCGGGCCGACAGTCGAAACCGTAAGGCCTGCGGCTCAGAGGCTGTGAAAAAATACTGATACGTTCCCAAGGCAGATGCCTGCGAGCCGCCACCGGCGTTTGCCACGTGCTCGAGACGACCGCCTGCACGCCGGAGGCGTGACGTAGATTAGCCGGTGGCAAGCGCCGCAGGCGAGCCGCCACCGGCGTGGTTGCGAATGAAGAGTTGCACCCCGGAGGGGTGCCGGGAGATCGATGCCATCGACGCACCTCAGCCTTCACTATCACGTGGTGTTCAGCACGAAGAATCGCCAATCATGGATTGAACCCGGCTGGCGGGACGATCTGCACCACTATCTCGGCGGCTGGGTGAAAACGCTCGAGGGTATGCCGGTGGAGATCGGCGGAGTCTCGGATCACGTTCATCTGCTCCTCGGGCTTCGCGCCACGCATTGCCTCGCGGATGTGGTGCGCGAGATCAAAAAAGCGTCCTCCCGTTGGATTCACGAGGAGCTGCGCGTGCCGCAATTCGGATGGCAGGAAGGATACGGTGCCTTCACAGTCAGCCGCTCCAACGTGCTGCCGGTGCGGAAGTACATCGCCACCCAGGCGGAGCATCATCAGAAGCGGCGGTTCGAGGATGAGTATCTCGATCTGCTGAAGAAACATGAGATCGACTTCGACGAGCGATTCTTGTGGTAGCTGCGAAGACGCGACCCCGCCGGGGTCGTGAGGAGAGGCGGATCTTGCCCGGTGGCGGCGTACCTTCGGCACTTGCCACCGGCTAATGTCCGAGACGCCTCCGGCGTGCAACCCCGAATCGGGGGCCGAATGTTTTCACAGGCTGTGAGCTGTGCGGATTCGTAACCGTGACGTTCCTGCGCCGCGCGCCTGCTCCCCGCGTCCCGCCCGACAGGCGTACCATCTCCGGATGCGCCGGTTGCTCCTGCTGCTCGTTCTCCCCATCGTTGCGTCGGCGCAGAAGTTCGAGGAGAAAGTCACCGTCTCCTACGTCGAAGTCCCGGTCACGGTCCTCGGCCGCGACAACCATCCCGTCCGCGGCCTCACCAAGGCGAACTTCGAGATCACCGACGACGGCGTGAAGCGCGAGGTCGAGTCGTTCGACGCGATCGACTTCGCTGCCGCGGAAGGGATGACCGCCGTGCGCGCGATCTCGCCGCTCAATCCCGCGTCGCGGCGCAACTTCCTGCTGCTGTTCGACCTCTCCTATTCGAACCCGCAGGCCATCGGCCGCGCGCAGGAAGCGGCCCGCAACTTCGTGGCGCGCAGCATCGGCGGACGCGATCTCGTCGCCATCGCCAGCATCGACGTCAATCGCGGCTTCCGTTTCGTGACCGCGTTCACGACCGATCGGGACCTGCTCACCGCCGCGATTGCGGATCCCGGAAACTACCGCGCCAGCGATCCGCTGCAGATCGCCAGCGCGCCCATCCTCGAAGTGCCGGAGCCGTCGCGCAACAGTACGCAGCGTGAGACCGGCGACGTCGGGCTCGAGAACCTGCGCGACATCGCCCGGCAGTCGGGCCGCCTCGACGACGCGCTGAAGCGCACGCGCGTGAAGAAGCAGGTGGAGATGCTGGCCGACATCGCCCGCTCGCTGCAGCGCCTCTCCGGACGCAAACACCTCGTGCTGTTGTCCGAGGGATTCGACCCGCGGCTCGTGCAGGGGAGGGCCGGCGGGACGATGGAGAATCAGGCCGAGGAGGACTTCGGTGTCGAGCATGGAGAGATCTGGAAGGTCGACAGCGACAAGCGCTTCGGCAGCCCCGACTCGCAGAGCGCGATCGCGCTCATGGCCCGCGAGTTCCGCCGCGCCGACGTCGTGCTGCACGCGGTCGACATCCAGGGCGTGCGCGTCGCGAACGACGTCCGCGGCGGCGCCGTGTTCAACTCCAACGAGGGACTGTTCATCCTCGCCAACTCCACCGGCGGCACGGTCTTCCGCAACTCGAACGACATCAGCGCGGAGTTCGACCGGCTGGCGCGCCAGCACGACGTCGTCTACGTCCTCGGCTTTCGCGCGCCGGTCGGACGCGCGGGGCAGTTCCACGACCTGAAAGTGAAGCTCGTCAACGTGCCGGGCGCACGCGTGCAGCATCGCGGCGGCTACTACGACGCCGGTTCCGAGGGCGTCGTCGAGCGGTCGCTGTCGACGGCGGAGATCATCGTCAACGACATCCCGCAGAGCGACATCCGCTTCGACGCGCTGGCCGCGGCTTTTCCGCGCGACGGCGCGAAGTCGCAGGTGCCGGTGGTGCTCGAGATCGCGGGGCAGGGGCTGATCGAGCACGCGAAGAACAAGCGCGCCACGGCGGACATCTTCGTCTACGCGTTCGACGACGGCGGCATCGTGCGCGACTCGATCTACCAGCGCGTGACGCTCGACCTCGCGCAGGTCGGCGATCGCCTGCGCTCGAGCGGCGTGCGTTTCTACGGCACGCTCGAACTGCCGCCCGGCAGGTACGCGGTGAAGAGTCTCGTGCGCATCGCCGAGACGGACCGCAAGGGCTACCAGCGCGTCGACCTCGAAGTGCCGGCGGCCAGCGACGTCGCCATGACCCGCCCGCTCTTCTTCACCGACCCAGGCGACTGGGTGATGGTCAAAGCGCAAGGCGACGACCCGTCGCTGCCGTACCCGTTCATGCTCGGCAGCGACTCCTTCATCCCCGACCCCAACGCCATGCTGAGAAAAGGCGAGCCGCGCCTCTTCACGGTGTTCATCTACAACACCAACCGCGACGAGCTGACCTGGGACATTGTCCCCGCAGCGAAGCTCGTCTCCGAATCGAACAGCGACACGGTCACGAAGCTCGTGTTTGCGCTCGACGGTGTGCCGGTCGACGCGAAGGAGCTGGCGGTCACGATCCGCAAAAAGGGCTCAGCGGATTCCCGCACGACAACCGTCCCAATCACGGTGCGTTAGCCAAACGTAGGGCGTGGCTTCAGCCCGCCCCCCCGTGGGCGGGCGGCCATCGCCGCCGCTTTCGCATTCGCGACCATCACTTCCGAGACGCACCCGAATCGCAGGGTGCTCCCGAATATGAAAGCGGCGGCCAAGCCGCCGCACTCCATAACACTCCCTGAACGGAAGCGCGCAGCGTCGCGGTGGAGCGCCGCCGTCCCGGCGGCCTACAGCCGGCGAGGACGCCACCGCTCCGTTCCGCTCACTCCGCGCTCGCGACCAGCGCCTTCCAGCGCGGGTCGCGGTGCAGCGAGTGCAGATCCTCGTCGTCGTCCGCGTGATCGGCGACGTCGAAGCCCGCGTTCTGTGCGCGCTTCAGCCACTCGAACGCGAGATCGCGATGGCCCGCCAGCGCGTGGGCGCAGGCCATGTTGTACGACGACGTGCCGACGCGGTACTCGAGCTCGATAGCGCGGCGGAAGGCGTCCAGCGCGGGCGCGAACTGGCGCGCCTGCAATGTCGTGAAGCCGAGGTTGAACCAGGCGCGGCCCGAAGTCGGGTGCTTCCTGACCATGGCCTGGTGGTGCTCCACCGACTCGGCCCAGTTGTCGTAGAACAAGCCCGCCGGACCGCGGCAGCAGCCCTTCAGCTCGAGGTCTTCCGACTTCTGCTGCAGCGCTTCGAAGCCCGGCTGGCGGCGCAGGAACGCGACGTCCGGATCGTGCTCCATCTTCTCCCTGCCGGAGAAGCCGTGCTCGACGGCCTTGTCCAGCCAGGCCATGCCGTTGCGTGCGTCCTGTTTGTACGAATACGCGCAGGCGACGTTGTACATCGCCGAGCTGACGTTCTCGCCGGCGGCGATGGAGCGCTGGAACGCCTCGATCGACTCGTCCAGCTTGCGCAGGCGGAGCAGGTCCAGTCCGACGTTGAACCATTCCTTCTTGTGGTGTCGATCGTGGACGTCGGCGACGTCCTTCTGATTGCGCAGGTCCTCGAACTTCTCGATGGTCTGCGTCACGCGGCGCGTGGCCACGTCGGCCTGCCGCGACCCGAGCATCGCCGCGAACCGGCGATCGTTGCGGATCGGGTCGAAATCGGAGTCCTCGGCGATGTGCTCGAAGTCGTCCCATCCGGCCTTGATGGCCAGGTCCAGCTCCGCCAGCGCCTTGTCGGCATCGCCCAGCAGCGCCCACGAGCAGGCGGCGTTGTAATACGCCTTCGCGGGCGAATAGTGCTCATCGCCAGCGCGGCGGAACAAGGCCGCGGCCTCGGCATACCGGTCGTTGTGATAGAGGTCGTAAGCCCGCTCGTACCGCTCCTCGGCATTGCGCGGCTCGCGCAGGAAGCGGTCCGCGCGCTTGTCGAACTTGCCGAGCTTGGCGAAGAAGTAATCGCCGATCGACTCGACGTCCGGCTTCACCGTCACCTCGGAGTCGGTCTTGATCGCCTCTTCCCTGATGACCGGGTTGGCGTTCTTCTCTTCCGACGGCTTCGCGATCAGGCGCAGCGCGGAGACCGGGACGATCACCGCGAGTGCGAGCGCGCATGCGATGGCCACGCCGCGGCCGCTGAACACCCGCCGGGCCACGTCTTTATGCAGGATCGACAGGAGGCGTCCTTCGAGCTGCGACTTTCGTGACATGGCGAGCGTGACGGACCGGAACGGGTCGAAGGCCGGCATCGAGCGCGCGATCGCCAGGAGGTGATCGGCGTACTCCGACGGCTTCGTCCCGGCGGCGAGGACCAGATCGTCGCATGCACGCTCGCATTCGCTGCGGCCTGCGCGCTCGAGGGACCAGGCGAGGGGATGGAACCAGAACAGCGACACGGCGATGCGCGTGAGGATCAGCGAGACGCCGTCCCAGCGCTTGAGATGCGCGAGCTCGTGCAGCAGCACGACGCGCAGACGCTCCGCCGGCCACGTGTCGACGTCGGCCGGCAGGAGGAGCACCGGGCGGGTGATGCCCCAGACCACGGGCACGGCCACGCGCGGCGTTTTCAGGAGACGGACGTCATACGGCAGCGCGAGCTGATCGCGCGCGGAGTCGAGCTCCTGCAGCGCGACGTCGCCCGTCAACTCCTGCGCCTGGCGCGAGACGAACCAGACGCCGAGCATGCCCAGGAGCATGTGCCCGAGGAGCAGCAGGGAGACCAGGCCGATGCCGACGACGATCAGCCCTTTCCACGTCGAGCTGACCACTTTGCGGGAGCGCTCGAGGAGGGAGAACGGTTTCTCCGCGATGCCGGTGGCCCGCGCGACCGAGATGGCCGTGGCGATCGGCTCCTCGGCATCCGTGAATCCGATCGTGCGCGTTTCGGCTGCCGGCTGCGCGACGGGTTGCGCCGCGGCGCGCTCGATTTTCTCGGCCGGTTTGACGCTCAGCTCCCACGCCGGCGCGAAGACCGTGACCAGCGGCATCGCCGCCACGCCGACCAGCGCGGCCGTCGCGACGAGGTGCCTGGTCGCGGCAGCGGCGCGCGGCATCGCCGCCAGCAGGACGCGCGCGATCGACAGGATCAGCGTCGCCTTCACGATCATCCACAGCATTCCTTCGGCGGCACTTGCGGACTGCAGGCGTGCGGCGAGCTCGAACAGAGCGGTCATCTCAGCGTCCTTCCTCACGGGCCCGGTCGATCAGTTCCGACAGACGATCGAGCTCTTCCTCGGATAGTTTTCCCTTCTGCCGCTCGATGAGCGTCGCCACCACGTTCGCGGCCGAGCCTTCGAAGAACGTGGTCAGGAGCTGGTCGAGCGCCGAAAGGCGCACCTTCTCGCGGTTGGTGGTGGGCTTGTATACGTAGCGCGCGCCGTCATGTTCATGACGGAGGTGCCCTTTCTGCTCGAGCACGCGCAGCGTGGCCCGGACGGCCGAATACGACGGCGGCTCCGCCATCGCCTCCATCACCTCGCCGGCCGTGGCCTTCTCCCGGGCAAAGATGATGTTCATCATCTCCCGCTCGCGCCGGCTCAGAGGGTCCTGCTGTTTTTTCACCATGTGCTGGAAATCTAGCACTCGCTCGCCAGCGTGGCAAGCGCGACGCAGAAAGTTAACAGTGGCTACGCTGCGCGCGCGTCGGGGTAGGGAAACGGCCCCTTAGCGACACTCCACTAGCGATCCAGGACTTGTCCGTACTTCTTACTGAGGTCAGCGGCAGATGGGGAAGGACTTCGCCGGTGGGCACGATCGAAGAGAGAGACGAGCGTCATCTACTAGTCACCCTGAGACTCGGGGACCGCGATGCATTCTGGCCGTTGTGGGAGCAGTACCGCGATCACATGTACGGCGTCTGCCTGCGCCAGATGAGCGGCATCCACGCCGACGCCGCCGACGCCGCCAGCCGCACGATGCTGGTGGCATGGGAGAAGCTCCCGGTGTCCGCGGGAGAGATCCTGAACGTGAAAGCCTGGCTGACGCGCCTCGGATGCAACGTCTGTTTCGACATGCATCGCGAGCGGCAACGCCGCACCCGCGCCGTCGACGCGTTCACCACCGTCGC
The DNA here is from genome assembly GCA_036387915.1 of Thermoanaerobaculia bacterium. Taxonomy (GTDB): domain Bacteria; phylum Acidobacteriota; class Thermoanaerobaculia; order Gp7-AA8; family Gp7-AA8; genus QHVT01. Next base: position 9,946 of record DASVSV010000504.1, read on the forward strand.
AAGGATCGGCACGCACCCGGCCGTCCCGGACGTGCCGTCGCCGGAGCGCAAGTTTCTTTCCGACGAGGCCTGCGGCAGGATCCGCGACGCCATCGGCGAACTGCCGCCGGCCTTGCGCAGGGCCGCGACGATGCGCTTCCTGCAGGACCAGTCCTACGAGGCCATGGCCCGCGAGGCCGACATCACCGAAGCCAACGCGCGCAAACGCGTCCAGCAAGCCCGCGAGCTCCTCGCCCAACGCCTGGGCCACGCGATCAAAGTCCGCTGCACGCGGTTGAATCCGTAGGAAACAGGGAGCGCCGGCCGCTGTGCACCGCACGCGTTCCGGTCAGACTCTCACCGAGCCCCGGAACCCGCGGGCGGCGTAATAGGACTCGGCACCGTTGTGATACGTGAAGACCGTGTCGTAGCGGCGGTCGCAGAAGATCGCTCCGCCGAGTTTTCTGATCTCGGGAGGCGTCAGTACCCAGCTCGAGGTTTTCAGGTCGAACTCTCCGAGCTTCTGCAGCTCCCGGTATTGTTCTTCCGTCAGGAGCTCGACGCCCATGGCCTCGGCCATATCGACAGCGTTGTTTTTCGGCTTGTGTTCTTTTCGTGAATCCAGCGCCTTGCGGTCATAACAGATGCTTCTGCGGCCCTTCGGACTTTCCGCCGAACAGTCGTAGAAGATGTACTGGCCGCTCTTTTTGTCATGGCTGACGACATCCGGCTCCCCTCCGGTCCTTTCCATCTCATGCAGCGACCAGAGTTTTCCGGGATTGAATTCCAGCCGTGCCCGGACCTTGCCCCATTCCAGCTTGCTGTGACGCTGCATGTTGCTCTCGAAGCGTGCCTTCAATGCGTCGAGCAGCTCTGCACGTTGTTCTGCCTTCAGGTCTTTTGCTGCCATTGCTGTCTTCGCCTCCCGGCTCCGGCCCGCATCAGCCGAGGCCGAGGCAAGCATAGCGGAGCGGAGACCAGCGTAGTGAAAGCGGCAAAGGATCAGCACGGCACGCTCTGGTACAGTGCGGATTGACACCCTTCGGGAGGCAAATCTAAACTGAGCCCAATCCCGATCAAGACTCTTGCGAGAGGCGTGGATGCGGGTCCGGCCCGCCCGTTCCTCAGAGGAACCCGACATGAGACTCGTGCGTCTCCAGTTCAAAGCTTTCTCCCAGGGTACCGACATCACAGCCGATATCCGGCAAGGTTGGTGCGCCGGTGTGACGTCATTAGTGAGCAATGCCGGCGGAAGCTATAGCGTGGAATCCGGTCAGACCCGCACCGACTGGATCCAGCAGGCGTATCGGCAGATCAGCGCATTGCTGGACCGCATCAACAACCATGCAGTGACGGTCGCGGCCAAGTCTCTACAAAATCTTCTCGGAAGAGTCGACATGAGGAGCGTAGAGAACGTTTGCGTCAACATTCATCAGGATCGCTTCGACGGGCGCGAATGCAAAGTTCTGTTGAGCGCGACCTCCTGGGTCCCGGTCGTCGGATATGTGTCATACGTCTGGCAAAGCGAGTGGGTGGTCAACCATGCCGGATACCTGGTGAGGGCTGGCAATCACATGTTGATCTTCGACCCGAACTACGGACTCGGTTTGTTCCAGATCACGGATAACCAGCCTTTGACGTTGAAGAAACTGACGGACGCCATCATGGGGCTGGCTTGGGCGAGCGGGTACTTGACGTACTACATGTCCACGACCGCCGCCGTCGCGGTTGTCGACGAAGACGGCTTCGGAGTACGAATCTCCGCCAACATGGAAGACCAGGTGAGAGCCCTGAGCGACATGGGGCGACGCTTCCAGACCGTTTGACGGCACTTGCGACCTGCAATCCGTACATTTTGCGGAGCGCTGGTGAACGGCGCGCCGCTGCTCGGACGACGCCCTGGGGCGATCAGAGCCTGCGGGAACTGGTGAACCAGCCCGCTTGGCCGGTGCCATGCATGATCTCGCCTGATGTCTGACGACGAATTTGCACCGACCGGCATCGCCGGCCTGGACGAAGTGATCCGCGGCGGCCTGCCGCGGCATCAGATGTATTTCATCCAGGGCGACCCGGGCTCGGGGAAAACGACGCTTTCCTTTCAGTTCCTGATCGAGGGCGTGCGCCGCGGAGAGAAGACGCTGTACGTCACCCTGTCGGCGTCCGCGCGCGACCTCGGCCGCGTGGCGCGCTCGCACGGATGGGCGATCGACGGCATCGACATCTACGAGCAGTTCCAGACCACCAGCGCCACGGACACGACCATCTTCCGTCCCGCCGAGATCGAGCTGGCGAAAACGGTCAAGGCCATGCTCGACGCGATCGACGAGCGCCAGCCGGACCGCGTCGTGATCGACTCACTGGCCGAGATCCGCCTGCTCTCGGAGAGCGTGCTGCGCTACAGAAAGCAGTTGCTGGCGCTCAAGGAGTTCTTCCGCGACCGCCGCATCACCGCGCTCGTCCTCGACGACCGCTCGCCGTCGGCGCGCGACTCCGAGGTGGAGGGACTGGCCGAGGGGGTGATCGTCCTGTGCGCCACCGCGCCGATGTACGGCAACACCCGGCGGCGCCTGGAAGTGCCGAAGATGCGCGGAGTGGACGTCCGCGGCGGCTATCACGACTTCACCATCGAGAAAGGGGGCATGACCGTCTTCCCCCGCCTCACCGCCGGCGAGCACGAGGCCGGCCCGCAGGAAGGGCTGATCCTCAGCGGCATCACCGAAATGGACGCCCTCGTCGGCGGCGGGCTGGAACGCGGCACGACCACCATGATCATGGGCCCGGCCGGCGTCGGGAAGTCCTCGCTGGCGCTGCAGTTCGCGACGTCGGCCGCGGTCGCGGGGGAGAAGGTGGCGTTCTTCATCTTCGAAGAGCACCGCTCCGTCTTTCTCAAGCGCGCAGCCTCCCTCGGATTCGAGCTGCCGAAGCTCCTCAAGGGCGGCGGCATGCGCGTGCACCAGATCGATCCCGCGGAGATGTCGGCCGGAGAGTTCGCGTACGCCATCCGCACGGCCGTCGAGCAGGACGGCAGCACGCTGATCATCATCGACAGCCTCAATGGCTACTTCAACGCCATGCCGGAAGAGCACTTCCTGACGCTGCACCTGCACGAGCTGCTCAGCTATCTCACCGACGCCGGCGTCTCCACGATCCTGATCGTTTCCCAGCACGGCGCCCTCGGCCACGTCTCCTCGCCGGTCGACGTCAGCTATCTCGCCGACGCCGTGATCCTGCTGCGCTACTACGAGACCCGCGGCGCCTTCCGGCGCGCCATCTCCACGCTCAAGAAGCGGACGAGCGTGCACGAACAGAGCGTGCGCGATTACCAGCTCACGTCGAAGGGCGTGCGCGTCGGGAAAGTGCTGGAAGAGTTCCGCGGCATCCTCTCCGGGATGCAGTCCTTCGAAACGCCGACCCGGCCGAAGGACGAGAACGAGCCGACGCCCACCTAAGTTAGGGCGCAGGGGGCAGGGCGCGGGGGGGCAGGAGTTGCGCGCGTCGTCGTGCGCCGCGCCCCGCTTGTCATCCCGAGCGTGAGTCGAGGGACCTGGGTGGGCGGCGGCGCGCTGCGGGAGCTCGAGAGCGTGACTGGCGCCCCCA
>DASVSV010000505.1:0-7312 GCA_036387915.1 Thermoanaerobaculia bacterium
AGCGGTGCCGGTCGTACCGGCCCGCCGGAGGCCTCCCGTCGTTCTCTCCCCGGTCAGATGACGCCGAACTGTTTCTCCGTCACCGTGCGGCCGTCGATCAGCACCACCGCGCGGTGTTCGCCGCGGGGCCAGAAGGTCGTCTGTCCCGATGAGAAAGGTACGTGGTGCGTGCCTTGCGGGGCGCGGCGCGCGTCGTGGCGCAGCACGCGGCCATCCGGGTCGAGCCACTTCACCTCGATCGTCTGCTCCGCGCTGGCACCGCTGACGTCGACCGACAGATACACTTCGCCGCCGCGGATGAACGTCTCACCGGCGGCCTGTTGCGGCACTGCTCCTGTTGCACTCACTTCCGTCCCGAGCGCGAACGTCTCGGGCGACGGAGTTTCCTCCGCCACTCCCACACTGGCACTCGACGTCTTCGCGCCGCCGCGCTCGGCTTCACAGCCGATCGTCAGCAGCAGCGCAAACGCCGCAAGGGCAATCCCTGGTTTCAAGTGAAATCCTCCGGACGAGGCCGGCAATCGGTACGCCGGCCCTGAATTGCTACGAATAACTGCAAGCCGCGTGACAACCCCGCGGGGTAGGACTTCGGACGTGCCCGTCACACCTATACTTGTGAGCACTTTGCAGACACTCGTTTACCTCTCGACCAAACAGCCGGCCCAGCCGGAGCTCTCGATGGACCGCTACAGTCCGTCCTCGCACCCGATCGGCATCTGCTTCTCCGGCGGCGGTCCGCGGGCCATGAGCGCGGGCATGGGACAGGCGCGCGGATTCGTCAACTCGCCGCTCTGGCAGCACGTCGGCGCCATCTCCTGCGTCTCCGGCGGAAGCTGGTTCGGCTCCATCTTCAGCTTCGCCGACGGCTCGATCGACGACGAAGCCCTGCTCGGGCCGATGACGGCGCCGGGCGACATCACCCTCGACAACGCCGCCACCGTGCCGGCGACGCGTCTGGCCTACGGCCTGACGCAGATCAACAACGAACAGATCGCGCATTCGCTTTGGGTCGAACTGCGGCACGGCGTCCCGCCGAACCGGCTCTACGCGCGGATGCTCAACCGCATGCTCCTGGCGCCGTTCCAGATCGACGACACGAATCGCTTCTTCGCCCTCGACGCCGCGAACGTCGAGGCCATCATCGCCAACAACCCCACCCTGACGCCGAACGACTTCTACACGCTGCGTAACAACCGACCGTTCTTCATCGGCCAGGCCACGCAGGTCTATCCCGTCACCTCGCAGCTCGAGATGCGGCAGTTCGAGTACACGCCGCTCTACGACGGCACGCCGCAGCTCTTCCCCACCGGCGCCAGCCCGAAGGGTCCGTTCGGCGGCGGCTACGTGCAGAACTTCGCCTTCGACTCCAGCGCGCCGCAGAAGCCGACCGCCAACGGACTGATCACCGTCGACGCGCCGCTGCACCGCTTCACCATCTCCGACCTCATGGGCAGCAGCGGCGCCGCGCCCGGCTCCGTGCTGGACATGTATGGGTTCCCATCTCTATTCGGCGAGTTCCACTACTGGGCCCCGGGCAGCGCCGGCGCGACGCCCGATCCGACCGTGCAGAAGATGAGCATCGTCGACGGCGGCGATCTCGAGAACACCGGCATCGTGGCGCTGCTGCGCCGGCAGTATCCGGTGATCGTCGTCTGCGTGAACACCTCCACGCCCATGAATTTCTCCAAGGGCACGTACGAGGGGATCGACTACCAGATCGCGTCGCTCTTCGGATTCAAGGCCTCTGAGACGCAGGCCACGCGCGAGATCCGCCAGCCCGTCCGGCAGCACGGCAAGCAGCAGACCGCGACCGATCCGATCTCCGTCCCCGCCGGCGCGGAGATCCCGAACGCGTTCAAGGTGCACATCCCCCAGCAGCCGATCCAGGTCTTCCCGCAGGAGGACTTCCAGGCCGTGCACGACGGCCTGGCCATCGCCCTGGAGAAGGGCGGCCCGGTCTACTGCGTGACCGAGCACCACATCTACGAGAACAATCCGTTCGGGATCGCGCCGTATCCCGACTCCGTCAACGGCGGCAAGGTGAAGGTGGTCTGGCTCTACAACCAGCGCATTCGCGAGTGGGTGAGCCAGCTTCAGCCCGACGTCGCCGCGTTCCTCGACAGCAAGGACAAGACGGAGTTCATGGCCAACTTCCCCAACTACGACACGGTGCAGCAGAACGCCAATCCCATCGGCATCAAGGAACTGCTGATGCTCACGCCGCGGCAGGTGAACCTGCTCGCCGACATGTGGTCCTGGGCCGTGCAGGAGATCGCGGACGACATCCGGAAACTGGTTTAGAGAGTTCCTGGTTGCTGGTGCTGCACCAGTGGTGGTCAGGCGGCGGCGGTGACGCCGCTGCCGCTGCATTTTTTCTCGCACGCGGTGGAAAAGCGGTGATGGGTGCCGGACTACGGACGCAAGGAGATTCATCATGGCGAACGAACCGCGCATCACCACTGTCGTCGGAGAAGACAAAGCCCCGATCACCACGCTCGCAATCGGCGAGGAAACCGTCATCACCACGCTCGTCGGCGAACAGGCGCAGCCGCACCCCGATTACGCTGCCGCCCTGACCAGCGACGAGTCCGAAACCGGACGCGCGACGACCCTCGTCGGCGAGCGGTGGCAGCCGCTGGCCACCACCCTCCTCGGCGAAGACGCGGCCGGCACCGCGCGCCCCCCGATCACCACCACGGTCGCCGGCGAAGAGCACAACTGGCCGACCACCACCCCGGGCGGCGGCCATGAAGGCCCAGGCCCCGTCGTCACGACCACCATCGTCGGCGAAGAAGGCCCCGTCGTCACGACCATCGTGGGCGGCGCAGAAGGTTCACGCCCCGTCTTGACGACGACCATCGTCGGCGAAGAAGGCCCCTGCACCTCGACGCTCGTCGGCGAGGGCGGTCCGTTCGGCAATTACTAGCGCGTCCACAAGGGGAGTGGCGGCCCTCACGACCGCCGCTCCCCGGTCGACAAAAGAGAGGTGATCGCATGGATCGACGTGGACGCAGGACCGTACTCATCGCCGGGGGTGACGCCGACCCCGATCTCGCGACGCTCGCCGGCACGCTGAAGGACAACGACATCCCGCACGAGACGCTGTTCGTCGGGCCGCACACGCATCCGCGGATCACCTGGGACTTCGAGCGCGATGCACTGCAGATCGACGGCCAGGAACGGCGGCCCGAGGCGCTGTTCATCCGCTATGACGTCTTCAGCAGCATGGCCGATCCGCGGCAGGCTCCCGCCTTCCGCTCGCTGGCGTGGTTCACCGCCGTCTCGGGGTGGGCGATCGCCCATCCGGAAGTGAAGATGTTCAATCGCCAAAGCGCATTGCACGTCACCAACAAACTGCACGTGCTGCATGTGGCGCGCGAGGTCGGCCTCGACATTCCGCGGACGCTCGTGACGAACGACCATGCCCTGCTCGTGGAGAAATCGGAGCGCGAGGCGCTCGTCGCCAAGCCGGTCAACGGCGGCGATTACACGCGCGCGCTGCCCGACATCCTGAAAACGGCGCTGCAGCGCGAGGGCAGCCTTCCCGCCCCGTCGTTCGTCCAGGAACGGCTCGTGCCGCGGGAAGTGCGGGTGTATTCGATCGGCGGGCCCTATTTCGCCTTTCAGCTCGTCGCGGATGCACTCGACTATCGCTCCACGTCCGACTGCAAAGTGCTCCCGCTCGACGAAGAGTCGCTCCCGCCCTCGCTTTACGAAGGTCTGGCGCGGCTGATGGAACGGTTGCATATGGACTACGGCGCCGCCGACTTCAAAGCCGATCCGGAAACCAGCGCGCTCCGTTTCCTGGAGATCAACAACGGGCCGATGTTCACCGCCTTCGACCGCGCCAGCGGCGGACGCCTCAGCCGCGCAATGGCCGAGCACCTGAGCGCGTCATGAGCAGTCAGGAGCTGGCGTCCGTGCTGCGCGCGGTGCGGATTCACTCCGATCATTCGTTCAGCTTTCCCTCGAGCGCACCGGCTGTACGCGCGGAGTCGTTGACCGTTGCCTTGACGCACGCTCTCTACGCCGGTGCGTTCGCCCACGGTCTCGAGGAGGAACGGCGCCATACCGATCCGATGAGCGAAGCGGAGCTGACGCGACGCTTGTCCCGCGCCAACCGGAGCCGCGACCGCTGGCTCGATGGATGGCGGATCGCGGCGGTCGAACCATCAGGCGCGATCGTCGCGACGCGCAACGGCCGGGAACGGACCGCGAAGCCGGGCCAATACGCGCTCACGTTCGCGCGCGACCTGCCGCCGCGCATCGGCATGGCCGCGATGCTCTTCTTCCCGCGCGAGTCGCTGACGATGCAGGCGCACGTCTATTACGCCCTCGGCGAAACGCTGCCGGACCACGACGACGTCTCGCGGCCGGTCCGCTTCTACCTGCGCGTGCCCGTCGACACATTGCCCGAGCTCTATGAACGGCTGACCGGCGAGCTCAATCGACAGGAATTGCCGTTCACGCTGAAGTCGATGCTCGCGCCGCGGGACCGCGATCGCCGCGACGCGACCGTGCTCTACGTGCAGCGCGAGCATTGCACGCGCGTCGAAGCGATGCTGCTCGCGTTACCCGAAACGCTGCGCTCGCGATTCGGCCCCGGCGTGCCGCTCTTCACACGCAGCCTCGGCCCGGGAATGGGTATGGCCGAAAGTCCCGGAGGCGGAGAGAGCTTCGGCATGCAGCGCAGCCGGCTCCTGGCCGAGGGGATTGTCGACGCGTGGCACGGCGGAGCGGATGACGAGGAAGCATCGATGCGCGCCGTGCAGCGGCGATTTGCGGCGGAAGGCATCGACTGGAGCCAGCCGTATCGCGACGCCGCGCCGCGCGTCGCACTCACTGCGGTGAACGTCGCGCAATGGCTGGCGTCGCGGCACGACGGCGACAGCCACACGTGGACTGTGTCCGATCGCTCGAGCCGCAGTCGCAACTTCGCGGTGGCGCGCGCGGACGGCGGCGGCTGGTTCGTCAAGCAGTTGCGCGTGCAGGTCCCGGCATCGCTGCGCATGATGCAGCGCGAGGCGGCGATGCTCGCGTGGGCCGCGGCGAACGAAGAGGTGCGGCACCTGCTGCCCGCGCTCGGCGGCTTCGACGCGCACGCGCAGGCGCTGACCACCGAGTTGCTCGCCGGCGCGGAGAGCGTTGCCACGATCGCGGATCGGCAGACCTCGACCGCAATCGCGCTCGCGGCGGCGCGCAGTCTCGCGCTGCTGCACCGGCAAACCCCGCCGCGTTCTCCGCTGCTCGACCGCCGGCCGCCGGACATCTACACCGCACATCGCGGAGGACCGCTGCTGCAGTGGCTCGGTGCCGGACAAATGGAGATCGTCGACCGCGTGCGGGAAAGCGCGATCCTAGCGCCGGCGCTCGACCGCATGGCCGCGGAGTGGAGCGCGGAGCGGTTGATCCACGGCGACGTGAAATGGGAGAACTGCCTCTGGACTGCGTCCACCGGCAGCATGCACTGGATCGACTGGGAGCTCGCCGACGCCGGCGATCCGCTCTGGGACGCCGGCTGTTTCGTGCAGTCGTACCTGGCCCGCTGGCCGGACGTCGACCGTCGCGCGCTCGACGTCTTCATCGACGCCTACGCGCCTGAAGCACGGCCGGCCATGCTCCGCTGCGCCGCGGCCCGTCTCGTTCAGACCTCACTCGAAGTAATGCACGGCCAACCGCACCAGACGCCACTCGCCCTCCGCCACCTCCACGCCGCGGAAGAGCTCATGCACTCCGGCCTGCCGGCCTGAGAGCCACCGCCCACGCCAGATTTCTTTCACGCCGCGTTGGAAAAACTGGCGCGCAGACCGGACTACGGAGGTGATCCAGGACAACTGCAAGGAGAAACGGTCATGACAACGATTGAAGAAGCGTCGCAGGTCAATGAAGCAATTTTTGGTACGGTCGCCAACGCAGAGCAGTCGAATCTCGAGTCGGCCCGCTACGGGTACGACCTCGTATGTGCCACCACCCAGGATTCCATCAACGCGACAATGAAGGAGTACCTGGCGGGATTCCAAGGCACGGAATTCACCGCCTGCTACACGTTCGATCCGGTGAGCGGGAACAAGGTGCTGACGCCGCTCAGCCAGATCGTGGCTGCGATCGGCGGCGATCCGTTCTCGATCCCGAACAACGCCGGTTCGTCCAATCCGATGCTGCAGAAGCTCTACAACGACTGCAAATTCGAGTTCGGCTTCCGCGCGAAGATGGGACTCCCGTCCGGAATCCTTCCCGCGAATCTGCCCGACGTCGTGGTGCTGAACAAAGGCAACTCGTCGATGGTGTCGTATCAGCTCTACTGCGCCGAATTCTCCGTGCTGACGCTCGAGAACAACTTCGGCGACCTGCAGTTCCAGAACCTCGAGCAGATCGCCGCGGACCCGTGGATCTTTACGTTCACGGTGAATCTCGACATGCGCGCGGGCGACATCAACGCCTTCAACCACCTTCCGCCCGCGGTGCAGAACCAAATCAAGAATCTGAATCCCGACTCCGCGTTCAGCGTGCAGCAGCTCCTGCTCGACCTCATGTCGGCGGGTCTGCAGTCGATGCCGACGGTTCACGGGCTCGATCCCACGAGCGATGCCTATGTCGCGCTGACGCGCACGTTCATCAACGAATACTGGTGCAACCTCGGCACGTCCGGAATCCTGCTCGGATACGCGGTCACGCCGACGACTCCGAATCCCAATCCGGCGCAACCCTCGGTCGTGCCGACGGATCTCAACATCGAGATCTCGCCGTACGTCGACGCGAACGGCAACCCCACGGCCGACTATCCGCTCTACACGCTCAACTATCTGGTGATGTCGGACCACCGGTCGATGCCCGCGCCGGTGCCGTTCTCGTGGAATTGGGTCGAGACCAGTGAGGTGGCGGATTTCGATGGAACGATGGCGGTGCGCCGCGGCGTCTTCCTCACGTTCCTGCAGAACCTCATCTCGCCGTATGCGTCGGTTTTGTCGATCGATACGACGGTCTCGATGGACCACGACGGTGAGGACTTCACCACCACGCTCTCCGCGCCGTTCAGCACGACCCCCGCGCAGTGGACGCCAACCGCTCCCGGCACACCGGCGGGCTCGGACGGCTACGCGCAGATCCTCACCATCGGCTACTCCCACAACAGCTACGACTCCTCGGAAGACGCGCTCCACCTCTCGTCGATCAACGGCACGTTCAACTACGCGATGAACGGCAATGTCGCCGTCTCCGGCAACGTCCTTCGCCTGCAACTGGATACCACCGCCTACATCGAGTTCAACGCCCACATCGTCGGGATCCACGCGGGGAATTTCAGCGGCAATAT
>DASVSV010000506.1:0-6060 GCA_036387915.1 Thermoanaerobaculia bacterium
GATGTGGACGGTGCCGACCGGTTTCTCCGGCGTGCCGCCGCCGGGGCCGGCGATGCCGGTGATGCCGGCGCCCCAGGTCGTGCCGAAGCGCGCGCGGGCGCCGCAAGCCAGGGCGAGGGCGACGGGCTCGGAGACTTCGCCGTGCTCGACGATGAGCACCGGGTCGACCCCGGCCAGCGCGGTCTTCGTCACGGCGGTGTAGCAGACCGCGCCGCCGAGGTAGTACGCGGAGCTGCCGGGGACGTCGGTGATGCGCGAGCCGAGAAGGCCGCCGGTGCACGACTCGGCGGTCGACAGCGTCTCGCCGCGCGCGAGCAGCAGCGCGCCGACCACGCCCTCCAGCGTGTCGTCGTCGAAGCCGAAAAGGCGCGCGCCGAAGAGTCCCGCGAGCTCCGCTTCCCGCGACGCGATGTCGTCCAGCGACTCGCCGCCGAGGTGGATCTCGATCTGGCCGCCGCCGGAGAGAATCGTCACCAGCTCGCCCGGATGACGCTCGTAGTACGGCTTCAGCTTCTCCTCGACGCCCGACTCGGTCATCCCCGCGATCTTCAGCACGCGGCGATGGCGCACGCGGCCGCCGCTGGCCTGCTCCAGCCACGGCGCAAGGTAGCGGCCCACCATCCACTCCAGCTCGTGCGGCACGCCGGGGAAGACCCAGACGTGCTTGCCGCCGGTCTCGATGTGGAAGCCGGGCGCGGTGCCGCGCTCGTTGCGCAGCGTGGTCTGCCCCGCGAACACGTTCGCCTGCCGCTTGTTCACTTCCGGCATGACCCAACCCCGCTCCGCGAAGCGCGCGGCGATCCAGTCGATGATGGACTGGTCGACTTCGATGGTCAGCCCGAACGCCTCCGCCAGAGCCTCACGCGTCAGGTCGTCTTCGGTCGGCCCGAGGCCGCCGGTGATGAGGACCACGTCCGCGCGCGCGAAGGCACCGCGGATCTCCGCCACGACGTCCGGCAGCAGGTCTCCGACCACGGACTTGCGGACCAGCGGAACGCCGTACTTTTCGAGCGCGGCGGTGATCTTGAGGGAGTTCGTGTCGACGCGCGTGGGACCGAGCATCTCGGAGCCGACGGCGATGATCGCAGCAACGCCCGCGGTCATGCGCGTCAGGGCGCCCGCTGCAACTGGGTGCTGAAGACGTTCATCCCTTCGGCCAGGCGGATCTGGTCGGTCCTCGTGGCCCAGCCGTTCGCCTCGAACGTGACTGTGGCGTCGCCCGGCGTCAGGCCGTCGAACTGCACCTTTCCGAGTTCGTTCGTCGTGCCGGTCTTCCCCTGCAGCTTCACCGTCGCTTTGGAGATCGCGGTGCTGCCGCCGCCGGTCGGGAAGCCGTAGAGGAGCACGCGATAGGACGCCGTCCCCGGCGCCACCCCCTGCGGCTCAGTCGGCGAGCTGCCGCCGCCGCACGCCGCGAGGAACAACAACATCAGCCCCGTCGCGAGTGCCGTTCTTCTCATGATGCGGAGGATGGTACGCCGGAAAGCGGCGACTGTTCCAGTTCCTCTTTCTCCCGCACCAGCGCTTCCCACTTGCCGGAGAGGAGGTCGATCATCGCCTTGAGGTCGTTCTGCTGCTGCTGGATCTTCTTTACCCGCTCGCCGTCGCGGAAGACTTCCTGCGAACAGAGCAGCAACTCGTTCCGCTCCCGATCCGCCTCGACGCCGGCGATGCGCGTTTCGAGCTGCGCGATCTCGTCGTCGATTTTCTTGATGCGCTTCGAGCGCTGCTTCTGTTCGGCCCGATCGATGTGGCGATCGGCGTTCCGATCGGCGTTCCGATCGGCGTTCCGATCGGCATTTCGATCGGCAACCGGCTTCGCCGGCGCGGCCGCCGGCTCTTCGCGCCGCGGCGGTGCGGTCATGATCACCGGCGGCGCGAGCGGTGCGGCCGCGCCTTCCTTGAACCGCGCCACCAGCTCACTGTAATTGCCGCTGTAAACCTCGGCCGACCCATCCTCGACCAGGATCACGTTCTCCGCGACGCGGTCGATGAAGTAGCGGTCGTGCGAGACCACGATCAGCGCGCCGGTGAAGTTCTCCAGCGCCTCTTCCAGCGCCTCGCGCGTGTAGACGTCGAGGTGGTTCGTCGGCTCGTCGAGCAGCATCACGTTGCCGCCCGAAAACATGATCTTCGCCAGCGCCAGCCGCCCCTTCTCGCCGCCGGAGAGGTCGCGCGTTTTCTTGAACACGTCCTCGCCGAAAAACGAGAACTGCGCCAGATAAGACCGCACCTCTTCCTCGGTCTGCGTGGTGTCGAGGTCCCACGTCTCGTCGATCACGCGCCCGTTCGGCTTCAGATCGCCGAGCGTCTGGTCGTAGTAACCGACCTGCACGCTATGGCCGTACGAGACCGCGCCGCCGAGGGGCGGGATGCGTCCGGCGATCGTCTTCAGCAGCGTCGACTTGCCGGAGCCGTTCGGCCCCATGATCGCGTAACGCTCGCCGCGGCGGACCTGCAGTGTGAAGTTCTCCACGACGCGCTTCTGCGGATAGCCGACCGACACGCGGTCGATCGTCAGCGCCACCGCGCCCGAGCGCGCACCGCCGTCGAGATTGAACTTGGCCATGGTCTCGTCGGTCTCGGGGCGTTCCAGCTCGTCGAGCTTGTCGAGCTGCTTGCGGCGCGACTTGGCCTGCTTCGTCTTCTGCCCGGCCAGGTTGCGGCGGATGAAGTCCTGCGTCTCGGCGATGTACTCCTGCTGCCGCTCGAAGTCCTTGGCCATCTTCTCCATCCGCTCGGCGCGGAGCTGGAGGAACTTCTCGTAGTTGCCCGGGTACTCGATCAGCTTCCCGTGCGCGAGCTCGACGATCTTGCCGACGGTGCGGTTCAGGAACGTGCGGTCGTGCGAGATGAGGAGGTAGCTGCCCTTGAAATCCTGCAGGAACTCTTCGAGGAACTCGATGCCCTTGAGGTCGAGATGGTTCGTCGGCTCGTCGAGCAGGAGCAGGTCGACCTTGGTCAGCAGGACGCGCGCGAGCATGGCCCGGTTCTGCTGTCCGCCGCTGAACGCGTGGATGGGGCGCTCCCACTCCGCCTTGTCGTTGAAGCCGACGCCGGTCAGGACGCGCTCGACGAGCGCGTGCAGCGTGTAGCCGTCCGCGTGCTCGTACTCGTGCTGCAGCTCCGCGTACTTTTCGAGCAGGCGGTCGTGGTCGGGACGGGAGACGTCCGCCAGGTCGTGCTCGATGGCGCGCATCTTCCGGTCGATGGCCAGCACGTTGGCGAATGCCGTCTCGACGAAGTCGAACAGCGACATGCCCGGCTCGGCGTCGAGGTGCTGGCCGACGTGGCCGACGGTCATCCCCGAGGCGCGGATGACCTGGCCGCGGTCGACCTCTTCCTGCTTGAGCAGGAGGCGGAAGAGCGTGGTCTTGCCGGCGCCGTTGCGGCCGACCAGGCCGACGTGCTCGCCGGGGTTGTGCTGCCACGTGACGCCCTTGAGGACGTCGTGCGGACCGTAGCTTTTTTCAACGTTTTCGAAGCGGTAGAGCATGACGGAAGCGATTACGCGGAACGATGAACGAGGAACGAGTGAATTTCGTTCCACGGGGCATGTCCTCTGCAGGATCAACGATATGCCAGACGAAAGAGCAGAATCGATCGCACAGGGTATCGGAGTGCCGCCGGAGAGCGAAGTGGGGAAGAAGGCCGAGGAGCGCGCGGCCGAGCTGCTGACGCACACGCCGCCGGAGGCGCAGCCGGACGGCGCGATGGGCGGGACGTCGGACGTCGACGCGCCGGTGGACGACGCCGAGTTCAGTCGCGCCCGGAACCAGCGGGAGCCGGGGCAATCTTGAAGAGCTTCCCTTTCGGGAAACCGGTCACGTCGACGGACTGATCCGACTCCATCGAGACCGGGAACGCCGCCAGCGCGGAGGCCACGGTGCGATAGAGCTCGGTCACCCAGCGCGGCGCGGTCGAATGGAAAACCGGTCCGGCGACGCGAAGGTCGTTCGGCGCGATGATCACTCGCACTCTCGAATGGCCCGTCTCGGCGACGAGCGTGAAGAGCTCTTCGATGGCCCGGTCGCCGAGGGCCACGCAGCCGATGGAGACGGCTTTGCCGTGGATGAAGATGTCGCCGCCGAGGTTCGTCCGGCCGTCGCGTTTGGCCATACGCTGGTCGAACGCGTTCGGATAGTCGACCTTCATCGACAGGTGATAGCTGCTGTTCGGATTGAGATGCCCGATCCGATACACCCCCTCGGGCACCTGCGAATCCCCTTCGCGCAGCTTCGGTCCGGCGTGGCCGCTGGCGGCGAGGATCGGATAGTTCCGCAGAAAGCGCCACTGCGTTCCCGAGCGCACCCAGATCGCCACGCGCCGCTCCTGCTTCAGCGCAAGGATGGCGATCTCTTTCGGCGGATACGCCACGCCGGCGCGTTTGAAACGCGGCGCGAGCCGGGCCCGCGCGGCGGGACCGTATTTCGCGACGACGTCCGCCACCGTGCGCGGTCCGGTGACGCGCAGCAGCAGCGGATACCAGAGCGCGCGGCCGAAGGCGACGAAGCTTCCCGCCGCGACGACGAGGATCGCCGCTATGACAGCGTATCTATGACGCCCGCGCACGCTGCTAACCTTAACTCATGCGATTAGCAGTGAACATCGACCACATCGCCACGATCCGCGAAGCGCGCAAGACCAACGAGCCGGATCCGGTGGCCGCGGCCATGATCTGCGAGCTGGCCGGCGCGCAGGGCATCACCGTGCATCTGCGCGGCGACCGCCGCCACATCCAGGACCGCGACGTCGAGCTGCTGCGCCGCACCGTCACCACCCACCTCAACATCGAGATGGCCTCCACGACGGAAATGGTCCGCATCGCCCAGACCGTCAAGCCGGACCAGGTCACGCTCGTCCCCGAGCGCCGCGAAGAAGTAACCACCGAGGGCGGCCTCGATGTGGTGCTGCACGCGGGAAACGTGGAGCGCACCGTCGCCCAACTCGTCGACGCCCGCATCGACGTCTCGATCTTCGTCGACCCCGACCTCGAACAAATCCGCCAGTGCCACAAACTGCGCGCCCCAAAGATCGAAATCAACACCGGCAAATTCGCCGACGCCTGGAAGAACGGCAACTGGGTCGCGGAGCTGGACAAAATCGCCACCGCCGCCCGCGCCGCCAAAAAACTCGGCCTGGTCGTCCTGGCCGGTCACGGCCTCACCTACCGCAACATCGACGCAATCGCCACCATCGCCGAAATCGAAGAGCTCAACATCGGCCACTCCATCGTCTCCCGCGCCGCGCTCGTGGGACTGGATGCAGCGGTAAGGGAGATGGTTGCGTTGATGAAGAGTCCGCGGAGGTTGCCCACGGTGCGGTGAGTGGGTTTCTATGGAGTGCGGCGGCCTTAGCCGCCGCTTTCATATTCGGGTGCGACCCTGCCTTTCGGGTGCGTCTCGGCAGTACCGGTCGCGAATACGAAAGCGGCGGCCAAGGCCGCCGCACTCCATAAAGTGACTTTGGCCCGCCTAATTAGGCGGCGCGTTATTTCTTGCTGCGAGCACGCCGCCGTCTTGCGGTCGCCGAAGTGCTGCTAACAGGATCGATCTCACGAGCGCCGATGATCCGCTTCATGGCGTTGAGATCCTCCAGGAGACGGTCGTGGGACTCGTCGACCATTGTGTCGAAAGTTCGCTGAAGGTGTCCCTTGGCAGTTGCCGCTACGACACGCTCGAAAAACGACTGAAGAGACGCGGCTGCCGCGGCAGATGAGATGATGACATCCGCGGGGATGTTGAAGGTGATGTGCAACAGATCACCGAGCGGCTCTGCAAGTACCAGTCGCTTCACCTCAACGTCTTGCAGTCGTTTCGCCTCTGTACTGATGAGTTGGCGAGACTCTTCCGGTGCAACCTTTGTGACGACTTGCTCCAGGTATGTTTTCATGGTCGCGTTCAGCTCTGCTAATTCACCAACCTGTGCTTGCAAGTTTGTGAGTTGCGCATGCGTCTGGCCTCGATGAAGAAGCTCACGAAACAGGCCGGCCCACTGCTCACGCAACCACTCCTCGATATCAAAGTAGCGGTCAAATTGTTGGATTGGGTTGTTTCGAGG
>DASVSV010000507.1:0-11965 GCA_036387915.1 Thermoanaerobaculia bacterium
ACGGGAACGTGCCTCCGTCCGCACGTTCCGGCGCGACGAACGGCAGCGCGTACTGGATGCCAGGGATGGCATCGCCGAAGTTGCAACGTGCCTCGGTATCCGAAACGACCGTGCAGTGCGCCGCCGTCCACTCATCCGGCACGAGGAATCGCCCGCCCTCGGGCAGGATCGCGCGGACGATCGCGTCCGTCGCAGGAGCACCGTCGTTCTGCACGCCGACGACGACCTCTCCCTTCCCGCCCGGATCGATGGCGTACCCCTCATCGAGCTTCGCGCGTCCATAAGGACGAAGATCCGGCAATCCCGTGATGACGACGCTGCGTGTGGCGCTGTTGTTCGAGAGATCCGGATCGGCCATCGTGCTGGTGACGCGCGCGGTCACGGCGTACGTCCCCGCTTTCTCGAACACCAACGATAGGTACGTGCCGTAGTCGGAGGCCGACGGCAACGTTTCGATCGTGCAGCGGATCGGCCGCCCCTCGGTGCATTCCGTCCCCTGCCACTCGTGCGGGTAGACCTTCGCGGCAGGCACGTCGATTTCGAGCACCACGTTCTCGGCGCGGCCAGTCGACGTGACTCCGACGCCGAGCCACATCCGGAATCCGGCGACGCGCTCCTCTCCGGCAAACGTCACGGCGACGTCGGTCTGCGCGAACGACGGAAGGACGGCAAGGAACAGGAAGAGAACGACGGAAAGAGTCTTCATTGGAGTTATTGTCATTATTGCACGGAGAGATACGGACGTCCGCGGCTCTCCGTCGTTCTGTTAGAGTGTGCGCGCAAAATCCGGGGTAGAACGGAGTGACATGGAATCGAGTCTGGAAGTCGGATTTCTCCGCGCGGCAGAGAAGGCAGCCATCGCCGCGGCGCGTACGATGGGCTACGGAAAACGCAAATACTCGGACCAGGTTGCGGTCGAGGGGATGCGCGAGGAACTGAACAAGCTCAAGATGCGCGGCTCGGTCGTCATCGGCGAGGGCGAGCGCGACAAGGCACCGATGCTTTACGTCGGCGAGCCGCTCGGCCGCGGGTGGACCGAGGGGGAGATCTATCCGGAAGTCGACATCGCCGTCGATCCGCTGGAGGGCACGAACCTCTGCGCCACCGGCTCCGCGAACTCGATCGCGGTCATCGCCGCGTCCGAAAAGGGTGGCCTGCTGAACGCGCCCGACATTTACATGGACAAGATCGTCGTCGGTCCGACGGCCGCCTCGGCGGTCTCGCTGAACGCGTCGGTCGAAGAGAACCTCAACCGGATGGCCGAGGCGTTCCAGCGCGACGTCGATGAGCTGACCATCGTCGTGCTCGACCGCGAGCGCCATCACGACCTGATCGCGCAGATCCGCGAGGCGGGCGCGCGCATCAAGCTGATCACCGACGGTGACCTCTCCGCCGGCATTGCCGCCGCCGTTCGCGGCACGGGCGTGCACGCGGCGATGGGCATCGGCGGCGCGCCGGAAGGCGTCCTCACCGCCGCCGCCATGCGCTGCCTCGGCGGCCGCATGCAGGGCAAGCTCCGCCCCCTCGAGAAGTGGCAGGAAGACCGCCTCCGGTCGATGGGCTTCAAGGACGACGACAAGGTCTACGACACGTCCGAGCTGGCCGCGGGCAACGACATCATCTTCGCCGCGACCGGCGTCACCGACGGCGACTTGCTGCGCGGCGTCCGCTTCTTCGGCGGCGGCATCCGCGTCTCGTCGCTGTTCATGTCGCTCAAGTCGAACGTGATCCGCTTCGTCGACACGATCTACAAGGACGAAGGCTCGACGCTCGCGGTGAGCTTCACGTAATTGCAGTTTATCCCGCGCGTAGACGCGGGATCTCCGGTGCACCCTGGACGCTCGCCGCTGCGTTGCGTGGCCGTCCAGGGTGCGCCAAAGATCCCGCGTCTACGCGCGGGATAAATTGTTGAACGACTTCGGCACGGGGGCGGTGAACACCATCCGCTTCCCCGTGCCGGGGTGATCGAAGCCGAGCAGCTTCGCGTGCAGCCCCAGCCTCCCCAGCGGATTGACCGTGCTCCCATACAACCGGTCGCCGAGCACCGGATGCCCTGCCTCGGCGAGGTGCGTGCGGATCTGATTCTTCCGCCCCGTCTCCAGCCGGATCTCCAGCGTTGAATACTTTCCGTTCGACTCGATGGTGCGGTAGTGCGTCACGGCGAGCTTGGCGTCGGGATGCAGGTCGACGCTCTCCATGCGCAGGTCTTTGCGCTCACGCAGGTACGAGCGGAAGGTCCCCTGCGGCGGGTCGAGCTCTCCCTCGATGACGGCGACGTAGACGCGCTCGACGTCATGCACGGCGAACTTTTCCTTCAGCTTCTCGCGCGCCTCGAAGTTCTTGGCGAAGATCAGCACGCCCGAGGTCTCGCGGTCGAGGCGATGCACGACGTGGACGCGGTCTTCACCCTTCTCCTTCAGGTACGCGTTCAGGTACGCCTGCGCCGTCGCTTCGCGCTCGCGCTCCGTCGCCACGGTCAGCAGGCCGTTCGCCTTGAGCACGACCAGCACGTCGTCGTCTTCATGCAGGATGGCCAGTCCGGGCGGCAGCACGGGCTGGATCGACTTCTGCCCGATCTCGATCAGCTCTCCCTCGTCCACTTCCCGGCGTGCGTTCTTCTCCACCTCGCCGTTCACGCGCACGCGGCCCGACTGCAGCAACTGGCGCAGCGTGGTCTTCGACGAGTCGGGATACATCACCGCCAGCGTGTCGAGCAGCGACTGCGCCGTCGTCACGACGTGCCTCACTCGGTCTCCCGGTAGAACGCGTACGGCGTGCACCAGTAGACGCCCTTCGGCTGGTCCACCGTCTCCTCGACCACGTCGATCTCGTCGGCGCGCAACGTCTCGCGGACGAACTCCGGCTCGACACGCGCGACCAGGCGCATGGCCTCTTCCTCGTCGTCCGCCACGACGTCGTACTTGCGCCAGAAGCCGTCCGGCGGGTTTTTCTCGAAGTGGTCGGCCGGCCATTGCCCGTGCATGAGGATGCGGTAGTACTTTGCCGAATCGGAGTAGAGCCCCTCGATCTCCCGGATCAGCCAGAGCGCCGTATCGTTGGTCGCGTTGTGCTCGATGGCTTCCCACGCGTTGTGCAGCGCGGTGTCGGCGTCGCCTTTCATCCACGCGGCTTTCGCCAGCGCGGCGTAGAGCGGCGCGATGTCTTCGGCGGGAGTATCGTCGTCGACGAGATCGAGTCCGGCCTTCGCCGCCGCGGCCGCGCCGTCGGCGCGCTCCATCTCGAGCAGGATCTCGGCGCGCACGCGCGCGGCCACGATGGCCGCCTCGACGTTCGTCCCGCGCACTTCATGCAACCGCATCAGCGCATCCTCGGGACGCCCGGCGCGCTCGTGCACGATGGCGGCGTTGACGTGCACCTCGTCCGTGTCGACGCCCTCGATGCCGAGGGCCGTGTCGTATGCGGCCAGGGCCTGGTCGTAGTCGCCGTTGTCGGAGCGGAGCTCGCCGAGCATGAGCCAGAGCGACCAGGCGTTCGGCGCTTTGGCGACGCCCTCCTGCAGCACGGCGATCGCGCGCGGGATGTTCTCGCGGAGCTCGTGCACGCGCGCGAGCAGCTCGAAACCGTACGAGTGCCGGGCCTCGATCACGCGCTCGGCGAGCTGCTGCGCGCGATCGAAGTTTTCCCTCTCCAGCGCCTCTTCCGCCTCGGCGATCAGCTCCTGAACGTCCATCTGCGCGCACGATACAATCGCGGCCGGAGTAAGGAAAGCGAACATGGAATACCGGATCGTCGGCGACGTCATGCAGGCCCTGCAGCTCACGCTGCGTCAGGGAGAGGAAGTGTTCGGCGAGGCCGGCTCGATGCTCTACATGGGGCGCGGCATCGACCTGCAGGCGCGCATGCAGGGCGGCGTGATGAAGGGACTGATGCGCAAGTTCCTGGCCGGCGAGTCGATGTTCATGAGCATCTTCCGCTGCGATGCCGCCGAGGGAAAGATGGCGCTGGCGAACCCGATCGCGGGGAAGATCTTCCCCATCGAGCTGCGCGGCAACACCGTGCTCGCGGAACGCAACGCGTTCCTCTGCGGCATCGGCAACGTCGATCTCTCGATCGCGTTCACCAAGCGCTTCGGCGCGGGACTCTTCGGCGGTGAAGGCTTCATCCTGCAGAAGCTGACCGGGCACGGGCTCGTGTTCCTGCAGGCCGGCGGCAACGTGCTGGAGTTCGACCTGGCGCCGGGCGAGCAGATGCGCGTCGACACGGGCTGCATCGTGTCGATGGCCGACACGGTGACGTACGACATCCAGTTCGTCGGCGGCTTCAAGAACGCGCTGTTCGGCGGCGAGGGCCTGTTCTACGCGGTCCTCACCGGCCCCGGACACGTGACGCTGCAGACGCTCCCCTTCAGCCGCTTCGCGAACCGCATCGCCGCCGCGACGGGCGGCAACCGCGGCGAGTCCCGCGGCCTCGCCGGCCTCGGCAACGGCATCCTCGGAGACATCATCTCGGACTGATGATGAGGGATGAGAGCGTGTCTTGACTGGTTCCGCGCTCATGTCGCGGCACGGACGCGCTGCACCGCGCATCGGTTGCCCCTGACGCAGCGTGAGCCGAACGTAGGACGTGGCTTCAGCCCGTCCAAAACGTGCAGGCTACGCGGCATGCGACGGCGCACGAGGGGGGCGGGCTGAAGCCACGCCCTACGTTTACACCCGCGCTGTGACCTGGTCACCCTTTCGTCGCGACACGGGTTCGTCTACGCGCCCGCTTCGCGCAGCTCGAGCTGATCGAAGCGCGTCTGCAGCGTGGTCGTGACGTCGCCGCGGCGGCTGTTGCCGATGACGCGGCCGTCGATCTCGGAGACCGGCATCACGCCCTGGGTGGTGCTGGTGATGAAGGCTTCGTCGAGGTCGAACAGCTCCGCTTCGCGCAGCGGGCGCTCGTCGACACGGATCTTCGCGCCGAGGGCCAGGCCGATGACGCGGTCCCGAACGACGCCGGGGAGAATGCGCTCGTCGAGCGGATGCGTGACGATGCCGCCGTTCTTCACGGCGAAGAAGCTCGAGCTGGCGCCCTCGCGCACGAAGCCTTCGTCGAGGAGGATCGCTTCGTCGGCGCCGGCGCGTTGGGCCTGCTTCTTGGCCATGGCGTTGCCGAGGAGGTTCAGCGACTTCACGTTGCAGAAGTGCCAGCGATGATCGGTCGTGGTGATGACCTTGATCCCGCGCTCCTTCTTCGCCGCGCTTGGAAACGTGAACGCACGCGAGTACGCCACCACCGTCGGCTCGATTCCGTCGGGCCAGAAGTGACTGCGCTCCGCCTCGCCGCGCGTGACCTGGATGTAGACGATCCCGTCGTCGAACGCGGTGCGATCGACCAGCTCGCGCATCACGGACGTGAAGCGCGCCTCGTCCCACGGCGAACGGATCTCGATCTCGGCCAGTCCGCGTTGCATGCGGCGGAAGTGATCGGCGAGGAACGTCGGCTTCCGTCCGATGAACTTGAAGACCTCGTACACCCCGTCGCCGAACTGGAACCCGCGGTCCTCGACGCCGAGCACACGCTCGTCAGTTGTGGTGAAGCGCCCGTTGAAGTAGAGGATGTCCGGCATGAGATTCAGACCGCCTTCACGATCACGATCGTGCGGTCGTCCTGTCCTTCTCTCCCCCACTTCGCGACGCGTGCCAGCACTTCCTGGCCGATCTCCTGCGCGCTGCGGGTGCGGTGTTGCTTGACCGCGCGCACCAGGCGCTCGGTGGAGAACTCGCGCTCGTTGCGGTCCTGGGCTTCGATGATGCCGTCGGTGTACATGCAGAGCAGGTCGCCCGGTGCGAGCCGCGCGAAGCCGCGCGTGTACGTGGCGTCGGGCGTGGGGCCGAGTACGGGCCCGCCGTTTTTCAGGAACTCGACGCCGCCCGGGCGCACGACGAACGGCGGGTTGTGACCGGCGTTGCTGTAGATGAGGATGCCGCCGGTTTCGAGCTCGCCGTAGAAGAGCGAGACGAACTTGGTCGTCAGGCGGCCGCGGTGGAGGATGTTGTTCAGCTTCTGCAGGGTGCGGATGATCTTGAAGTCGCGGTCCGTGGCCATGCGCAGGCCCATGTAGACGTCGCGCACGACCAGCGCCGCCGGCAGTCCGTGGCCGGAGCCGTCGGCGATCGCCAAACCGAGGACGTTGTCGGAGACGGGGATGAAATCGTAAAAGTCGCCGCTCACGATCTCGGCCGGCACGGTGCGTCCCCAGATGTCGTAGCCGGCGTACTGCGGCACGCGCTGCGGGAGGATGGACTGCTGGATGCGCTGCGCCTCGACGATCAGCGACTCGTACCACTGCGCGCGCACTTTCTGGTTGATGGCGTAGCGAATGAGGTTCAGCGAGAAGAGGATGTCTTCGCGTCCCAGCTCGGGCGAGACGTTGAAGGCGATGATGTAGTCCTCGTCCGCGACGGCGATGGCGCAGAAGCGCTGCGCGCCGAGCTTGCCCTCGAGGATCGGATCGAACCCGGGATCCTCCGGATCCATGACCACGATCCCGTTCTCGAGCACCAGCTCGATCGGCTTGTAGTTCTTCGGGACCTCGATCCCGAGCTCCCCCTCGTGCTCCTGTCCGAAGCGCGCCACGAGCTCGTAGCACTCCTCGCGCGACTCGTAGACGCGCCCGCCGGTGATCCCGAGCTCATCCCGAAAATTCGCGGCGATGGTCTCGGCCACCTGGGTGACGGTGGTGGATGGGGAGTCGGTCGTGTCGATCTGCTCGAGGGTGCGCTCGACCTGGGTCAGTAGGCGTTTGTAGTCCATTTATGGTTTGCGGAGACGCTCGTTTCGCTCGCGAATGCGTGCGATCCGT
Organism: Thermoanaerobaculia bacterium; assembly: GCA_036387915.1. Lineage (GTDB taxonomy): Bacteria > Acidobacteriota > Thermoanaerobaculia > Gp7-AA8 > Gp7-AA8 > QHVT01. Next base: position 6,809 of record DASVSV010000507.1, read on the forward strand.
TGCCGCTCGTACTTTCGGCGATCGGCGTGAAGGTCATCGATCGAGCGGAACTTGTGTACGCCCCGCGGCATGCCCAGCGGTCCGGCGATCGGAGCGAGGCTGAGCACCGCGCGGATGCGGGCACCGAGTGGCCGATCGCGCTTGACCGTCCGCACCTCCGGCGTCTCTTCGATGCTTCGATATTTCCAAACCGGCATCAATCCTCCGGAAGCGAGAACTCCTGGCGCAGCGCCTCGGCATCGATCCGGTCCTTGTGACGCACCGTATTGCGCTTCATCTCGTACAGTTGCCGTGCGGTCACGACGCGAATCGGCACACCTTCGATTTCCGCCATCTCCGACTCGACCGTGTCGTACGCGTACGCCTGTCCGAGACGTGTCAGAAAATCCATCGTCAGCTCGGTGTCGGGCGGACCATATCGCACCGAAGGATACTCACCCATCAATTCGTCGGCGTCGATCTCGTCGATGGAAGGATCGTTCCAGACCGAGCGCAGCGCCTTCTTCAGACGGGCGATGTTTTCCGTCGTAGGGGCGACGAAAAAGTCCGCGTCTTCAGTCGCGCGGACGATGCCGTGCGCCCACAGCGCGACCGCGCCGAAGGTGATGTACTCGACGCCCTCCTCATTCATGGCGCGGAGGAACGCGAGCACTTTGTCGAGATCCAGCATCGCTACCGCAACTCTACCCCATCCATCTCGTACGGCGCCTTCACCCCCAGCGCTCCCAGCACCGTCGGGTACACGTCCGCGATGTAGGGGGCGCGGTTGGTGGTCAGCTTGCGGTTGGTGAAGAAGATGCCGCGGACGATTTCGGGGTCGACGGAGCAGTGGTCGCCGCTCCAGACGTTTTTGTTGTCCTCGAATACGTTCTTCGGGACGCCGCCCAGCGACGTCTGCCAGGAGACGCGGTAGCCGTCGTTGTTCATCACGAAGAGGTCGGGGATCATGTTGGGGTCGAACTTTTTGTAGGCCTCTTCGCGGGTGACGACGCGGCGGACCGGGCGTTCGTTGGTCGCGGGGTCGACCATGGCCACGAGCTTTGTCTTGAGCTCCTGCTTGAGGGCGTCGTACTCGGCGCCGGGTTCGACGACGCCCTGCGACTCGCGGCCTTTGAGGTTCACGTAGACCTCGCCGAGGCCCATGGCGTAGGCGCGGGTCTTCGACCAGTCGACGTTCTCCCAGAACTGCCCCTGGTCGAACAGCATCTCGACGTTGCGGTCCTTCACTTCGACGCCGGTCTTGAGAGACATGTAGCCGTTCAGCACGAGCCAGGTGTTGTAGTGGACGCTCTTCCGGAACGAGGCGAAGCCGTGGTCGGAGGCGACGAGCAGCAGCGCGTTCTTCTGCTCCGCGGCCCTCATGGCGTCGCCGACGATTTCGTCCATGAGCTGGTAGGACTTGAGTAACGCGTCGCCCCATTCGGCGGCGAGCCTGGCGTCGTACGCGGGATGCTTCGGATCGACGGCGCGCCAGAATACGTGGCCGACGCGGTCGGGGAACTCGAAGCACTGCACGATCAGATCGTCGTCGCGTTTGAGGAACGACCCGAACAGCTTCCGCGACTGGGCGACGGTCCACTCCATGTCGTCCCAGAAAATCTTCTCTGTCGCGAACCCCTCGGAGATCGCCCAGGTGTCGATCTGCCAGCCGATGGTCTTGAAGAGCCCCTGCTCCTTCGCCAGTTGCGGCGCCCAGTCTTCCGGCGACGAGACCTTGAACCCGGGAGGGAGAGACCGCGGGTCGAAATTGATCGGCGACAGATACAACTTGATCTCGGGCTGGACGCTGAGCAGGTGGAACCGGCTCACGCCGCGGACCTTGATCAGCGGATTGAACGGGAAGACGAAGTCGACCCAGCCGGTCCACTCCCCCGCCTTCAGCGAATACGACTTGCCGCTCACGTCGATCTTGATCGAGTTGCGATCGTCGGCGACGGTGATGGTCATGGGGATGGAGATGTACGGCGGCTCATTGAACAGCTTGTTCGGCGGCCCGACGATCTTCGTGTTGATGACGCCTTTGTTGTCCTCGAGCTGCACCACTTCGATCGAGAACTCGTTCGAGCCGCTGCGCTGAAAGTCGAGCTCGGAGGTGAAGTAGAACGGCTTCCCGACGCGCGCGGAGATGTCCGGGACGCCGAGGCCGGAGAGCATGTGCCCTTCGTGGAAATCGGTGGCCGGAAACGTCACCGGGACGTGGACGATGGTGGCCTTCTTCCCGCTCTTTGCAGCGGCTTCCCAGAAGGGGATGCCCTGGCGGCGATTGACGACGCCGGGACGCGTCTCGGGGAGGAACTTCGCGACGGCGAAGAAGAGCCCCGCCGCGAGACCGACAGCGAATGCGAGGGCGATGGCTGCACCGAGGCGACGGCGGCGCAGAAAGAGAATCGCGGCGATGACGGCGAACAGCGCGAAACCGATCCCGGCCAGGAACGGCGCGTTGCGTTTGCCGAAGAGGAACGGCTCGGTGGTCTCGTCGAACGCGGCGAAGACGGGCATGTACGTCTTCGGGTCGCGGCGGAGAAAGTCGAAGATCCCGGTGCGGCCGGGATCGACGCCGGTGCTGAATGTCGACCAGGAGACCGGCGTCTGCGCGGGCGTGGTCGGCAGCAGCGGCCGGAACGTCCCCTGCGCGCGCAGCCGGGCCATGTTCGGCAGCTTGCCCTCGTTCATCCACTGCTCGGCGTAGCGCGCGTCGACGCCGTCGAATCCGAGGACGATCACTTTCTGCTGGGCGTGGGCGGCAGCGGCGAGGACGAGCACGGCGAACACAACGATTCTGCGCAGGAACATTGGCGCGCATGATACTGGGTTGCGTGGTGTCGGCATTTCTCTTGTAACGTCCGCCACCGAGGAGTACCACGATGAAAAACCGCCAGTTGATCACGGTCGCGATCGCCTGCTCGATCGCGACGCTCGTCGCATGCGGCGGCGGCGAGAAAAAGAACGGGGGCAGCGGCGCCGCCGGAGACGGGAACCGCATCGTCACCGCTCTCAAGAGCAGCCCCACCAACCTCGATCCGCGCGTCGGCAACGACAACGCCTCGGGGCGCATTCACGATCTCTGCTGCGCCGGCCTGATCAAGGTCACGCCCGAGATGGACTATGCGCCCGACGTCGCCTCGAGCTGGGAGACGCCGGACGACCGCACCATCATCTTCCACCTCAATCCGAACGCGAAGTTCCAGAACGGCAAGCCCGTCACCGCGCAGGACGTGAAGTGGACCTACGACTCGCTGATGGCCGACAGCTTCACCTCGTCCAAGAAGTCGGGCTACTCGGCCGTGCAGACGATCGAGACTCCGGACGCGGCGACGGTCGTCTTCAAGCTGAAGGAGCCGAACGGCGGCCTCTTCGACAACATGACCCTGGGCATCCTGCCGGCCAACTCGAACGCCGAGGCCATGAAGACCGCGCCGATCGGCGCGGGCGCGTACAAGGTCACGTCCTTCAGGACCGACGAGAGCGTGGAGCTGGAAGCGTTCGACCAGTACCACGGCGGCGCGCCGAAGATCAAAAACATCGTGGTGCGCGTCATCCCCGACATGACCACCATGGTGCTCGAGCTGCGCCGCGGCACGATCGACCTGGAGATCAACCAGATCCCGTTCGAGAACGTCCCCGAGTTCGAGAACAGCCCGAAGCATCAGGTCGTGAAGAAGCCCGGCTCGGTCTGGCAGTACCTCGCCTTCAACCTGAAGGACCCGATCCTGTCAAAGGTGGAAGTGCGCCGCGCGCTCGCGCATGCCATCGACCGGCAGAAGATCGTCACGGACCTGCTGCGCGGCCACGGCGTCCCGGCGGACACGATGTTCGGAGAAGGTCACTGGGCGCGCGCCACGAATCTGCCCACGTACGCGTTCGACCCGAATCGCGCGAAGCAGCTCCTCGACCAGGCCGGCTACAAGGACCCGGACGGCGCCGGGCCGCAGCCGCGCTTCACGCTGTCGTTCAAGACCTCGACCGACACGGAAGCGAACCTGCGCGCGCAGATGATGCAGCAGATGCTGCAGCAGGTCGGCGTGAAGGTGGACATCCAGCAGAGCGAGTTCGGCACGTTCCTGGAGGACATCGGGAAGGGCAACTTCCAGATGTATTCGCTGAGCCGCAACGGCATCGCCGATCCGGACTTTTACTACATCATCTTCCATTCGAAGAACATCCCGCCCGAGGGGCAGAACCGCGGCTATTACAACAACCCGCGCGTCGACCAGTTGATCGCCGAGGGACGCAGCACGTTCGACCGCACCAAGCGCAAAGCGATCTATGACCAGATCCAGCGCATCGTGCAGGAAGACCTGCCGTACATCTCGCTCTACCACCAGGTCAACGTGGCGGTGATGGACAAGGACCTGCAGGGTTACACGATGTACCCGGCCGGATTCTGGCTCGGCATTCCGCAGATGAGCCGTACGCAGACGGCCCAGTGATCGAGCTGTCCACGGCCGCCTTCCGGCTGGCGATCGCCCTCGCGTTCGGCGCCATCATCGGCGTCGAGCGCGAGTGGCGGCAGAAGCAGGCCGGCCTGAAGACGATGTCGCTCGTGGCCATCGGCGCGGCGGCGTTCGCGATGCTGAGCGACACGTTCGGCGACGACAATCACAATCCCGGACAGATCGCCGCGGCCGTCGTCGGCGGCATCGGCTTCCTCGGCGCGGGCCTGATCATGCGCCGCGGCGTCACGGTGCAGGGACTGACGACCGCCGCCACGCTCTGGGCCGATGCCAGCGTCGGCGTCGCGGTCGGCCTCGGCCAGTTGCCGCTGGCAATCTCGCTCACCGGGCTGATCGTGGGGATGCAGGTCGCCGGCCGCAGCGTCGAGCAGCGCATCCGCCGCGTGCGCCGCCGCGAGACGCCGGGACGCTACGAGCTGCGCGTCGATTGTCGCGCCGAGGCGCTGCATGCGGTGAACGAGGTCTGGACGGCGTTCGGTCCGCCGGTGACGCGCTCGGTGCAGCGCGGGCTGGAAGGAGTGGCGGTGCGGGTGGTGCTGCAGGCCAGCGAGCCGCTCGACGTCAGTCCGCTGGAAGAGCAGCTCGTACAGATCGACGGAGTGAAGCGCGTCGACGTCCGCCATCTTGGCGTCGAAGACGAGACGTAGCCGGCACCGCCGCGAACCTTATGGAGTGCGGCGGCCTTAGCCGCCGCTTTGATATT
>DASVSV010000508.1:0-7741 GCA_036387915.1 Thermoanaerobaculia bacterium
GGCGCGAGCGCGTGCGTGCGCCACCACACAACCTCCTCGCACGCACGCACTACGCGCCGCGCGCCGGCGCTTCCACCACCCACCACCCGCGCCGGCCGGCCAGCGGCCCCCGGAGAACGGCCCCCGCCCACGCGGCGAAGACGCCGTAGCTTCGCGACCGCGTCTTCGCCGCTGCCCCGAGAACCGCCCCCGCCCACGCGAAGCGACCGTCGCTGGGCGACCGTCGCTTCGCTCCACGGGGGAGCCACCCCCGCCGTTCTCGCCAGTGGCCCGCGGCTAGGCGAGCGTCAGCTCCGCGGCGGCTCCTCACGCCGGCGCTCCGCTGACGCTCGCCTGGCCGCTCCATCGCCGCACGACGCCGCGGTTTCGCTCCGGCTTCACATCGCTTCGCTCCGTCAGCGCTTCGCGCTGATCTGAGCCAGCGACCGATCGCATCGTGCATCCGCTGGATGCGCGCGCGCATCCGGCTCCGCCGCGCTTCGCTACTCGATCGCCTGCGCGTGGGCGCACGCCGCGTTGATGTCATTCGCCATCCCAAGCTCCTGCGCCGCTGAGACACCAGCACCCGTGCGCGTCGAGTAATAGATTCGCCCCAACCGCAACGCCTCTTCGCGATGCGCCGCGCTCCTCGGGTTCTCACGCAATCGAACGAGACTGTCCTGATACGCACGCCACGCCTCTTGCTCACGCCGCTGTTTGTTCGCGCGCATGCGGAACACCACTACTGCGAAGCCAACGATGAACAGGACGGGGAGAACGAAGCACCCTAATCCGACGAGACAAGCCATTCCGTTGCTTGCGTCTGTGTTCATGCCTCTCGTGCCTCCAACGCAATCTCTTGGGTATGGCCCGATTCTCCCACCGCGTTACTTAAAACCGCGTTCGCCATCCTCGGCCTGCTCGCGATGTGTTTCTTCCACCGCCTGCCCCGCGATCGGGCGTCTCGTCGTCATCGCATCATGCTGCGGCGCCGCTCGTTTCCCCCTCGCCGCGCCGCGCGTGCTCGCCTTCAGCTCGCGCGCCGCCGCTCCGCGCCTCTGCGGCCGCACCACCGCCCACGCCCCCTGCCGCCGCAGAGGCGCTCCGCGGCCCGGCGCTTCCGCCCACCCGCCGCGAAATCCCAACTGCGGCCCGCCCCCGCGCCCCCGCGCGCGGGCCGCAGTTCGGTTCCGCGGCTCCCCGGCGCCGGCGGCGCGGCTCCCGCCCCGGCGCTACGATGATGCGCATCGCTGTTGCACGCTCAACCACCGGAAGGGCAAATGTCTTGGCCGAACCGCGCTGCATCCTCATCGTCGAAGATCACAGTGACATCCTGCGCATCATGCAGTTCGTCCTTGAGCGTGACGGTTATGACGTTCGCACGGCCACCACTGTTCGTGAGGCGCTCGACATCCTGGATACGTGTGAACCCAACCTTCTGCTTCTCGATCTGATGCTGCCGGAGGTATCCGGGTGGGAACTGCTCGCGCTCCGCGCCGCCGATCCGCGGCTGTTGCGCATTCCCACCATCGTCGTCAGCGCAACCCACAGGTTCGACCCGGAGGAAGCGTTGAAGTACAGCGTCTTCGCCACGCTCCGCAAGCCATTTGAACCGGCAGACCTGCAGGCTCTCGCGCGGAGAGGGTTGCAAGCGTTCGCAGCACAACGCGAAGACGATCAAGAGTGACGTTCCCCGGCCGGATCTCGTAGCGCCATTCGGCACATCGGCGCATACTGCGCGACGTGCCTCCTGCTTCACCTCGGGTGTTGGTAGTTGAAGACGATGACGCGATCCGCACGCTCCTCGTAGCCGCGCTGCGCCGCGAGCCGTTCGAGGTCGACTGCGCAAACGACGGCGCGGCAGCGCTGCAGATGACGGCCGAGGTCGAGTACGCGGTCATCGTTCTCGACCTGATGATGCCGCGGCTCAACGGGTTCCAGTTCCTCGACGCCTTCCACACCAAGACGCCGAGCGCTCGCTCCGTGGTTCTCGTCGTCACTGCGTTCGACGATGCCCAGGTCGCGAAGCTCCCGGCCGGCCGCGTTCACGCTATCGTCCGCAAGCCGTTCGACGTGACTCAACTCGTCACGATGATTCGCGAGGTCGCGGCGTTGTGGCAGGCGCAAACGACGACCGATGCTGTCGAGCCATTGCCGCGGGATCTCACCGCGGACGATGACGTTGCACCGGCCGAGCCGACGAACTAACCGAGCGCGCCATCGCTCCACCTTCCGCAACTTCGCGTGAAGATCCTGCGGAAAAATCCCTCGGACGTTGTTCATAGCCGCGTGAATACGCCCGCGTCTGCTGTTTGCTCAAACGCATGTGCAAACCCGTCCGCTCCGGATTTGCCCGCACGCCGGCTCGCTCCAGCACTTCACCCGTCTCCGAGACGCCGCGTAGCGGGTGAGGTCGGCATGCGATCTGCTCCGCCACCAGGCATGTTCGACACGGGCGCGATCTGCCGCAGCAAAGACCCCATCCTGAAGTGTGCCGACGAAGAGCAGGGACGTGTGTGCCGGGTCGTTGGCGTCGTCCCCGAGCAGCGCTGGAGAACGCGCGGCGTTCCGGAGTACAAGGTCGAACTGGTCGCGCTTCCGGTCACTGCCTTCCGCCGAGAGCACGAGCTCACGCTCGTTCCACCAGTCGACGCACCGTTTTCCGACCAGCAGCTCGTCGCTGCGAGCTACGCCTTCGTCGAGTCCGCGACCATCGATCCGAGATAGCTCGCCAGCGCGCGCGCTTCGTTCTCGAGGACGTCCAGCGATCGGTCGAAGTATTGCCGATCGCCAACCTGCAATGCTTCTTCATCGAGATCGGCACGCAGCGCCCGAACCGCCTCGCCGATCCGCGCTGCCTGTTCCAGAACCGCCTTCGTCTTCGTGGCATCCATCAGTTGATCGCTCGGGACTCTCAACTCACAGGTGTCCGTTGAAGATACTTCGTTGCCTTCGATGGGGACTCGCTGATTGATGCCTCGAATCGCCGCTGCGTCTCTTCGGCCCGCTGTCGAAGGTCTTCGATCTTGCCGACGAGGTCGGCGGTGTCGCACCTGCGCGCCGCGGTCATCTCCTTCAGTTCCCGAAGGTCGTCCTTCTGCCGCTGCAGCATCGCGGCGATTTGGTCCAGCTCAGCCATTGCTGGCCCGCGTCAGATGCAAATCACTGGCCGGTCGTCTACGTCGTGCTTCGCGTTACGACCGCCGCGTCGCGCATCCGCTCCACGCCGGCACGGCGTCGTGTCGCGACCACGCCATCGCGCACGTCTGTTCGCTGGCGTACAATCGCGTCGTCGTCTGCTCCGCAGAGGTTACTCCCGTTGCATTCCTGAATCGCCTTCGGCTCGAAGGTGAACGGCCGAGACAGCACGCGTGACCAAACCACTTGACCGCAGGCAGGATGCTGCGAGGGAAACCAGCCAACCGCTGCGCATCCTTCTCGTTGACGATGACGTCAACTATCGCACTTACGTCGCCGCACTCACGCGCCGCCTCGGCTTCTGGGTTGACACCGCCGACGATGGGCAGGCCTGCCTCGACCGGCTCCTTCACGGCACGTACGAGATGGCCATCATCGACCATGAAATGCCACGCCTGAACGGCATCGAAACGATCTCACGCATCCGCGCGAAGGACGCCACCAAAACGCTCTACGCCGTCATGCTCACGAGCCGTGAAGACGTCGACACAAAGCTCACCGCGCTCGATGCTGGCTTCGATGACTTCCTCACCAAGACGTCTTCCGAACGCGAGATCGTCGCGAAGCTCACCGCGGGCCGGCGTCTCGCTGCGCGGCAGCGCACGATGGACATCGCCATTCGCGACCTCTACGGCTTGGCCACGCGGGACGATCTCACCGGCGCGTTCAACCGCCGTTTCTTCATCTCCGAGGCGGAGCGGATGCTCGCCGAGGGTGTGGTGATGAATGTCGTGCTGCTCGACCTCGACGGCTTCAAACACGTCAACGATACGTACGGACACCTCGCTGGCGATCAGGTCCTGCGCGACGTCGCGACCGCGCTCCACACCAACACGCGCGTCGAAGACGTCGTCGCCCGGTTCGGCGGCGACGAGTTCGTGATCGCCGTTCCACATCTCGACGTGCCGACGCTCGAGCGCATCTGCGAACGTCTCAGCCACGCCGTCGCCGCGATCGAATGGTCTGTTGCCGACGCAACCTTCCGTGTCGGCGTTTCGGCCGGCATCGCATCATCACGACTGCTCGACGCACCGACGCTCGTTCAGCTGATGACGGCCGCCGATCGCGACATGTACAAAAACAAGTGGCTCCGCAAGCATCCCGGCGTCCGCCCCGAGCTGTACGAGTACCCGTCGTCGGACCGGAACGTCGAGCATCGCCTTTTCCAAACCGCTGACGAGCGCGCGTAGTTCGACGAGACGCTCCCGACCGCCGTTCATCGTCTACACCTCGACATCTTCGCCATCCTCGGCCTACGGGCGATGTGCTTTCTGCTTCCGAAGTGCGCGACATCGACGCGTTGGCCGCTCGCCGCTGAGTGATCGTCGCGCTTAAAAGCGATCTGGTGCGGTCTGCTCGGCTTTGCGCTGGTCCTGCTGTCGATGTTCTTCTTCTACTTGACTCAGCGAGCTCGGGCGCTTTTCGCCTGGGCGTCCGTCATCGCGGTGCGTTTCTTTTCTTTTTTTTGTTTCGCCCACGGCCCACCCTTCACGCGGCTGCACGTTGTCTCGCGCGCGGCGCAACCGGCACGCCCTCGGCGTCATCCACCAGGCGTAGATGCGCGCCCCGCTCGTGGGGTCACCGTTTTTGCAGGGCGATGGGATGAAAGCGACGCGGCTCGGCCGCAAAAACGGCGCCGCCACTTCCCACCCTCCCATCGCCTGTGGGTTCGCTCGTCGCCGTCGCACGTTTCCCCCGCCCATGCACCGTCACGTCGCTTGTAGCGGGTGTCCGTATCGTGCACGCGCGTCTCCCGCGGGCAAGCGCCGCGCCGGCGCCCCCGGGGTTCAGTGCGGCCATCTACGGCGATTTAACGTGAACTCATCCGGGTCGAGTTCGCGTTCGTTCTCATCCTCGTATCCAGTCCGCTCATCGAGAAAATCCGGAGCGTAAAGAAGGGTGAGCACACCGTTGTAACGCGGCATCGCGCGCGACCATTCGATGAATGTTGCATCTACTCGGAGACCATCTTCGTAGCACCATGCTGTTGCCGGTCCCGTTACGCCTCCCTCCTCCACCGTGGTTCCGTCGCGAAAGCATGCCGCGGCGAGAGTCGTGTCATCGACGGCGCGCAGCCGAATCGCACGCTTTAGTTCACGCGACGTGCGGTACCACGTGACACGTCCGTCCTCACTCCAGACGACGGCAACCTGGTACGTCGAAAGCTCCACGAGACGGACGGCACTCGCCGTGAGTGACGTTCCACACAGCTTCGCGATCGCGTCAACCTGCCTGAAATCGGGAGTCGTCGCGATAAGTGGCTGCACGATCGCGGCTGGCATCAAGAGCTCCGCCGCAAATGAGTTTGCGTCGCGTTCGTCCTGGCGCAGCGTCGGTGTCCAGCTTTCGATTTCGTGCGGCTTACAACGGATAACGTCTGAACCGTGTCCAAGGAGGTAATGCCCCAGTTCATGGGCCGCGGTGTAGCGTTTTCGCCCCACGACGGGTATGTGCTTGCTGACCCCGATGCGGCCGCGGTTCACATTCGCAAACCGGACGAGAAGACCGTCGTACGTCGCCGAGTCAATCTCGACGATCTTCGCACCCATCTCTGCCGCAACCTCTTTGAGTCGCAATCCACAGTCAGTTCCGAATTCCGCGATGACAGCCTGAGCGAAGACTGCCGCGTCACTCTTTTGGCGTGTCATCGCCCTCGACTTCCTTCTTCAGTTCTGCGGCGAGCCTTTCGGCGGAATCATCATCATGCTCTGCCGAGGCCGTCGGTGAGAACCGGGCGGCCCTCACGATTCGCCCGCCTTCGGGTATCGGTTGCGGCTTGCGGAAACGGCGCACGATCTCTCTGGCTTTCGCCATCGCAGCAGTATCGCTCGACTGCGGGAGGCGTTCCGAATCATCGAGTGCCTCGATAGCCCGCGTCAGCGACCGGGGCGCCGCCGTCCCTCCTTTCCGCAACTCGGCAGCGATTCCTTTCGCGGCATCCTGGAGTCGTGCACGCAACGCACGGAGATCGGCTCCTGTCTCGGTGAAGAGCGCCTCAGCCTCCTCGCGCGACATATTCTCGATGTCGGGGAGCAGCGTATCCAGGATCTGTTCGTCCTTCTTCGAGTCTTGTTTTGACATAGTCATTTCGCTTTCCGCGCCGCCGCGAATCCCCCTTCACGAGCCTTGAGGATGTATCGGTCGAGTCGCTTGCGAAGATTCACAACGTCGCTCGGCTCAATGCCGAGTCGTTCTGCTGCCTCTTGATTTTTGTACGGTCCGCCTTCCTTCGTCTGCAGCTCGACATAACAGACGACCTCTGTATCGTCGGCTTCCTCGGCGAGCGCGAGCACGCGCTCCGCCAGCTCCGCCAGATATGTCCGCGCGAAAACCGCGTCAGCGTCATGGTGCCGGGCGGTCATCTTACTCATCGCAGACGGCGCGTCCGCGTCGTCACCGGTGTCGGCCGCTCGCTTGTGATCGGCCGTCTTCAGGCTGTCCAGAAAGATGTTCTTCATGACGCGCTTCAGGAGCGCAATGATGCCGCCGAGGTTCGGCTGCCCGCGATCAGAGTTCCACTTCACTCTCGTCGACGGATCCCACCATCGCCGAAGCGTCTCCTCGACGAGGTCCTCAGGCCCGGCACCGACCCCGCGGATCACGACATTGCTCGGCACGATGGAGTAGGCGTAGATCGTGAGCTTTTTCACGATCTCGTCTAGTTCATCGTCCTTCAACTCGACTTCGATGAACGGCACGTACGCTCCTGCCTTTTAAGTACGACTTCTGCGCCGATTTTTTGCCGTTACGGCCTCGACGGCAAAAAAGGTGGCCCGAAGTCGTATTCACTCCAGATGTTCAATTCACCTGCTAAGGAGTGTCGCACATGACCAACAACGCATCCGCTGACAACCATCCCGACCGCATTCCTGTCGTCATCGACGGCCGCCCGTACAAGGCGCCGACGACGCCGATGACCGGCGCCGAGCTGAAGACGCTCGGCGGTGTCGCCGCCGACTACGATCTCTGGTTCGAAACTCCTGGCCCGGCGGACGACCAAAAACTCGGCGACGCCGTGCCGTTTCCGGTGCGGCAGGGAAATCACTTCTACAGTGCGCAGCGCGCGATCAACCCGGGGGCGTCGCGATGACGCTACCAAAGGTCGACGAGGACTATTTGAACGCGAAGGGACTGCGATGGGCGTTTCTCGAGGAGGCGGCCGGGTCGGACCGTCTCCTCGTCATCCGGGATGTGACCCTTGCGCTTGGGAAGTACGACCACGAGAAGGCGGACGTTCTCTTTCGCATCCCGGCCGGCTTCCCGGCCGCGCTCCTCGACATGTATTGGGTCTACCCCGTGCTCTCGCTGAAGAACGGCGGTGAGCCCGCCGCATCCACCGTTCGCGCTGCGCATGAGGGCCGCGTTTGGCAGCGGTTCTCGCGCCACCTTCCGGATAGCCGCTGGCGCCCGGGCGTGGACTCGCTCAAGACGTACCTGCCTGTCGTTTTCGGAGAACTGTGTCAGCCATGAATACCCTACGCATGCTCGACCATCACGGGGAACAGCTCAACGCTCTTCTCTTTTCCCGCACGGACGTCGAGTCGGCGGCGTATCTCCGCTGCGC
>DASVSV010000509.1:0-20273 GCA_036387915.1 Thermoanaerobaculia bacterium
CCTCGCGACGTCCGTGCAGGACAAGGTGGACGCGGGAGAGGTGCAGCTCATCCTGCCGGACACGGTCAACGAGGAGAGCTGGTACAACAAGGGCGTCCACCCGGCCGTGCGCGCGGCGCGGCACACGCAGTACGACTCCTACCTGCGCCACGAGCTGGTCCCGTACGTCCACAATCGCGCGCAGCGTGGCGACCTGGCGGTGTACGGCGCGAGCTTCGGCGCGTATCACGCCTCCAACTTCGCGGCGCGCTATCCCGATCTGGTCAGCCGCGCCATCTGCTTCTCCGGCGTTTACGACATCAACTCTTTCACCGACGGCTACTGGGACGACAACTGCTACTTCAACAGCCCGGTGTCGTTCATCGCCAACGCCGACGCCGACCTGGTGGCGCGCCTCAACCGCGTGAACTGGATCATCGCCACCGGCGAGCACGACTCACTCGTGCAGCAGAACCGCGACTTCTCCAACCTGCTCTGGTCGAAAGGGGTCCCGAACCACCTCGAGATCTGGCCGGGACAGTTCGGCCACGACTGGCCCTGGTGGCGCGAGCACCTGCGCCGCTTCGTGTGAGGTCTGCGCGAGCGCGGGGCGGGCTGAAGCACCGCCCTACGTCTGGCACTCTCGCGGCGAGCGTGAAAACGTAGGGCGTGGCTTCAGCCCGCCCCCCTCGCGGGCGGGGGAACGCCTGCCGAACGCTGTCGTCACTGAAATCAGGGAATCCCGTACGGAGCCGAATGCCGGTGTATAAAAGAAGGGAGCCGGCTTGCGCCGGCTCCCCCGAGGAACGTCGATGCGTTGGTGCTTACTTCGAGCCGGCGGCGGCCGTCCGCTTGGCCATCAGCTCGCGGAGCGTGGCGGCCGGGATCGAGCCTTCGACCGAGATCGAGTCGCTCTTGCGCGAGACGTCGAAGCGGCGCAGCACGGAAACCATCTCCGGAGCCTTGTCCTTGACGGCCAGGCGCATCGCGGAGAGCGCGCCGCGCACGGTGTCTTCGAGCAGCTCGAGGGTTTCCTTGTCGCCGGAGAGGCCGATCGCGCCGAGCTCCAGCGCGTCCCCGGTGTCGGTCGCCCAGACGGCAACGGTCGACAGCGTCTTCATGGCCGTCTTCAGCGCGTCGCCTGCCTGGCCTTTGCCGGTGTTGATGTCGCCGCCCTTGGTGAGGCGCGCGGCGCGGGTGACGTCGACCAGCGCCCAGGCGGTGGCCTTCGTGTCGACGCGTGCGAGGTCGAGGCCGAGGCTGCCGCGGCTGCGGAAGCCGGTGCCGCCGGCGGCGCGGGCCGCGAGCGCGGCTACGACCGAGCGCTCATTGCCGGCGATGGCCATCGACGGCGAGAGGAACGCAACCGCGCCCTTTTCGTCGTCGCGATCGTTCCTGGCCTCGGCCATGACGATGTAACCCGCCTTCTGGACGCCGCCGCGCGCGATGAGCGCCTTGGCCAGGCGTTCGGGCTGGAAGCGCCCTTCCGCGATCACGAGCACGTCGGCATCGGAGCCGAGCGCCGTGCGCGGCGTGGTGGCCACGGTCAGCGTGTCGACGTCGCGCGTCGGCGAGAGACCGGCCTCGAGCAGGAACTTCTCCGCCTCGCCGTCGGTGCTCATCTTGTCGGTGTGCTGGAAGAGGTAAGAGGAAAGAGGGCTGGTGCGCATTTCGGCCAGCTTGACCATGCCGACCGTTACGGCATTGGCCGGTACCAGGTTGAGTGCGTCGTCTTTCGCCAGCGCCGGAAGCGCGAGCAGGGCCACGAGCGCGAGAACTGCGAGCGTACGAAGATTGCGGGTCATGATCAGAACTCCTTTCGAGTGAACAGCCACGATGCGAGGATGAGACAACCGACGCCGAATGCGGCGGTGGTCAGAAAGGGCGCGGGTGTGAGAACGGTCAGCATGCGCTCCGGGAGCTGACTGCCTCCGACGAAGGCAAACACTGCCTGCGCCAGCTCGGCGGTTTTGGGGAAGACCCAGTAGAGCGTCTCGATCAGGTTCGCCTGCCACTGCTTCGACACCGCTGCCGCGTACTTGTCGTGCGGGGCCAGGGCCAGTCCGAAGAAGAACAACCCGAAGGTGGTCATGATCGAGACCGCGGTGGACGAGGTGATGACGCCGATGAGGAACGCGAACGCGAGCAGCGTGGCGATGACGAGAAAGATGATCGCGCCGCCCAGCAGGAAGCGCGGATTGGCCACGCCCGTCTTCCAGGCCACGATCAGCCACATCGAGCCGACCAGGTAGATGACGTTACTCGCCGCGAGGATGAGCCCGGCCACGTAGCGCGAGAGCAGCAACTTCACGCGCCCGACCGGACGGGAGAGGTAGAGGTCGACCGTCCCCTTGTCCTGCATGCGCGGGACGAGGTGCGCGGTGGCGAAGATCGCCATGAACGTGCAGATGATGTAGAGGAAGACCGAGAAGCCGGACTGGAATCCGAGCACGAGACTCTCGATCGACATCTTGGCGTCGCCGATGTCCTCGACTTCCCGGCCGAAGAGCTTCGCGCCGGCCAGCGTGCCGTCGACGATGTCGAGGTTCAGGGCCGAGGCGAAGATGATGATAAAGATCGTGGAGAGGAAGAAGTAGGCGATGAGCGTCCACCGCGCCGCGGCCTCGCGCATCACGTCTTCGATGTTGGCGGCCAGGACTTTCATGATGGTGTACTCCAACCCTGAGCGAAGCGAAGGGTCAACGGAGCCCTCGCCGGAAGCGTGCATGGCATGGTCGTCGAGAGGGCGCCGTTGATGCTTCGCTGGCGCTCAGCATGGAAGCGGGTCATGAGTGCGCTCCCACGGACGCGCCTTCTTCGGCGCGCACCAGATCGACGAATACGTCTTCGAGCGTCGAGCGCACCGGCGTCAGCTCGCTGAGCACGGAGCCGCGCGCGCGAACCTGGTCGACCAGGGCGTTGAGATGCTGGACGTCGGTGACGGAGAGGACCATGTGCCCGTTCACGCGCTCGACGCCGGCGCCGGTCTCCCGGAACGCGGCCACGAGCGAGTCGTCGAGCGGCGTCGCCACCATCTTGTACGTCGCGCTCTGGCGGGTCAGGTCTTCGACGCTGCCGAAGGCCGCCACCTTGCCGTCGCGCAGCACGGCCACGCGGTCGCAGGTGCGCTCGATCTCGGAGAGGAGATGCGAGTTCAGCAGGACGGCGGTGCCGCGGTCGGCTTCGGCACGCAGGATGTCGCGGATCTCGCGGCGTCCCACCGGATCGACACCGTCGGTCGGCTCGTCGAGGAGCAGCACCTGCGGCGCGTGGACCATCGCACAGGCCAGGCCGAGGCGCTGGGTCATGCCCTTGGAGAACTTCTTGATGCGCACGTCGGCCCACTGGCCCATGCGCACCTGGTCGAGCAGGTGCGGGATGCGCTGCTTGATCAGGTCGGAGCTCATCCCCGACATGCGGCCGAAGATCGACAGCGCCTGCCGCGCGGTGAGGTAGTTGGGGATCTTGTGTCCTTCGGGAAGGTAGCCCACCCGGCGGCGCGACTCGGGGTCGCGCACCGGGAGGCCGCAGATCGAGGCCGTGCCCGCGGTGGCGTGAGTCAGTCCGAGGAGGATCTTGACGGTGGTGGTCTTCCCGGCGCCGTTGGGGCCGAGAAGCCCGAACAGCTCGCCTTCCTGAACCGCGAAGTCGATTCCGTCCAGCGCCGTGATCTTCGCCTTGCCGAAGGACGACTGGTATTGCTTGCGGAGGCCGGAGACCTCGATCAGCGTCGTCATGGAGCTTGATACGTCCGTGCGCGGGGGAAGTTGCGCGGCCGGGTCAGCTGATGGTGTGAGTTCGGTAGCCAAGCACTTTGCAATATAAAGTCAGTTGGTGCTCCTGTCAAGGTGCAGGGGCAGGCCCCCTGCACTAACGCATCCGCGTCTCGACCGCGTCCCAGTCGACATTCGAGAGAAACGCCTCGATGTACTTCGGCCGGTCCGACGGCTTGTAGTCGAGGAGGAAGGCGTGCTCCCAGACGTCCATCACCAGCAGCGGGACGAAGCCGGAGACGTTCCCGGTCTCGTGCAAAGTAATCCAGTGATTGGAGATGCCGCCGGTCTCAGGATTGAGATAGCAGATGGCCCAGCCGACGCCGCGCATCTTGCCGATGCCGGTGAAGTCGGTCTTCCAGATGTCGTAGCTGGGGAAGTTCTGCTCGACCGCGCTCCGGAACTTCGAGCCGGTGGGCGCGTCGCCGCCCCCCTGCCGCTTCATGTTCGCAAAGTAGTACTCGTGCAGGACCATGCCGTTGTACTCGAAGCCGAGCCGGCGGGTGAGCTCGGAGTACGCCGGCATCTCTTCCTGGTCCACTCTGCCGTCGGAGAGGATCTCCGAGATTTTCTCGGTGAGGGTGTTGGTGTTGGTGACGTAGCCCTCGTAGAGCTTGAAGTGCATCTCCAGGGTCTGGTCGGAGATGCCGGTGAGGCCGGAGAGGTTGAACGACTTCGGTTTGTACGTCTTCGTCTGCATGCGTTGCGTGGGATGCAAGATCAGCGCGCGCAGGAGGCAAACCGGTGGAACGCCGGCTCCCCAGCCTGTCATCCCGATGGCCTTAACTTAGCGCAATTTGCACGACCCCTCACCCGCCCTTCGGGCACTCTCTCCCCGCTCACCGCGGGGAGAGGGGCAACAAACATGGCTCTCGCCAGACGCTCGTGAGGGGAGAAGGTGCCGAAGGCGGATGAGGGGTTTTCGCTCGCGCTAAGTTAAGGCCATTGGCCTGTCATCCCGAGCGTGAGTCGAGGGACCTGGGCGGGTGGGGGTGCGCTGCACGAGCTTCGGGACACGTGCAGCGCATCCCCGCCCGCCGGGGTCCCTCGACTCGACGCTCGGGATGACAGCACCAACGGAATGTCGGCGCGTCAGCGCGCGCAGCGGAACGTGGCGTAGACGTACGGGTACGACGGGCGGAACCAGTTGCGGAAGCTGCGGCGGACGAGCTCGCGGGGCGTCGATGGCGATGCGCCCTTCATCACGTAATGCGCGCCGTCGAAAAAGTCGACGGAGTACTGCGGATACGACGGCATCGGCCGGAATCCCGCGAACGGTGCGAAGAGCGACGAGGTCCACTCCCAGCCGTTGCCGATGAGGTCGTGCACGCCCCACGCGTTCGGGGCATACGAGCCGACCGGCACCGGATCCCAATGCTGAAAATCAAAGTTTCCCGCGGCCGGCGGCGTCGTCCCGTACGTCGCACGATCCAGCTCCGCCTCGGACGGCAGCCGCGCGCCCTTCCACTTCGCGTACGCGCTCGCCTCGTCGTGCGTGACGTAGACCGGGCCGTCCAGCGGCAGCGGGATCAGCTCGAACATGCCGCGCCAGAACCACTGGTCGCGCTCACGTTTCCAGAAGTGCGGCGCACTCGCACCGGTGGCTTGCATGTATTCGAGGTAATCGCCGTTGGTGACGTTGTGCGCGTCGATGGTGAACTCGGGGACGTCCACCTCGTGCGCGTCGAACTCGTTGTCCCATCCGAAGCATTCGCGCGAATGGCCGAGGTGGGCGCGGCCGGCGGGGATGCGGATCGAATCGCCAAGTGTTCGAGTGGCCGAGTCGACGAGCGGAGTTCCTCGAGACGACTCGACGACGACGCGACGTTTCCTCCCGTACGGCAGCTCGTGCAGCATGTACAGGAGCGTCTCCTGATGCATCAGCTCGTGCTCGACGATCGTGAACGTGGCCTCCACGACCGGCGTGGAGCGCAGCGTCTCCTCCACCAGCCGCTCCGCCTCCCGCCCGTACGCCTGCACCTCGTCGCGCGAGGGCCAGAGATCCGTCGGCGTCTTCGCCGCGGCCTCGTCCTCGGGGTCGATGCCGCGTGCGAACAGCGTCTCCAGCCGTTCGTCGATGCCGCGGCCGCCGAACGTCAGCTTCACCAGCGTGTTCACCGCGAACGCGGGGAGATGTCCCTCGTAGAACACGATCGGATTGCGCAGTGTGAGCGGCCGGTCGTAGTAGGCGTCGGGAGTGATGATCTCGAACAGCCTGCGCGTCCGCGCGCGCGCGGCGCGCCACGTCGCCACGGGGTCGTCGATCGAGTCGTGGCGGAGTTTCACTGCAGCTCCTCCCGCACAACGTCGATGACCGGACGGACGGCATGTTGGAGCTCGGTCACCGCTCAAGGATAAACGGAGTGCGTCAGGCCACGGCTTCGGCGGCGAGCGGGATTTCGACGACACGGAACGGCGGCCGGTCGGGGAACGACGCGGCCAGCACGGGCATGGCCACGTTGTACACCGGCGCCCCGTTCTTGGTCCGCCCCTCGGGGCTCCCGCGATGCGCGTGGCCGTGGAAGACGGCGTTCACGCGATAGCGGTCGAGCGGCTCCTCGAGCCGGCTCGAGCCGAGGAAGGCGACGATCTCCGGCGGCTCTCCGCCGACCGTGGCCTGGATCGGCGAGTAATGCAGCACGGCCACTTTCTGCGGCGTGCGCAGGCGCGCCAGCGCGGCCTCGAGCTTGAGCGCCTCGTTGATCGTCTCGTGCACGAAATCCTTGATGATCTTCTCCCCCCAGGCGCCGAGGGAGCGGCGGCCGAAGCCTCCGGCAAAGCCTTTCACGCCGGCGAAACCGACCCCGTGTACTTCGTGCGAGTCACCGTCGAGCATGACCACGCCCGCGTCGGTGAGGATGCTGACCACGTCCTTTTCCAGGCCGGACTCGAAGTCGTGGTTGCCGAGCACTCCGATCGCCGGAATGCGCAGGGCGGAGGTGATCTCCCTGGCCAGGATCTTCGTCTCCTCGATCGTGCCGTAGTCGGTGAGATCGCCGCACAACAGCAGCACGTCGGCGCTCTCGGTGATTTTCGAGAACAGCGGCTGCAGCGCGCCCTGCGAAGTCTTCTTCACGTGGATGTCGGCCACGGCGGCGATGCGAAGCGTTTCGCGCTCACTCATTCATTTCGCTCCATCGACGGCGATGCCGGCCGTCCAGAGCTCGATGTCTTCCGCCGACATCACGCCGTCCACCAGCCGCGCGTCGTCGTATCCCCAGTCGCTCACGTCCTTCAGGTACTGCTGCCGCGAGATGATCGTGCCGTTGCAGACCTGCTCGGACGCGTTCGTCTTCTCGCTGCGCATGCGCTCGGTGAGCTCGTCGATGACCCACGCCGGGACCTTCTCCCGGTCGCGCGGATAGACGAAGCCGAACAGCACGATGTGCGCGTACAGCGCGCGCCAGTATTTGCCGTACCGCGCCAGGAGACGCTTCCAGTCCAGCCGGTCGCCGACCGCGCGAATGACGTGGGCAACGTCCGCGCCGTCGAAGCGCTCCCGCTCCATGATCAGCCCCTTCGACCAGATCATCTCTTCGGCCGGGATGAGCTCGACGTCGACGCCGAAGACCTGCTCTTTGACCGCGTGCTCGAACCAGAGGTCGTCCACTTCCGCGACGCCGTTGCCGGCGCTGTAGATGAGGTCGACAAAATCGTCACCTTTGTAGGCCTTGCCGAGCCAGTGCGGGAACGTCAGCTCGGCCTTGTAGCCGGCCTTCTGGAAGGCCCAGGCCGCGCGTCCGAAGTCCTCGCGGCGGATGAAGACGTCGAAGTCTTTCGTGTGACGCTCGATGCCGGTGTAGCGGGCGTAAGCGTATGCACCGCCGACCAGATGCGGCACTTCCGCCTCTTTGAGAATGGAGAGTGCGTGCCGGTAGAAACGGATGGCGTCCTGGCTGAGAACGGTTTCTGGAATCGCGGCCATGGTACCTGCCCACGTGCAGGTTCTATGCCGCGCTTAACCCAATAAAATCAGAATGTTACGGGACCGATGTGGATGGGCGCGGCGTTGGTGAGGAGACGGATGTCCGGCACGCCCGCGCCGATGCGCAACTGACGCCGGTTGGCCGTCCACTGTCCCGCCTCGCAGCTGCGCACTGTGCAGACGATCTCGTCCGCCCCTTCCGTGATGCGAGCCTCGACAGTCTGCTCGTTCGGCGCCGGCAGGCGGAGCGCGATCGCCCCTTCGCGCGAGGTCGCCTCGATGACGCCGGAGACGCTGTCCAGCGTGATGCCGCCGCTGTTCGTGCTGATCTTGTAGCGGCCGGTCGACTGCGCGACGGAAATGCCGCCGCTGGTCGCGTGTGCCGTCACGCTGCCGCTCATGTTGCGGATGGCCACGCCGCCGTTCGCGGCGCGCACGTCGACAGTGGCGCGCCGCGGCACGTAGAGGATCATGTTCACCCACCACGCCTGCGTGTCGTCATTGACCGGGCCGTACGCGGCGATCTCCCCTTTTGCGTGCGAGACGTTGACCGCGGAGAGAACGCGCGAGGCGTGCGCCTTCGTATTCGCCACGGCGTTGCGGCAGACGATCAGCCGCGCGTACGGACGGTTCCAGCCGCGGATCGTGACCCCGCCCTCTTCGCTGGCGGTGACGCGCAGCTCGTCGATGCCGGTCAGCTGGATCTCGCGCCGCTCCTGGTCGCCGAGCTGTTCGCGGAAGGAGGTGAACGTGGTTTTGAAGAAGCCCTCGCAGTCACTCCCCGCGGCCAGCGAGTGGTCCTGTTCCGAGCCGATGATCTGGCGTGCGGCCAGCGCCGGCACGGTGAGCGCCAGCGCCATGACGGCGGCGAGGAGGAGTCTCATGTCTCTCATACGGTTACGAACCGGTGCCCGTTAGGTTTCGCTGCGATGAAGTTGCGAGAGCAATGTACGTCATCGTCGGGGCAAATAACCAGCACAGCAGCAAACGCGAAGCGTCTGGAGTGCGGCAGCACACGAGCTGCCGCTCTGACTTGCGAAGGCCGCAGCCTCCGCTTCCCCGGTAGCCTTCACTTAAAGGAACTGTCGGTGGACTCGAGTGCGTGCGTAGCACGCTGAAAGAAAATAGCCCCCGGCTTCCAGCCGGGGGAACAAACGTGCCCTTGGTTAAAGCCCGTGTAGCGGGCGACAGTATCTCTGAACGTGATCTGTCGCCCGCTACCGCGTAACCAGCAAACTCCCCATTGGCAATCGTTGTGCACGCTCGCGGCGGCATGGCGACAGCACAAGCGACGACCGATCACGACCAGATTCGCGAATGGGTGGAAGCACGCGGAGGGCATCCCGCCCGCGTCAAGAGCACGGGCAATCGCAACGACCCGGGCATCCTGCGCATCGACTTTCCCGGTTTCTCCGGCCAGGACACGCTGGAGGAGATCGAGTGGGACGAGTTCTTCGAATGGTTCGACCGCGATCGGCTCGCGCTGCTGCTGTCCGACGAAGAGGGGAACCGGTTCAACAAGCTGGTGAGCCGCGCCAACGCGGAGACAAGCGGTTCGTCGGGACGAAAGTCGTCCGGGAAAAAGTCCTCGGCCAAGAAGGCGTCGTCGAGCGGATCGTCGAAGAAGGCCGGCGGTTCGAAGAAGGCGGCATCGTCTTCGTCGTCGTCAAAGAAGGCCGGATCGTCGAAGAAGGCCACATCCTCTTCAACGAAGAAGGCTGGCTCGTCGAAGAAAGCCGCGTCCTCCTCAACGAAGAAAGCTGGTTCCTCCAAGAAGGCCACGTCCTCTTCAACGAAGAAGGCCGGTTCCGCGAAGAAGGCCTCGTCCTCCTCGACGAAGAAAGCCTCCTCTTCCAAGAAGAAGGCGTCCTCGTCCTCCTCGACCAAGAAAGCCTCCTCTTCAACGAAGAAAGCCTCGAGCGCGAAAGAGTCCTCGTCGCCGCGACGCCTGGTCGCCGCTGCGACCTCGAAGAAAGCATCCAGCGCGAAGAAAGCCTCGACCTCGAAAAAGTCCTCGAGCTCGAGCAACACCACCACCGATCACGACGAGATCCGCAACTGGGTCGAGAAACGCGGCGGGTTCCCGGCGCACGTCCGGCAGACCGGCCGCAAACGCGGCGACCTCGGCGTCCTGCGCATCGACTACCCCGGCTTCTCCGGCACCGACACGCTGGAGCGCATCGAGTGGGAGGACTGGTTCGACGCCTTCGAGCGCAACAAGCTGGCCTTCCTCTATCAGGACAAGCCACGCTCCCGCTTCTCCAAGCTCGTGAACCGGTAGACTCGGTCGGGTGAGCCGCGAGTTCCAGCGCTGGGACGCCGTCCCCTTTCCGCACGCCGACCGCGCGCCGGCGGCGCGCGTCGACCATCACGACCGCATTCAGTCGTTCAGCGTCGACGCGTACGCGCTGGCCGAAGAGCTGCGCCAGGCCGTCCGCGGTGAAGTGCGTTTCGACGACGGCTCGCGCGCGCTCTACGCCACCGACGCCTCCAACTACCGCCAGGTGCCGATCGGCGTGGTCATCCCGCGCGACGCGAACGACGTCATCGCCGCCGTCGCACTGGCCCGCAAGCACGGCGCGCCGATCCTCGGACGCGGCGCCGGCACCAGCCTGGCCGGCCAGTGCTGCAACGTCGCCGTGGTCCTGGACATGTCGAAGTACATGCACCGCATCGCGGAGATGAATCCCGCCGGCAGGTTCGCGCGCGTGGAGCCGGGCATCGTCCTCGACGACCTGCGCCGCGAGGCCGAAAAGCACACGCTCACCTTCGGCCCCGATCCCGCCACCCACGCCCAATGCACCCTCGGCGGCATGATCGGCAACAACTCCTGCGGCATCCACTCGATCATGTCCGGCAAGACCGTCGACAACATCGAGGAGCTGGAGATCCTGACGTACGACGGCGTGCGCATGCGCGTCGGCGCCACGACCGAGTCCGAGCTGCAGTCGATCATCGCCGGCGGCGGACGTCCGGGCCAGATCTTCGCCGGGCTGGCGCGCATCCGCGACCGCTACGCCGATCTCATTCGCTCGAAGTTCCCGCGCATCCCGCGCCGCGTCTCCGGCTACAACCTCGACGAGCTCCTGCCCGAGAACGGCTTCCACGTGGCGCGCGCGCTGGTTGGCAGCGAGTCGACGTGCGTGCTCGTGCTCGAGGCGAAGACGAAGCTCGTCCACTCGCCGCCCGCGCGCGCGCTGCTCGTCGTCGCGTATCCCTCGGTCTACGAAGCCGCGGACGACGTCCCGCGCATTCTCGGCTTCGGCCCGATCGGGCTGGAAGGCTTCGACGACCTGCTCGTCCGCGATCAGCTCTACAAAAAGATGAACCCGCACGGCATCGCGCTGCTGCCGGAAGGGGGCGGCTGGCTGCTGATGGAGTTCGGCGGCGAGACGTACGAGGAAGCGCAGGAGAAAGCGCAGCGGCTCGCGGCCACATTCGAGCCCGCGCGCACGCGCCTCTTCGACAACGCCTCGAAGGAAGCGCGCTTCGTCTGGGCCGTCCGAGAATCCGGCCTCGGCGCAACGGGCCACGTCCCCGGCAAGCCGCTGATGTGGGAGGGATGGGAAGACGCCGCCGTCGCGCCGGAGAAGCTCGGCGGCTACCTGCGCGACCTCCGCAAGCTGCTCGAGCGCTACGAATACGGCGGCGATTTCTACGGCCACTTCGGCGACGGCTGCGTGCACACGCGCACCAATTTCAATCTCACCACCGAGCCCGGCATCGCGAAGTTCCGTGCGTTCATCAACGACGCCGCGGACCTGGTGGCCTCGTACGGCGGCTCGTTTTCCGGTGAGCACGGCGACGGTCAGGCCCGCGGCGCGCTGCTGGAGAAGATGTTCGGCCCCGAGCTGATGACCGCGTTCCGCGAGTTCAAGGCGCTGTGGGATCCGGAGAACAAGATGAATCCGGGGAAGCTCATCTCCCCGTACGAGCCGGACGAGAATCTCCGCCTCGGCGCCGCGTACGCGCCGTGGAATCCCGACACGCACTTTTCGTTCGCCGAGGATTACGGGCGGATGAATCACGCCGTGTTGCGGTGCGTGGGGGTGGGACGGTGCCGGCGACTCGACGGCGGCACGATGTGCCCGAGCTACCAGGTCACCCGCGAGGAAGAGCACTCCACGCGCGGCCGCGCGCGACTGCTCTTCGAGATGTTCGAAGGGAAAGTCGTCCCGCAGTCGTGGCGCAACGAGGCGGTCAAGGAATCGCTCGACCTCTGCCTGGCCTGCAAAGGCTGCAAAGGCGATTGCCCGACGCAGGTCGACATGGCCACGTACAAGGCCGAGTTCATGTCGCACTACTACGAGGGGCGGCTGCGGCCGATGCCCGCGTACACGATGGGACTGATCCACACCTGGGCCGGCATCGCGCAACACATGCCCGCCGTCGCGAACGCGATGATGTCGCTCATGAAGCCGTTCGCCGGCGTGGCCAGAGAGCGGCGCATGCCGCGCTTCGCGCCGAAGACGTTCCGCGAGCAGTTCACGCCGCGCACGACGAACACGCGCCGCGTGATCCTCTGGGCCGACACGTTCAACAATCACTTCCTCCCCGAGACGGCGCTGGCCGCGGTGGACGTGCTGGAGCGGGCCGGCTATCGCGTCGAGATCCCGCGGAAGCGGCTCTGCTGCGGACGCCCGCTCTACGACTGGGGCTTTCTCGATCGCGCGAAGAAACTGCTGCGCGAGATCCTCGAGAACGTCGACGGCGACGTCCCGATCGTGGGCCTCGAGCCGAGCTGCGTCTCTGTCTTCCGCGACGAGCTGCCGCATCTCTTCCCCAAAGACGAGCGCGCGCAGAAGCTCGCGCAGAACGTGTTCACGCTGAGCGAGTTCCTGGCCCGTGAGAACGTCGAGCTGCCGCAACTGGCCAAGAAGGCCATCGTGCAGGCGCACTGTCATCACAAGTCGGTGATGCGCTTCGACGCCGAGGAGCTGCTGCTGCGGCGGATGGGGATCGATCTCACCCATCCCGACTCCGGCTGCTGCGGCATGGCCGGCGCGTTCGGCTTCGAGGCCAGGCACTACGACCTCTCGATGAAACTCGGCGAGCGCGTGATCCTGCCGCTGGTGCGCGAGTCCGCCGACGACACCCTGATCATCGCCAACGGCTTCTCCTGCCGCGAGCAGATCGAGCAGTCGACCGGGCGCAGGACGCTGCACTTTGCGGAAGTGGTGAGGGAAGCGTACGAAAACGGGTGAGCGTTACTCGTTTCTCGTCCGGGGTGCCTTTAGGCAAGAATGCTCATCGAACGAGCAACGAGCAACGAGCAACGAGTAACGACCATGCAAGCGCGCGCACGCATCCTCGGCCACCCGATCCACCGCGTGCTGATCGTCTTTCCTCTCGGCCTGCTGGCCACTTCCTTCTTCTTCGACCTGGCCTGGCTGGCGCGCGGCAGCCGGCAGCTGGCGCTGGTGGCGTGGTGGATGATCTTCGCGGGCGTCGTCGGCGGAATCGTCGCGGCGGTCTTCGGCGTGATCGACTGGCTGGCCATTCCGCGCGGCACGCGTGCGCGGAGCGTCGGCGCGCTGCACGGCGGCGGGATGGGAGTCGTGGCGCTGCTCTACGCGGCTAGCTGGCTGCTGCGGCGCGATGCGCCGGCGGATCCGGAGGGCGTGGCCATCCTGCTCTCGGGACTGGGAGTGCTGCTCACCGTGATCACCGGCTGGCTGGGCGGCGAGCTGGCGGAGCGGATGGAAGAGACCGAGGTGTAGGGCGGGCCGTCAGCCCGCCCTACGTGAGTCAGGGGCGGTTCGCGGATCAGAAGCGGTTGTTGCGATCGCGATTCGAGAAGTTGTCGTTCGAATCGTTGTCGGGACGGCGCTCGTTCGAGGTGAAGCCGCCCGAGCTCCGGCCGGACTCGAAGCCGCTGCGCTCCTCGTTGGCCTGGCGGACGAACGGCTGCGAGCCGGTGCCCTGCGAGTAGTCGGTCTGGGTGTCGTTGTTGGAGTGGCGATTGTGGCTCGCGGCAATCGCCGCACCCGCAATGCCCGCGATCGCGCCGGCCGCGGCGCCTACCGCGGCGGCGGTGCCGGTAGCAGCAGCGCGGGCGCGGGCGCCGCGGCTGTGGCCACCTTCGCGTCCGATCGCGGCCATGTGCGCGCGATCGCGGCTGACCGCTTCGCCGCCCTTACGGCCCGCCACGCGCGCTTCGTCGGAAGTGAATTCGTGGGCGGTGCCTTTGGCGTGCGCCGCACGGCCCCCCTTACTCGCAATCTCACGCTGCTTCGCCGCGTCCATCGATGCAAAACCGCGTTTACTGGTTGCCATGTGAGTGTCTCCTTCGGGGTTGGAAATCAATGCTTCGGGACTGCCGTATCTCGTCTTTCGAGCTGCCTTACAGTCGAGCACGAAGCATGCCCGTACGTGTTTTTTTGCGTCCCACGCAAAGAATTTTCTCGCGCACATTTTTTGCGAGGGGCGGGGCGTGCAACAGCAATCGACGTCACTCTGGAATGCCACCGCTTCTTCGCCGCAATACCCCGCCCTGCAGGGCGACCTGCACGCCGACGTAGTCATCGTCGGCGCGGGAATCACCGGACTCACCGCCGCCCTCCTCCTCGCGGAGAAGGGACGCCGCGTCGCCGTCATCGAGAAAGAGACCGTCGCTGCAGGCGAAACCGGCAACACCACCGCCCACATCACCGTGGCCATCGACGCCCGCTACCACTATGTGAAGCGCCACTACAGTAAAGAGGAAGCGAAGCTCGTCGCCGACGCCAGCCGCGCCTCGCTCGAGAAGATCGCGGAGCTCGTGCAGCGCTACGGCATCGACTGTCACTTCAAGCGCGTGCCCGGCTATCTCTATACGGAGAAGAGGAAATATGTGGCGGAGCTGAAGAACGAAGCTTCCGCCGCACGAGAATCGGGACTGGAGGCGCAGTGGGTCGCCGAAGTGCCGCTCCCCTTCGAGACCCGCGGGGCCGTGCTCTGGCCCGATCAGGCCCAGTTCCATCCCCGCGAGTACCTCGCCGCCCTGGCCCGGCACGCCGCCGCGGCGGGCGTGCAGATCTTCGAGCGCACCTTCGCCACGAAGGTCGGCCGCGGCGTCGTCGAGACGGAGCACGGCAAAGTCACGGCCGGCGCCGTGTTCATGGCCACCAACGTCCCGGTCCACGGCTTCACGCACGTGCACCTGAAGGCCGCGCCGTACCGCACGTACGCGATCGCGTTCGAGGAGACCGGCCCGCATCCGGACGGATTGTTCTGGGACACGGCCGACCCGTATCACTACACGCGCTGGCAGGAGACGGACGCCGGCACGTTCATGATCGTCGGCGGCGAGGACCATCGCACCGGCGAGGAAGAAGACACGGAAGGCTGCTTCGACCGGCTGGCGGCGTACAGCCGCCAATCCTTCGGCGAGCATCCGGAGCGTTACCGCTGGTCGGGACAGGTCATCGAGCCGCACGGCGGGCTGCCGCTCATCGGCGGGACGAACGACGTCTACATCTCGACCGGCTACGCGGGGCAGGGGATGACCTTCGGCACCGTCGGCGCGATGCTCGTCAGCGATCTCATTCTCGGCGTCGAGAATCCCTGGAAGGATCTGTTCGACCCGAATCGCAACCGCCCGCACGTGACGACGAAAGAGTTCATCAGTGAAAACGCGCACTTTCCCGCGCACCTCGTCTCCGACCGCCTCACCTCGGCCGACGTGGAAGCGAAGAGCACCGAGGCGGTCTCGAACGGCGAGGGAAAGATCCTGGAGATCGACGGCAAGAAGGTCGCCGCCTATCGCGACGACAACGGCACGCTGCACTGCCTCTCGCCGATCTGCACGCACATGAAGTGCGACGTGGCCTGGAATGGCGCCGAACGAAGCTGGGACTGCCCCTGCCACGGCTCCCGCTTCACCCCGACCGGCGATGTGCTCAACGGCCCCGCGCACAAGCCGCTGGAGAAGCTGTAAGCGTTATGGAGTGCGGCGGCCCGGCCGCCGCTTTCGTATTCGCGCGCAAATGAGTGCCGAGTTGCGTCCTGATCGCAGGTTGCGCCCGAATGGAAAAGCGGCGGCCAGGCCGCCGCACTCCATAGTCATGCGGGAACGGGCGTGGGACTTGCGCGAGCTCGACGAGCTGCAGAAACGCTCGGAGCTCCGATCCTCGAGACTTCCCTTCGTTGGACCTGGCGCGCCGACGGGCTTGGCCAACCAGCGCTCCGGGACGTTCCCGGTGGCGGAGAGAGAGGGATTCGAACCCTCGGTAGAGCTTTACACCCTACGGCGGTTTAGCAAACCGCTGGTTTCAGCCACTCACCCATCTCTCCGGGCTGAAGGGACTCGCATTCTAACCGAAGTGTGCCGGGACATCTTCCCCGGTCGCAGAATGATCCATTCTCCGCTCTGGCCCGGGCTGCAGTAGCGCGACTGGATCGCCGTCTGCATCTCGCCTCCTCGTCAGGCATACAATGGCTCGCAATACCGGAGGCAGACCATGATTCGTCGCAGCGCGTCGATCCTTTTCCTGTCCATCGCAGTCACGGCCGCCGCGCAGCAGCCGCGCATGCTGAAGGAGACGATCGAAGTCCAGGTCACGAACCTCGACGTCGTCGTCACGGACGCCGCGGGGAATCACGTCTCCGGCCTGACGAAAAATGACTTCGAGGTGGTGGAGAACGGCCGCACCCGGCCCATCACCAACCTCTCGGAGTACCGGCGCGACGCGAGCCAGGGGCAGCCCCTGCCGCGGCGCATCCTGGTCGCGATCGACAATCGCACCATCGCCTTCTCCGCGCGCAAAAAGACCGTCGCCGCCGTGCGCGCGAAGGTCGACGAGCTGCTCGCCGACGCCGACGACCGGCTGATGATCGTCACGATCTCCGGCTCGGCGAAGAAGCGCACCGGCTGGACGGCGGACCGCGCGGAGATCAACGCCGCGCTCGA
Organism: Thermoanaerobaculia bacterium; assembly: GCA_036387915.1. GTDB lineage: Bacteria > Acidobacteriota > Thermoanaerobaculia > Gp7-AA8 > Gp7-AA8 > QHVT01. The sequence continues at coordinate 16,568 of DASVSV010000509.1, forward strand.
CGTGATCGAGAAAGACGCCGCCGCCACCCGGCTCGACGCCGCGGAGCTCGACAACATGTTCGGCGAGATGATTCATGTCGCCAGCGGCCAGGGTCCGACCGCGAGCACGCTCAACCGCCGTCGCCAGCGCACCTCCAGCGGCGGCGCGCAGGCCGACCCCCGTCGCGCCGCCGACGAGGACGACCGCATCGCGCCCGGCGTCGACTACAACCGCATTCTCAGCCGCACGCGCTCGTATGCCGCGAACGTGGCCGCGGAAACGGAGCAGACGCTCTACTCGCTGGCCGCGTCGCTGAATCAGTTCGGCGGGATCTCCGACGGGCGCCGCCTCGTGCTCCTGGCCGGTGGCGCGCTGCCGGTGTTCCCCGGCGCCGAGGTGTTTCAGCGGCTGGAGTCGGCGCTGCGCGACATCGAGCGTCATGCGAACAACCAGAACTCGCTTGGGCCGGCCCGCCGCATCAGCTCCACGATGATGGAGAAGGCGTCGTATGACCTGGCCTCGCAGATCGACGACGTGGCCGCGGTGGCGCGGCTCAAAGGCATCGCTTTCTACGCCGTGAACCCCGAGGCCAACGAGCGTCCTTCGAAGGACATCTCGTCGCGCTACGTGTCGGGCGCGGGAACCGACTTTGCCGCCGCCGGCACGGCCGCGGACGGCTTCCACCGCTTGGCCCTCGGCACCGGCGGCGAGTCCCACGTCGGCCGCAGCGCGGAGCTGGCCGTGCAGAAGGTGCAGGACGATCTCGACTCCTTCTACTCCCTCGGCTACACCCCCGCCACGCTGCTCACTCCCGATACGAAGATCGTCGTGAAGACGAAGGCCGGCCACCGCGCCCGCGCCGTCATCGCCGCCGCGCAGACACACCCCGAGTGGCAGATCGCCGACCGCGTCGTCAACAACCACGCCCATCCCGAGCAGAAGAACGACCTCGGCATCTCCCTCGTCGCCGACCGCACCAAGGCCGAGGGCGACGCGCGCCATGTGAAGGTCAACGTGATGATCCCCTTCGACGGACTGCGCCTGGTCCGCGACGGCGGCGAGTACAACTGCTCCTTCACCGTCTTCGTCTCCGTCGGCGACGCCACCGGCGGCGCCAACCCGCAGCGCGAGACCCGCAACTTCCGCTGGAACGCCGAGACGGTGCAGAAACTGCGCGGCAAGAAGATCGCGTATGGGCTGGATCTGACGCTCGGACCGGGCCGCGACCGCGTCTCGGTCGGCATCCTCGACCTCGTCAGCGGCACGACGGGCTACAGCAGCACGACGCTCGCGCAGTAAGCGCGGGCGGACAGGGCGGGGCGTTTGGCGGAGGAGGTGGGATTCGAACCCACGGTACCGTTTCCGGTACGGCGGTTTTCAAGACCGCTGCCTTAAACCACTCGACCACTCCTCCGTGCCGACGCGAACAAAGGCCGCCACGCATTGTATTCGCGCGGATCAACGCGTGCGTAGCACGCCAAGGATAATAGCCCCCGGCTTCCAGCCGGGGGAGCGCGACGCCCACATCTCCAGCCCGCGTAGCGGGCGACAGGTCAGGTTCACGGGTATTTCTCGTTTCTTGTCGGCAAAGATCCCAAGCGACTTCAACACGCGAACGGTGCTGTCGCCCGCTACGCGGGCTGGAACAAAGGGAACGCTCGTTCCCCCGGCTGGAAGCCGGGGGCTAATTTCTTTCAGCGCGCTTCGCACGCGATGGAGTTCACCCGACATTTCGTTGCCTGAAAGGCCACTGCCGAAACCTACGGCAGCAGGTTCACGTCGAGCGTGATCTTCAGGCGCAGGCGGCGGTGCTGGCGGAGCTCGTCCATCGTCAGGTTCAGAGGGATGGAGACTTCCTTCACCAGGCCGTCCGTGCTGCGGCGGTCCGGAGAGAGCGGCGGGGCGATGGTGGTCGCGGCCGGTTGTTCGCCGAGGACCGGGAGCGAGTCGAGGATGCCCGCGGGGAGCGGGATCTCGATCGACGTGGTCGGGATCTCGGTCGCAGCGCTGTCGAGGTCGGCGTCGGCTTCGCTGAAGTAGGCGTCGAACGGATTCGACACGGGATTCGACAGGCGCGCCGACACGGACGGGGGAAGCGGCGCCGCGAGCGGCGGAGCGCTGTCGGCGGCGGGGAGCAGCTCGGTCGCGACGAGCGGCAGCGACTCGTCGGCGGCGTCGTCGAGCTCGAACTCGTGCTCGCCGATCGGTGAGAGCGGGATCGTGCCGGGACGCGACGTGGGCGGCGAGGCCGGGCGCGGCAGCGGCAGCGGCTCGGTGCTGAACGGATCCGTCTCCTCGTCATCCCACAGCGACTCCGCCGCAGGCTTGGTCGCGGTCGGCGCGTTGAGGATCTGGATCTCCTTCTCGAGCGGCTCCGTTCCCTCGAGCCCGTACTTTTTGACCAGGTGCGCGAGCACGAGCTGCGTGATGCCCTTCAGCGTCTCCTCGACGCCAAGGCCGGTCGTGGCCACCGACTCGAACGTCGGTACGCCCTGCTTGTTCAGCTCCGGGTTCATCTCCGCGACCGTCATCGCGTTCGGCAGGTCGCGCTTGTTGTACTGGATGACCAGCGGCATCTCGCGCATGCGAATGCCCTGGCGTTTGAGGTTGTCCTCGAGGTTCTGCAGCGATTCGGCGTTTGCGTCCAGCGCAAAATCCTGCGAGTCGGCCACGAACACGATCCCGTCCGCGCCCTTGAGCACGAGCTGGCGTGTCGAGTTGTAGTAGACCTGCCCGGGCACGGTGTAGAGCTGCAGCTTGGTGCGCATGCCGCGGATCTTGCCGAGGTCGAGCGGGAGGAAGTCGAAGAAGAGGGTGCGGTCCGTCTTCGTCGCCAGCGAGAGCATCTTGCTCTTGTTGTTCGACGGCAGCGAGTCGTAGACGAACTGCAGGTTCGTCGTCTTGCCGCAGAGACCCGGCCCGTAATAGACGATTTTTGCCGTGATCTCTTTGGTGGCGTAGTTGAAGAGGACCATCGTGGCTCCGGACGCAGCAGGTTACGCATTTTGTGGAGCACAGGCAATCCTGCCTGTCCTATGATCCGCGCCCGGAGGTACGCATGACCCTCAGGCGGTTCGTCGCCATTGCGTTGTTCCTCATCCCTTTCCCACTCCTCGCTGACGCTCCCGGCGTCTACGCGCTGACCGGTGCCACCGTGCATCCGGTCTCCGGACCGGCCATCGCCAACGGCGTGGTCGTGATCCGCAACGGCCTGATTCAGTCCGTCGGCGCGAATACGGCCATCCCGCCCGACGCGGCGGTGATCGACGTCAAAGGCGCCCACGTCTACCCCGGCCTCTTCGACGCGCAGACGTTCCTCGGATTCGCGGCCGCGGCACCGGCACGCGGCGGCGGGGCCGGTGGCGGCGGAGGCGCGGCGCGGACCGAGCGTCCCGCCGAGCCGACGCCCGACTCGCTGGCGATCCGCAACGCCAGGATCTCGGACGACGACGCGAACGCCGGCCGCACCATCGGCGTGACCACCGTCCTCACCGCCCCCACGGCCGGCATCTTCAACGGCCAGTCGGCGATCCTGAATCTCGGCAGCGGTCCCATCGAGTCGCGCGTCATCAAGAGTCCGGCCTCGATGCAGATCTCGTTCAACACGCGCCCCACCTGGACCTTTCCGGACAGCCTGATGGGTGTCGTCGCGCACATCCGCCAGACCATGCTCGACGCGCAGCAGCACTCCGCCGCCCGCACGGTCTACGACCGCAACCCCGCCGG
>DASVSV010000510.1:0-13356 GCA_036387915.1 Thermoanaerobaculia bacterium
CCCCACGCCCTACGTTTGGCCAGCTTCGCGTAGCGGTCTCCTTCCTCTTTCCTCTTTTCTCTTTCCTCCGCGAAGGAAACGGAACGATGAACGTTCGGCGTGCACACAGCGTTTGGCGTTCCGGTTGCGATGGTGGCGGGCAGCAGTGAATGTCCAGTAGTCGTCCAAAGGAGAGAAACATGAAGAAAACAGGGCAGTTCTCGTTCATTGTGGCAGGTGCGCTGGTTCTCACGTCGTGCGTCGGGATGTCCGCATTCGGGGATTCGCGTCATCGAAATGATTCAGACTGGCGCGATGCGCGGCAGAACGACCGGTACGAGCGTCGCGACGATCGCCGTGACGATCGCGACGTGCTGACCGGCGTCGTCGAGCGTGTCGATCATCGCCGCGGAGTCGCGTTCCTGCGCGACCGGCGCGGCGGACGTGCCGTCGCCGTGGAGATGGTGCGGCGCAACACGCGCGGCGTGGACCTCAATGACATCCGTCGCGGCGACGTCGTGACCTTCATCGGCGACTGGAAGCGCGGCGGCGTGTTCGAGGCGTGGCGCATCGACGACGTCGACAGCGGACGCGGTCGCGGACGCCGTCGTTGATCGCACGCGGGTGCTGCAAAGGGGCGGGCTGACGCAGGCCCGCCCCGCATTTGTTTCGCGATACGATCGCGCGGCAATGGCAACGACCACCCGCACCATCGAGATCACTCCGCAGGTCCGCTTCGGCGGCGACCAGCCGCCGCTCTTCATCGCCGGGCCGTGCGTCATCGAAGGCCTCGAACACGCCCTGAAAATGGCGCGCATCCTCCTCCGCCTGCGTGACGAATTGCAGATCCAGCTCGTCTACAAATCGTCGTTCGACAAAGCGAACCGCTCGTCGATCGAGTCGTTTCGCGGACCGGGAGTGGAGAAGGGCATGGACGTGCTCCGAGCGGTCAAAGAAGAAACGGGACTGCCGCTGCTGACCGACATTCACGAGCCGTGGCAGGCCGAGCCCGTGGCCGCGGTCGTCGACATCCTGCAGATCCCGGCGTTCCTCTGCCGCCAGACGGACCTCATCGCCGCGGCGGCGCGCACCGGCCGCGCGGTCGGCGTGAAGAAGGGACAGTTCCTTTCGCCCGAGGAGACGAAGAACATTCTCGAGAAAGGAGTGGAGGCCGGGAACGAGAAGGTGTTCATCACCGAGCGCGGGACGTCGTTCGGCTACCAGAACCTGGTCGTCGACATGCGCTCGTTTCCGGTCGTGCGGCGCATGGGCTCCCCTGTCGTGTACGACATCACCCACTCCATGCAGCGTCCGGGCGGCGAGGGAAAGCAGACCGGCGGCACGCCGCAGTTCGCGCGGCCGCTCGCACGCGCGGCCGCGGCGGCGGGCTCGGATGGTTTCTTCATGGAAGTGCACGACAACCCTTCCGCCGCGCTGTCGGACCGCACGACCCAGATCTTGCCGGACCACGCGCGCGCGATCATCGAAGACGTGTTGAGGATCCGCGAAGCACTCGAGCCGATCTGACGTGAGAGTGCGCTACGTCCTCGCCACGCTCCTCGCGCTCTTCGCGCTGCTGACGCTGTTCGACCGCTTCGTGCTCATCGAGCTGCTGCTGCGGCGGACGGGCGTGCCGCTGCTCGTGGCCTTCGCCGTGGCGTTGGCGTGTGTGGGCGTGGGGGCGCTGGCGCGGCGGACGAACGATGCGGATGCGCCGGTCGATTTCCTGATCGGGTATCCGTTGCTCGGCGCCGCATGCTTCGTCGTCGGTCTGATCAACGTTTCGGTCTGGACGATGGTGCCGCTGGTGGTGATCGCGGCCGCGTTCGGGGTGTGGTTGTTGCGGGCCGGCTGGAAGCCGGCGGAACGGCCGGCTGGGAGCCGGCCCTTCATTCGCGATTCCGTTGGCGGGTTGATCGCCGTGGCGGTGGTGATCGGGTGCGGATTCGTGGCCGCGCAGGCTCCGCCGTCGTCGCTCGACGAGCTGGCGTATCACCTGGCGGTGCCGCAGGCATGGGTGCTGGAAGGGCGCGCGATCGAGCTGCCGCTGAACTCGCACTCGTACTTTCCGCTCGGGATCGAATCCGCAGATCTCCCCGCGCTGTCACTCCTCGGAGCGAACGACGGCGGAGTGGCGTCGCACTTTCTCCATCTGTTCGCCGCCGTCGCGGCGTCGCTCGTCATCGCCCGTCGCACCGATTCGTGGCTGGCCACGGCGGCCATCGTCACGACGCCCGCGCTGGCCATCACCGCCGGCTGGTCGCTCGTCGACTGGCCGGTGGCCGGCCTGTTCGTCGTGACGTACGTCGCGCTGGAGCAGGACGACATCCGCACCGCCAGCGCCGCGACGGCCGCGGGGATGCTGACGAAGTACACGTTCCTCCCCTTCGCGCTGCTGGCGTGGGCGTTCAAGCGCAAGCGGCCGCACTGGATCGTGCTCGCCGGCGGCGTGTTCTTCCTCCGCAATCTGATCCTGACCTTCAATCCGTTCGCGCCGTTCTTCCGCGCCGACACGCCGGCCGTTGCGGGCTACCGCGCGCTCGCGTTCGCGGACTACGTCTTCGAAGGCTTCTTCATCGACGAAGCGCTCGGCGCCTCGATCGTGGCCATGCCGGCCTTCGCGGCCGGCGCGGTGGCCGCGGGCAGTGCGTTCATCGCGCTGGCGCTCTTCTTCCTCGCGCCGTCGTCGCGCATCCTGGTGCCGTTCCTGGTCGTGCCGTCGCTCAGCGGCGCGGCCGCGCTGCAGAAGCGCTGGTTCGCCGTGCTGATCGCGATCGCCGTAGTAGTACAGACCTTCCTCGTGGTCTGGTTCACCGCGCGCAGCGGCGCGTTCTCCCTGCTGGCTGGCGGCGTCAGCGAAGACGAGTACCTGCGCAAGCAGCGCGTCTCGTACGCATCCGTCGAGTGGCTGAACAAGACCCTGCCCGCCGACTCGCGCACGCTCGTCGTCGGCACGAACGAGACGTACTGGTTCACGCGCCCCGTCCGCGGCGGCGGCAACTTCGACGAACCGCGCGTCTCAGCCTATCTCGACGTCCCGGCGCCCGAGGCGCTGCGGGAACGGCTGCGCCGCGACGGGATCACGCACGTGGCGCTGCTGCAGTTGCCGGTGGCGACGAGCGACGATCAGAAGGTCGAGGAGCGGCGGACGACGCTGTCCCCGGCCGCGCAGCGAATGCTCGCCGCCACGCTGGACCGCTACGCCGGGAACGTCACCACGCACGGTCCTACGATCCTGTTTACTTTGCGGTGAGGGGGCAGCCGGAGCGTTTATGGAGTGCGTGCGGCCTTCGCCGCCGCTTTTATATTCGGGCACAACCTTGCCATTCGGGTACGTCTCGGCAGTGCTGGTCGGGAATACGAAAGCGGCGGCCGGGCCGCCGCACTCCATAAAAAAGGACCGGCTCGCGCCGGTCCTCGAAGAGATTCGTTGAAAGGTTGAACTAGACCGCGACGGCGGCCTCGATGCCGGCTGCCGCGCGGAGCGCGTCGGACTTGTCGGTCGCTTCCCAGGTGAACTCCGGCTCGGTGCGGCCGAAGTGGCCGTAGGCGGCAGTCTTCTTGAAGATCGGGCGGCGGAGCTGCAGCGACTCGATGATGCCGCGCGGCGTCATCTGGAAGTGCTCGCGCACCAGCTCGACCATCTTCGACTGCTCGATCTTGCCCGAGCCGAAGGTGTCGACGTAGATCGACACCGGATCGGCGACGCCGATGGCGTAGGCCAGCTGCACCTCGCACTCCTCGGCCAGGCCCGCGGCCACGATGTTCTTGGCGATGTAGCGGGCCATGTAGCACGCCGAGCGGTCCACCTTGGTGGGGTCCTTGCCCGAGAACGCGCCGCCGCCGTGACGTCCGCGGCCGCCGTACGTGTCGACGATGATCTTGCGGCCGGTCAGGCCCGTGTCGCCCTGCGGTCCGCCGATGACGAACTTGCCGGTCGGGTTGATGTGGTACTTCGTGTTCTTGTCGAGCAGCTCTGCCGGGACGACCGGCTTGATGACCTTCTCGACGATCGCGTCCGACAGATCGCGGTGGCTGACGTTCGGCGAGTGCTGGGTGGAGATGACCACCGCCTCGACACGCACGGGGCGCTTGCCGTCGTACTCGACCGTGACCTGCGACTTGCCGTCCGGGCGGAGGAAATCGAGCTCGTTCGACTTGCGCACGTCCGTCAGGCGGCGCACCAGCTTGTGCGCGAGCATGATCGGCAGCGGCATCAGCTCGGGCGTCTCGCGAACGGCGAATCCGAACATCAGACCCTGGTCGCCGGCGCCGCCGGTGTCCACGCCCTGCGCGATGTCGGGCGACTGCGGGTCGATCGAGGAGATGACCGCGCAGGTCTCACTGTCGAAACCGTACTTGGCGCGCGTGTAGCCGATCTCGCGGATCGTGTTGCGCACGATGGACGGGAAGTCCACGTAAGTCTTGGTCGTGATCTCTCCCGAGATCATCGCCAGACCGGTCGTGACGAGCGTTTCGCACGCCACGCGGCCCACCGGATCCTCGGCGAGCACGGCGTCCAGAATCGCATCGGAGATCTGGTCCGCGATTTTGTCGGGATGACCTTCGGTCACAGACTCCGACGTGAATAGGGTCCTGTAATTCGCCATGATGAGAAGTGCTCCTTGAAGGACTGCTGAAGAATTGGCGAATCCTAGCATACGTAGTCGCTGACGATTCGCGCCGTTCGGCCCTCTACGGCGCGCGCGTTGCACAGTTCGCCTCCGATGCTCAAGACCCGCAACATCGGCGCGTACCGAGACCTCCTGCTCCTCTTCACCCGCTACGGGCGCAAGGACTTCCGCGTGGCTGTCACCCCCGAGGACCTGATGGCCCCCGAGGCGGAGACGGACGTGATCGAGCCGGACGTCAAGGCGCGGGCCGAGGCCTTCGCCGCGGCGCTGCGGAAGATGGGGCCGACGTACGTCAAATTCGGGCAGCTCCTCTCCACGCGGCCCGACATCGTGCCGCACGAGTACATCATCGCCCTCGAGTCGCTGCAGGACGACCTCGAGCCGTTCTCCTTCGCAGACGTGGAGCGCATCGTCGAAGAGGAGCTCGGCGTCCGGATCTCGAAAGGGTTCCAGTCCTTCCAGTCCACTCCCCTCGCCGCCGCCTCCCTCGGGCAGGTCCATCGCGCCGTCCTGCGCGACGGCCGCGAGGTCGTGGTCAAAGTGCAGCGGCCGAACGTGCGCGAGCAGGTCCGCAAAGACCTGGAGGTCTTTGCCGAGATCGCCGAGGAGATGGAGAAGCACACCGACATGGGGCGGAAGATGAGCCTCGTCGGCGCCATCGAGCAGGCCAAGGTCGTGATGTACAACGAGCTGAACTACCTGCAGGAGGCGCGCAACACCGAGATCATCCGGAAGAACCTCGTCCAGTTCCCGCAGATCTACATCCCCGCCGTCGTGGAGGACTTCACGTCGCCGCGCGTGCTCACGACCGAGCTCGTGAAAGGGACCAAGGTCTCGAAGCTCACGCCTCTGGCGTTGATCGAAGGCGATTACGCGGAGCTGGCGGGCGTGCTGACGCGCGCGTACCTCAAGCAGATCTGCGTCGACGGCATCTGGCACAGCGACCCGCATCCGGGAAACATCTTCGTCCGCGAGATCGACGGCGCGACCCAGCTGGTCCTGCTCGACTTCGGCATGGTCAGCCGCATCAGCCACGAGTTCCAGGACGAAGTCATCAAGCTGCTGCTGGCCATCTCCAGCAATCGCGGCGGCGAGGTGGCCGAGGCCTGCGTGCGGATGTCGGAGGTGCAGGAGCGGTTCGACCCCGTGAGATTCACGCGCGACATTTCCACCATCGTCGCCGCGGTGCACGACGTCAGCGCGAACGAGATCAACACCGGACAGTTGATCTTCAACGTCATCAGCATCGCGCAGAACAACGAGCTGAAGGCGCCGGCCGAGCTGACCATGCTCGCCAAGACGCTGCTGCATCTCGACGCCATCACCAAGAAGCTCGATCCCGATTACGACCCGCAACGCGTGATCCGCGACTATGCCGAACAGCTGATCAGCCAGAAGCTGGCCCAGAAGTTCAACCCGCGCAACTTCTATCCCGCGCTGCTGGACCTCAATCAGCTGGTGCTCGACCTGCCGCACCGCGCTCGCGAGATCGTCGACCAGACCGCGGCCGGGCGGCTGACCTTCGCCATGAAGTTGAGCCAGGCCGAGGAGTTCCTCAGCGGGATGCACAAGATCGCGAACCGGATCACGGTCGGCGTCGTCATCGCCGCGCTGCTGATCTCGTCGTCGCTGATCATGCGCGTGCCGTCGAGCTTCACGATCTTCGGCTATCCGGGCCTGGCCATCGTCGGCTACCTCCTGGCCAGCGTCGCCGCGTTCTATCTGATCTTCTCCACGATCCTCCGCGACCGGAAGGACCAGGAGAAGGCCAAGATGAAGGGCCGGTAGGCTCGAAACTCGTCAGCTTTTGCGCCACCGGTGGGTCAACATTCACCCTTCGGCACAGAACCTGACCCACCCTTACTGACGAGTCGGACTCATAACTATCCTGTTTTCAGTCGTTTGCGTTTCGTCACGGATTGGTCGCAGGATTGCCTTGGTGGATGAGCACAAGCAACACGCTCTGCTGTACCACCTTTCGGCCGCGAGGCCGGGATTCGAGAGAAAAAAGGAGCCTCTGAATGCATCGTCGCTATTTGTCGTTGGTCCTCCTGGTCCTCGTTGTCGCAGCCGTCCCGATGTTCGGCGCCCACGCGTGGGGTACGTATCACTGGCCGAAGGCCGCCGGCGCGGAAGTCACGGTCCCGGTCGTCATGAACATCAGCGGTCAGTGGCCCTCGTACGCGTCGCGCGTCATGTCCGACTGGAACAAGTCGACTGAGATCAACAGCCCGTGGAGCTACGGCGCGATCTCCTCGACCAAGCGCTGCACCTCCGACACCGGCAAGATCGAGGTCTGCAACAACACCTACGGCCAGAACGGCTGGCTCGGTATCGCCGGCATTTCCCTCAGCGGCGGCCACATCGTCAGGGGTTACACGAAGCTGAACGACAGCTATTACAACCTTGCCCAGTACAACACCCCGGCGTGGCGCCAGATGGTCTTCTGCCAGGAAGTCGGTCACGACTACGGCCTCGGCCACCAGAACGAGATCTTCGACAACGTCAACGTCGGTAGCTGCATGGACTACACGAACGCCCCGCAGGGCGGAACCGTGAACGGCTTCAACTACGGTGCGGCCAACCTCTACCCGAACGCGCACGACTACGACCAGCTCGTCTCGATCTACAGCCACAGCGACGCGACGCTGCCGTTCGACGCGATGGTCGACGACGCCACCCGCCCGCGCAAGTTCGAAGAAGTGATGGCCAGCGCCGAGCAGTGGGGCACGCCGATCCGCTTCGACGCGGAAGGCCGTCCGACCGTCTTCTTCCTGAAGACCGGCGGCAACCATGGCGGTGACGACAACCTGCTCAACGGCGACATCACGCACGTCTTCTGGGCTCCGGTCGATCCGTTCGCCGACTCCAACGAGACCAACGGCGGCAACCGCGGCGGCCGCGAGCAGTAAGCTTTCTCCGATCTTTTCCTCAAGGAGCGGGCCTCGGCCCGCTCCTTTTTTATGAGCACACTGTCGCGACTTCCATGAACATTCTGCGGCGAGGTTCCTCAGCGTTGGCGGCGGGCGTCCTGCTCGTGCAGCTCTGCGTCTTCGCCGTCATCGCGGTGGCGCCCGCGTTCTGCTGTCCTCCCGCATCCGCCTCCGCCGCCACTCCCGACTGCTGCAAAGGCAAAGGGCATTCGTGCCCGCTGATGAAGAAAGCCGCGATCCACGAGCACGACGCGGACGGCGAGACGCTGCGCTCCTGCTCGCGGAGCAACGAGCGCATCGCGGCGCTGCTGTTCGGCGCGACCGCCGTGCTGGTCAACGTTGCCCCGCTCACCACACCGGCCGTCATCGCGGAGCTCGAGCACGACCTTGCCGCCGAGCCGGTCTACGTTGCACCGGCCGAAGCGCCCCCTCCCCGCACCGGACTCCTCTCTCACGCCTGAAGCGCCGGCAGTTCATGCCGGCCGGCAGAGGAGATCTCCAGTGAATCGAACGAGAACACTCGTTGCGTTCCTGGTCCTCGCGTGTGCCGCATTCGCACACGCGCAGACCGGAACGCGCGGCAACATTGCAGGACGCGTCGCGGACGCGGCGGGACAGCTCGCCGCCGGGACGACGCTGGTCATTCATCGCGACGACCTGAACGCCAAACCGGTGCAGTTGACCATCGACGCGGACGGGACCTTCAGCGTGCCGTCCCTCGATCCCGGCACTTACGTCCTGACGGTGCGCGACGCCGCAGGCCGCGAGCGGACGCGGCGGAGCGTGCGCGTCACCGCAGGAAAAACCGCCCGTGCCGATCTCGAGCTGGAGCTGCAGTTCTCCGACTCCGTGACCGTCACGGAATCGCGCGGCGCGCGCCTCAAAAGCGAAACGCCGGCCAGCGTCGGCAGCGTCACCGCGGAGACGATCGCCGAGGCGCGGCCGTCGCATCCGGGCGAAGTGATGGGCAACGTCGCCGGGGTCTGGGTCAACGTCACCGGCGGCGAAGGCCATCAGACCGCGATCCGCCAGCCGCTCAATACCAACCCCGTCTACCTCTACCTCGAAGACGGCATCCCCACGCGCTCGACCGGTTTCTTCAACCACAACGCGCTGTACGAGGTGAACCTCCCCGGCGCCGAAGGCGTGGAAGTGACCAAGGGTCCGGGCTCCGCGCTGTACGGCAGCGACGCCATCGGCGGTGTGGTCAACGTGTTGACCAGATCCTCGCTCGAGCAGCCCGGGGCCACCGTCAGTCTCGAGAGTGGTAGCGCCGGCTGGCGCCGCGGACTGGCGGACGTCAACTTCTCGCGCGGCAATCACGGCGTGCGCGTCACGCTCAACGCCACGGATTCCGAGGGCTGGCGTGCCGCCACGGAGTACAGCCGTCAGAGCGGAACGCTGCGCTGGGATTACGTCCGGGACGACTCGCTGCTGAAGACGCTCGTCGCCGCCAGCCGGATCGACCAGCAGACCGCGGGCAGCTCCGCTCTGCCGGAGGCGGACTATCGCAGCAATGCGACGGCGAACCTGACGCCGATCTCCTTCCGCGCCGTCGAAGCGCTGCGCATCTCCACCGACTATCACCGTCTCGCGGGCAAGACCGCCATCAACGTGATCCCCTACGTCCGCTACAACTCGATGGACCTGCTCCCGAACTGGACGCTCACGTTCGATCCGACGGTGTCGGAATCGCAGAACACGTCCGTCGGCGTCATGGCCAAAGTGGAGCGCGAGCTGCCGTTCTGGCAGGGACGTCTGGCCACGGGCGTCGACACGGACTACAGCCCCGGCAGCCGCTTCGAGTACGTGATCCGCGCGCAGACTTCTCCCTCCGGACTGCCGAGCAAGCGCGCCGCCTTCACTTCGTTCACGCCCGGCGCGACGGTGTACGACTACGACGTCCGCTTCCTGGCCACGTCGCCCTACGCGCAGCTCGAGCTCGCGCCGACGGCGCGCCTGCATGTCAGCGCGGGACTGCGCTTCGACAACATGTCGTACGAGTACGACGATCAGCTCACCACCGCCCCCACCGCACGGCATCGGCGCCCGTCGGATGGAGAGCGGAGCTTCACGCACCTCAGTCCGAAGCTCGGTCTGACATACCAGCTCACCAATGACCTCAGCGCGTTCGTGTCGTACCGGCACGCATTCCGCGCGCCGTCGGAAGGACAGCTCTTCCGCCAAGGCAGCGCGCGCAACACGATCGACCTCGATCCGGTGAAAGCGGAGAACGTGGAGGCCGGCTTGCGTTTCATGCCGCGGGGCGGGCTGTCGCTCGACTTCTCCGTCTATCGCCTCGACAAGCGCGACGACATCCTCTCGTATCAGAACCCGCTCGATGGTGCGACCGAGGCGGTCAACGCCGGGCACACCAGTCACACTGGCGTGGAGATCGCCGCGAAGATAACGCCGGCGCGCTGGGCCAGCGTGGCCATGAGCTACTCGTACGCGAAGCACGTGTACGAAGAATGGGCCGTCGACCCGGTCGCGAAGATCGACTTCAGCGGCAACGAACAGGAAGTGGCCCCGCGCCATCTCGGCTCGACGATGCTCCGTCTCGGCCCCGTCTTCAATACGACCGCGGCCGTCGAGGCGCAGTGGCTCGGCTCTTACTTCATGGACGCGGCGAACACGCAAAAGTACGACGGCCACGCGCTCGCGAACGTGCGCGTGCAGCATGATTTCCCCCGCGGCATTCGCGGTTTTGTGAAGGTGTTGAACGTCTTTGACACCCTTTACGCCGAGAGTGCCGCGTACACGATCGCGCGCGGCCGCGAGTTTGCGCCGGGCCGCCCGCGTACGTTTTTCGCCGGAATCGAATTCGCCTGGAGGACTCGTTGATCGCTGCCATTCTTACGGCCGTGCTGCTCGCGGCCACCCATCAACATGCCGCCGCACCTCCGAAAGGGATGCGCACGCCGACCGTCGCTTTCGACGCGAAGCAGACCTGGCGCGTCTGGATCGACGACGATCACGTGCTCGTCAGCTCCTCCCCCGACCGCGGCAGGACGTGGCGCACGGCGACGCACGTGACGGCCGCGCCCGAAAAGATCGACGCCAACGGCGAGAGCCGTCCCAAGATCGCCCTCGGACGCAAAGGCGAGGTGTACGTCTCGTGGACGCGCAGCGGCACGAAGCCGTACACGGGCGACATCCGCTTCGCCCGCTCGCTCGACGGCGGCAAGACCTTCGACGCGCCCCGCACGATCAACGACGACGGCGTCGAGACCGGCCATCGCTTCGACGCGCTCGCTGTCGCGAACGACGGCACCGTGCATCTCGCCTGGATCGACAAGCGCGACCTCGATCGCGCCAAAGCCGCGAAGCAGGAGTACGAAGGGGCCGCGCTCTATCACTCCGTCAGCCGCGACCGCGGCGCGACATTCACGAAGAACAGCAAGATCAAGGACAACGTCTGCGAGTGCTGCCGCGTCGCTTACGCGCTCGACTCGCAGGGAGAGCTCGTCTTCCTCTGGCGCGACGCCACCGGCAACATTCGCGATCACGTGCTGGTGCGTGTCGCCGCGAATGGCGCCGTCGCCGGCAAGACCCAGCGTGCGACGAGCGACGGCTGGAAGATCAACGGTTGTCCGCATCAGGGCCCGGCCGTGGCCGTCGGTCCCGATGACGTCACGCACCTGGTCTGGTTCACCGGCGCCGGCCGCGATGGTGCCGGCGTGTTCTACGGACGGCTCTCGCGCGACGGCCGCCCCCTCGGCGCACAGAAGAAACTCACGTCGTCGATGAAAGGCCACGCCGTCGTCCACGTGCGCGGTTCGCGCGTCACGGTGGTCTGGAAGGAGAACGGCGCGCAGAGCGGGTCGTCCATCATGACCGCCGTTTCGAATGACGGCGGCGCGACGTTCGGCGCGCCGCGTCCACTGGCGACGACCGATGGAATCTCCGATCATCCGCTGCTCGTCGAAGCAGCGGACGGTTTATATCTCTCGTGGTTTGCGGCGGCGGAAGGACATCGCCTCCTGCGCCTGGAAAGTTAGGATAATCACTCCCATGACCCTCGTTCGACTCCGTCCCGCCGCGCTCTCCGCGGTTCTCGTTGTGGCCTCCCTCTTCGTGAGCTCTCCCGCGCACGCGCACGCCAACATGGATTTCGGCGCGCGCCTCTCCGTCCCGCCGTTCCTCCGCGCCGGCGTCACCGAGCGTATCGAGGCGTATGCGGACGTGCTCGCCTTCGACCCCGGCTCGGGCGTGACGCTGACGGTGGAGATCGACGCGGGCACGTTTACCAACGCCAGCATGGGGTCGCAGTGGAATTGCACGCGCGAGGCGAAGCGCATTCGCTGCAACGCCAACGAGGCCGCGGCCGGACCGCACACGTTGCTCATCGACGTGACCACCCCCGCCAGCGGCACGATGAACGTCTCGGTCTCGGTCACCTCGATCTTCGGCGGCGACCCGCTCCCCGAGAACAACATTCAGCATCGTACGGCTCGCGTCTATGCACCGGCTGCATGCGGCGCGCAGGCGCCGGCGCCTGTCTCCGCGACGACCACCGAGGGGATGACGACGCTGCGCTGGACTGCCGTTGACGGTGCGACGTCGTACGACGTCTTCGCCGGAATCGACGGCGAAACACCGCGCCGCGTGGCCACGGCGAACGACACCGGCGCCAGCACGCGCCTTTCCGGCGGCGGCGACGTGACCTGGTTCGTCCGCGCGAACTTTGCGGGTTGCCCGTCGCTCGACAGCGCGTCGACGACGTTCGCCAACGCCGGCGCAGCGGCGCGATACGCGGCGAGCTCGATCGCCTCGCCGCTTCTCACCGAGCCGGTGGCAGTCGCGCTCGACGGTGATTACGTGCTCGTCACCGACGCGGGCCAGCGCGGGCTCCGCGCGTACCACGTCCCCAGCGGCAACATGTTCGACGAGCAGTTGCTGGGCGAGGTCAACAACCCGCCGCTGACTCTCGACGGCGGCCTGGCCATCGGACCGGGACGCTTCCTGTTCATCGCCGAGGCGGCCAATCACGTCCTCCGCTATGTCTATCCGTTCCCGCGCGCGTTGTTCGGCGCGGCCGGGTCGCCGAACACGCCCGGCTCCAGCGACGGTCTCGGCAAGGCGGCCCGCCTCCGCGCCCCCCTCGGCGCGGTGAGCGACGCGCGCTCGCAGGTCTACGTCGCCGACAGCGGCAACAACACCATCCGCCGCGTCGTGTATGACTCGGCGAAAGGAGAGTTCGCCGCCACGACCTTCGTCGGCACGTCCGCCGGTCTCAATGGTCCGGCCGGCGTGGCATTCGACGCCGAGGGCAATCTCTACATTGCCGATCGCGGCAATCACGTCATTCGCCGCGTCACGCCGTCCGGCCAGGTGACCACGATCGCCGGCGTCATCGGCCAGTCCGGCCACCGCGACGGCGACGCCGCGCAGGCGCTCTTTCATCACCCCTTCGGCATCGGCGTCGATCCGTGGGGCAACGTGATCGTGTCGGAAGAGAGCAATCACACCGTTCGCAAGATCGCCCCGAACGGCCGCGTCACCACGATCGCCGGCACTCCCGGCGTGGCCGGCAACGCGGACGGCGCCGGCTCGGCAGCCGCGTTCAACCGTCCGTCGTTTCTCGTAGTCGACGCGAACGGAGTGATCTGGCTCGCCGACCGCGGCAACGGAACCCTGCGCCGCCTGGCCGTGTCAGTCGTCGCACCAAAACGCCGCGCGTCACGCAGCTGACGTTCCGCCGCGCTCCATAAGCTCCCGCGGAACGTGGGCCCCTCCGCTTGTCATCCCGAGCGTGAGTCGAGGGACCTGGGTGGGCGGGGGCGTGCGGACGTGTCCCGATGCTCGTG
>DASVSV010000511.1:0-10096 GCA_036387915.1 Thermoanaerobaculia bacterium
AGAACTGCCCGCCGACGTGGAACGGCGCCTTCATGCGCAACGCGGGCGGCGTGCGGTCCGACGTCGGCGATTTCGCGCCGCCGCTGACGCGGAACCGCCGGAACGCGGAGAACGGACCGACGTCGCCGTCCGGTCCCACCGACGCCACGCGCCAGTAGAAGGAGCCTTCCGACGTCACTTCCGCGGTCGCGGAGGTCTTCGGCAGACGCTTGTTGATCTCCTGGGTCGAGAAGAGCCGCGAGCGCGAGACCTGCAGCACGTAGGTGTCGGTGCCGGTCTGCTGCTCCCAGAGCATCTGCACCGTCAGATCGGGCGAGAGCTGGAAGACCTGGTTGTCGCCGGGGGAGAGCAGCGCCGGCGGCATCGTCAGTTTCTTGACCGGCGAAACAGTCCCGTCGGGCGTCGAGCTCACTTTGTCGCCCGAGGCCAGGCGGATGGCGGCGCCCCCTTTTTCCGGCGTGACCGAAGCGCCGCCCCGGACGCTGATGACGGCAGTCTGGTCCTCCGCCACGCCGACCTGCGCGGTCGACTGCGACTCGACCACGACCTGCGTGCCGGGCGTGCGCACCGTCGATTGATCGGCCGTCGTCGCGATCTCGACCGACCCGACGCGCATCTGCACGGTGTTGGTCTTGCGGCTGGTGGCGGGGTTCACGGTCGAGTAGATCTCGAGCAGCGCTTTCGGACCGACGGTGTAGAGCGTGCCGCTGGCGAAGATCAGCTCCGCGGAGGCGCGGTCGCCGGTCTTGACCCAGTCGCCGTTGAGGAGCGCGGTGCGCGAGTCGGCGTCTTTCCATTCGCCGGCGGCACCTTTCTGATACTTCACGTCCCCTTCGACGGTGAGGAACCGCGCGTCGCTTTCGCGGTCGGCGTTGCCGGCCATCGCCCCCTGGCTGATGGTCTGCGACTGCACGGCGACGTCGTGGGCCTGCTCGAAACGCGTGGCCGTGAAGTGCGTCCCGGCCTCGTCGAGTTTCTGTTGCGCCCGGTTGAACTCGTTGCGGTGCGCGTTGAAGTCAGGGGACCCGGCCAGCGCGTTCAGCGCCTGCCGCGCGTCGGCGATGGCGTTCTCCGCGCGCGTCTTCGGGTTGCCCTTCTGGTTCTGCCAGAACCACCATCCGGCCCCGCCCAGCAGGAGCAGCAGCAGCACCAGACCGATCTGCTTGAGCCGATCGATGGAGATGAGATACCAGTCGAAATCTGCGCCGGTTTCGCGTTTTCTGGCCATCTGGAACGAACGGCGTGAGTTATAGCAGTTGGCGCCCCGCGCGGGAATAGGTAAACTGCGCCGCTTTTTCTGCAACGTCGGCCACTTCTATCCCGAGGGCCCCCGAAAGGTAGTTTCAATGCTCAAAGTAATGCGCGAAAGCTTTCACCACCTCAAGTGGGTGCTCATCGTCGTCATCGCGGCGTTCGTCCTGGGTTTCGTCTTCATCGACATGGGGATGGGCGGCATGTTTGGCGGCGGCGAAACGACCGAGGCCGCCTTCGCCGCGCGCGTCAATGGCGAGACGATCACGTACAACGATTACAACCGCGCCCTGAAGAACGTGGAGGAGATGTACCGCCAGCAGTTCGGCGGACAGTTCACCCCGGAGATGGCGGCGCAGCTCAACCTCCCCACGCAGGTCCTGGACATGCTGGTCGACCAGCGCCTGCTCTCGCAGCAGGCCGTGCGTCTGAACATGACCGCCGGCCCGGAGGAGGTGCGCAAGCGTCTCCTCTCCATCCCGACGTTCACCGAGAACGGCAAGTTCATCGGCATGGACCTCTACAACCGCTACGTCACCGGCCCCCTCGGCTACGCGAGCGCGGCCGAGTTCGAGGCGGACATCTCCCGCGAGATCCTGCTCTCGAAGATGGAGAGCGCGATGCAGAACTCCGTCGTCGTCTCGCCGAAAGCGGTCGACGCCGAGTACCGCCGCACGAACGAGAGCGCGAAGGTGCGCTACGTGCTCCTTCCGGCCGCGACGCCGGAGACCGTCACCGTCACGCCGGCCGAAGTCGAGGCGTACTACAAGGCCCATCAGGCCGAGTACTCGCACGGCGAGCAGCGCAAGGTGCGCTACATCCTCGCGGACTACGCGAAGATCCGCTCCGAGGTGCAGCCGACCGACGCCGAGCTGCGCCGCGCGTATGAAGCCCGCAAGGACCAGTTCAAGCGTCCGGCGTCCGCGCACGTGCTCCACATCCTCATCAAGTCCGAGCCCGGCGCCACGCCGCAGGCCGACGCCGCCGCGCGTGCGAAGGCCGAGGGTCTCGTCGCGCAGTTGCGCGCCGGCGCCGACTTTGCCGCGCTCGCGCGTGCGAATTCGGAGGACCCGTCGTCATCCGGCAACGGCGGCGACATGGGCTGGGTCGACATGGGCCAGACCGTCGAGTCGTTCGAGCGCGCCATCTTCTCCATTCCCCTGAACCAGATCAGCGACCCGGTCCGCTCGCAGGAGTACGGCTATCACATCGTCAAGGTCGTCGAGCGCCGCGACCAGACCGTGCAGCCGTTCGAGGAAGCGCGTCCCGCGCTGGCCGCGAACGCCGCGAACGACATGGCCCGCGACATCGCCCGCACCGAGATCAACCGCGTCAACGCGATCATCAAGCAGAACAAGCCCACCAGCCCCGACGCGTTCGCGGCGCTCGGCACCGGCCGGCTGACGTCGAACGACAGCGGCTGGGTCGGCCGCGGCGAACCGATCGGCGGCCTCGGCACCAACCAGCCGCTCTCGCAGTGGATCTTCGCCGCGAAGCCGGGCGACATCAGCGACCCGATCGGCACCAACCAGGGCATCGCCATCGCCTACCTCGCCGAGAACCGCGCCGCCGGCGCGTCCTCGCTGGCCGACGTGCGCGCGAAGGTCGAGCAGGACGTGAAGATGCAGAAGGCCCGGGAAGCCGCGCGCGCGCAGCTCGCGCAGATGATGGCCGGCGCGCCGACCGTCGACGCGATCGCCGCCAAGGGCCTGGCCGCGCCGCAGGAAGTGACCGTCAATCATCAGGGCAACATCCCCGGCCTGCAGGGCGACACGGCGGCTTTCGCCGACGCGGCCCTGAAGGCGAACGTCGGCCAGCTTCAGGGTCCGGTCACCGTCGGCAACGGCGCGGTGGCGTTCCAGGTCGTCGAGCAGAAGAAGGTCACGTCCGAGGAACTGGCGAAGAATCGCGAGTCGTTCGCGGACCGTCTCCGCCAGCAGCAGGCCCGCCAGCTCCGTCAGGTGCTGCTCGACCGTCTGCGCAAGACGTCCAACGTGGAGCTGAACGACGACATCACCCGCCCGACGACGACCCCGGGCGCGCCCGGCGCGCCGGCGGGAGTCTAGTCGTTGACGCCGCCGGAGGTTTTGCCGAAGTGGGATGAGCCCGCGATTCGCGTGCTCATGATGCCGCGCGACACGAACGCGCACGGCACGATCTTCGGCGGCGTGATCATGTCCTACATCGACCAGGCCGGCGCCATCGAAGCGCGCCGGCAGGGCGTGAACCTCATGGTCACGGTGTCGATGGACAAGGTCGTGTTCCACGAGCCGGTGTTCGTCGGCGACCTGGTCAGCTTCTGGACCGAGACGCTGCGCATCGGCAAGACCTCGATCACGACCAAGGTCACGGTGCAGTCGATCCGCGCCGAGGATCCCAATCGCCGCGTCACCGTGACCGAGGCCCAGGTGGTCTACGTGCAGATCGGCGACGACCGCAAGCCGCGACCTATCGAGCGCAAACAGAACGCGTATTGAGCGGAACCCTTTATGGAGTGCGGCGGCGTCTTCTTGCCGCCGCTTTCCAATACCGCGGCAGAAAAAACACCGCCGCAAACGGACGCACGGTCGGCGCCCGTCCACGCAACGCCAGTCGGTATGGGAAATCTATCCCGTGTACGCAGTCGACGCCTGCAAGTCGCCAGTCACTGCGACCCCGCCAACGACAAGAACTGGATCCGCCTGGATCAGTTCGTGGCGACGTTACGGAAATAGACGGGGAGTCGCGCCGCTGGAGCGCAACTCCTCCGACTCATTGTCATTGGGGCTGCAGGAGCAGGGCGGCGGCGGCGGTGGCGATGGCGTCGCGTTCGGCGCCGGTGGTGTCTGCAATGCGGACGGCGCCGGGGTGGATCAATTCGGCGCTGGCGACATCGCGGCCTTCGCGCTCGAAGATGTACCCGAGCGGCGGGCCAACCAGCTCGCCGAGACCCTGGATCTCGTTCGTGGCGCGGAGGGACACGACGTTGGTTCCATTGGAGAGTTTTCCGGTGTAATCGACCGCTTCGATTCCCAGCCGGCCGCCAGCCTGAAACTGCCAGATCTCGTCAGAGCCGGTGCGGTGTAAGTCGCAGCGGAGCAGGTCCTCATGCGTCAGAGGGAAGCTTACCGGGCTTTCGAAAGGTCCGACTTTCACTTCGCGCTCGAGGCGCGTCTGTTCGCAGCGGGCACTCCAGGAATCGCTTCTCCCGGTGAGCAGGAACGAGTAGACGGCGGACTCGCTGGATTTCCTGATCGCGATTTTGCGGCGGCCGATCTGGAAGCCGTCCCTTTCCGGCCAGCGGTCTCGCTTGAAGTCCGAGACCTGCCATTCACCGAATTTCATCGGCTTGTCATTGAACAGTTTGCGGCTGCGCTCGACCATCATCACCGAGGACGACGCCTGTAAAGAGGCCGGCACCGGAACGATCGGCTGTGCGGCGCGGCATCCGGCGAACGTGAGACCGAGGAGCAGAAACGAGGCTTGGAGGACCCGGGACCGTTGGACTCTCACAATGACCATCCTTCACTACGAGTTGAACTGCTGGCCTCGCCGTTTCGCGAGGGTTGTGCCATAGCGAAATGACGGTCCGCTCTGAGGAAGGAGAACAGTGGACGTCCCGCGCTGTCGCCTGCCAGCGACAAAGATGACGCCCGTTCAGGACGCGGTCATTGCGTCGGCGAGCTCACGTCCGGCTTCGTCGAAGTTGTCCTCGTCGACGTGAACGGGCGTGCCCAGTGTCACAATGATTTTCGAGAACGGCACCGGAACGACCTTGCCATCCCAGGTGCGCAGTCGTATCCCGCGCGTGGCCTTCAAACGGACCGGCACCACCGGCACGCCGCTGCCGGCTGCAACGTGCAAGACGCCCTTCTTCAGGACGTGAGGCGGTCCTTTGGGACCGTCGGGAGTGATGACTGTCGACGCGCCGTCCCTCACCATCTCGGTCAGCAACGCCGCGGCATTGCGCCCCTCTTCGCCGCGCGAGCCGAGCAGTTTGCGCACGCCCATCAGTCCCAGGACGATATGCACCGGCTTCATGTAAGCCGCCGGGTGCTGCATCCAGACATATCCGCGCTGCTTCCGCAGAAAGGCAATGAACCAGAGGCCGAGCGACTCGTGCCAGAAACTGTAGACGTAGTTTCCGCCGTTCGTGAGTTTGTCGGCGCCTTCGATGCGGACGCGGCACGTGCCATTGAGGAGAATCAGCAGGGCCAGCCAGGCCAGCGCAATGACCCAGGACCACGCCAGCCAGAACGGCCGCCAGTACCACGGAACGTCGTCGACCCGGTAACGCAACGTCGTCTCCTCATGCGCCGAGGGTAGGGAAATGAGCGTGCCGCGGCTCTCCCATGCAAAGGACCCGTCCAATGCCCCCCGTCAATCTCCCGGTTTCCGAGCTTCCGGTCATCGATTATCGCGATGTCGGCGAGCACAATACAGAGCGCTCTGCCCGTGTGGCCTTCGACGGGCGAGTATACGACATCACCACATTCCTCCGGCTCCACCCGGGTGGGCGTTCGATCCTCGTGCCCGCGCTCGGCACCGACATTACCGATACGCTCGAAAGCCTGCACGACTCGTACGTGAGCCGCATGTTCCGCAATGAAGAGGCACGGCGGCGGCTCGGCATTCAGCTGGTCGGCGAGCTCGCGCCGCGCACGTCGGGCGACCAGAATCGCGCCGGCCTCTATGACTACCAATCACGCCGCGAGTATCGAAGGCCCGATCCGATGGCCGACGAGTTGCGCAAGGCGGTCTATGGCTATTTGCGCGAGGCGGGACTGCCGTGGAAGAAAACTCTTCCCAATGCGCTGGGGCTGCTGGTGTTCTTCTATGTGGTGTACGCGTGCGGAATGTACATGGCCTTCATCCGAGGGTCTGCCATCTCCAGCCTGCTCCTCGGCCCGATCATTACCTTCATGGCCGTCAATGTCGCTCACACGGTCATGCACGGTGGTTTCTCCGACTCGAAGACGATCAATCTTCTGGGCAGGACGATATGGGACGTGGTCGGCTATTCGTCGCGCTGCTGGGACGTCGAGCACCAGAGCCACCATCAGGCCCCCCATTCCATGATCGACCTGCAGACCGCCGGTGCGACCGTGGTGCGGTTCTTCGAGCATCAGGAGTACCGTCCGTATCACCGGTACCAGATGTTCTACATCTGGTTCGTGTTCATTCTCTATTCGCCGAACTCGTGGTTCGTGCACAGTTACAACACGCTGGTTCGTTACAAGTGCGTCCCGTTGCGGGAAAAGATCGGCCACGTCGTCGCCAAGACGGTCGGCTTCGTTGTCCCGATCACGCTATCGTTCGTCCTGCTCGATCCCGGTACGGCGCTGGTCAATCTGTTTCTGTTCGCTGTGTCGAAGAGCTACTTCTCGCTCTTCACGTTGTTCATCCAGCACGAGGACTCTTATCTCTCGGAGAACGCGGACGAGCCGTGGTCTCTGCGCCAGATCCGGACGTCGGCGACCTGGTATACGAACTCCCTCCTGCAATGGCTCCTCGGCTACTTCAACCATCACACCGAGCACCACCTTTTCCCCGGCCTCAATCCGGCGCTCTATCCGAAGATCCGTCCGATCGTGCAGGCCATCTGCGAAAAGAACGGCGTCCGCTACAAACACATCTCGCTCTATGAGCTGATCTCCTCGCAGGTCAACGCCTGGCGCAAGTTCGCCACCGGCTGGACGCGCGAGCCGGCGCCGGCGCAGCACACGGTGTAACGAGACCTCGTGGTTCCCTGTTTGCTGCATGGGGCCCGCTGACGAAGGAGCCGGTCGTGAATAAAGGTGGAAGTCGGGCGGCAAATAGCCGAAGATCGAGCTCGTAAAGGAGATTCCCGATGAAACGAATCATGTCGCTGCTCATCGTTCTCTCTGTCGTTGCTCTCGCCGCACCTCCCGCGATGGCCGCGGAGTGCTGGACCTGTCGATTCTCGTGGGCCACCTGCTATCCGGCATCGGCCAGTTCCACGCAACGATGGACGCAGTGCTGGTCCGAGGATGGCGTGTGCGAGCTTTCGGGCTCGCCGTGTCCGCCGGCGCTGGCCGCGTCGACGCCTCTCTCCGTCGATTACCTGGTGGCCTCGGTCGAGCGTGTCGACGAGCCGCAGCAGCAGCAAAAAGGCGAGACGGCGGTCGCGGCGCTCGAGCTGCAAGTGAAGCGCTGACGGCGCACCGCGCCCGTGCCATCAAGGAAATTCGGTGTCTTTGGAGCAAACTCGACTACAGTCGGGATCTTCACTGGCATGTACAGGAGGCTTTGATGACACGTGGCGCGGGAAAAGCACCGAAACAGATCACCTGGATCATCTGTCTGATTCTCTACGTCGTGGCACTGGCGGCGCACTTTGCCCTCGTCAAAGTGAGCGGCGACATCGCAACGTGGTCGTGGATCATCGGCTTCGGCCTTTTGCTCGCGGCCGTGCAGGTCCGCGGGTTGTAGCGAAATTTACTTTTTGCGGGCGGCGCGCATCTTTTCCAGCCGCTCGCGAATCTCGCGCTCGAAGCCGGCGTCTTTGGGCTCGTAGAAGCGCCGTCCTGCCAATGGGTCGGGGAGGCATTCCATCGCCGCGGTCTGATCCTCGAAATCGTGCGCGTATTGATACCCGCGGCCGTAGCCGAGGTCCTTCATGAGCCGGGTCGGGGCATTGCGGATGTGGAGCGGGACGCCGGGATTGTCGCCCTGGCGCACTTCGCGGACCGCTTCGTTATAGCCATTGTAGGCAGCGTTCGATTTCGGTGCGGCGGCGAGGTAGGTCACTAATTGCGCGAGCGGCACGCCGCCTTCCGGCATGCCGACGAAATGCACCGTCTGTTGTACGGCAATGGCGAAGACGAGCGCCTGCGGGTCGGCATTGCCGATGTCTTCCGACGCCGCACGCACGAGGCGGCGGGCGATGTACATCGGATCCTCGCCACCTTCCAGCATGCGCACCAGCCAGTAAACGGCGGCGTCCGCGTCACCGTTGCGTAATGACTTATGCAGCGCGGAGATGATGTTGTAATGCTCCTCGCCCGACTTGTCGTACATCAACGAACGCCGCTGCAGGATCTCTTTGATCTTGTCGACGCTGACCGGACTGTCTTCGGGCGACGCCGTCTCAATGACCAGCTGCAATGACGTCAGCGACTGACGCGCGTCGCCTGCCGACGTCGCGGCGACGAAATCCAATGCCGCGTCATCGAGCTCGATCCCGAATTTCCGTACAGAGGGATGCTCGACGGCCCGCTTGAGGATCATCACCACCTGTTCGCGCTCCAATGCCGGGATGACCACGACTTTGGAGCGCGACAACAACGCGGAATTCACTTCGAATGACGGATTCTCCGTCGTTGCGCCGATGAGCGTGATGTCACCCGCCTCGACATACGGCAGAAACGCGTCCTGCTGCGCTTTATTGAAACGATGGATCTCGTCGATGAAGACGATGGTCTTGGAGCCTCGTGTCTGCCGCGCGCGCCGCGCTTCCTCCATCAGTGTCTTGATGTCCTTGATGGACGTCGAGGTCGCGGAGAACTGGACGAAACGTGCGCGGGTGGTCCTGGCGATGATGCGCGCCAGCGTCGTCTTGCCGGAGCCGGGCGGTCCCCAGAAGATCATCGAGGGGATACGGTCCGTCTCGATGGCATTGCGCAGGAACTTCTTCTCGCCGAGGAGGTCTTCGAGGCCGACCACCTCGTCGAGCGCTTTCGGGCGGAGCCGTTCGGCGAGCGGAGCGTCGGCGGTGTTCGCGGCCGCGGGGGCGGGAAAGTCGTCGTCGCCGAAGAGGGAGCCGCTCATTGGGATTGAGGATTGGGGATGGAGGATTGAGGATTGGGGGCTTGAGGATTCGAGAGGAGCGAGAAGTCGATGTTGCCGCCGCTGACGATCACCGCCACCGGGCCGCGCGGTTTCACCTTTCCGGCGATCAGCGCCGCCAGGCCGAGGGCGCCGGTGGGCTCGATGACGAGCTTGGTGCGGTACATCGCCCACTTCAGCGTCTCGAGCAGCACGGCATCGTCGACGCTGACCACGTCGCGAACGCGCTCGCGGATGATGGCGAAGTTACGGGTGCCGATGGCCAGCGTGCGGGCGCCGTCGGCGATGGTGTTCGGCGGGTCGATGGTCACGATGCTGCCGCCGCGGAACGACTGCTCGCCGTCGTTGCCCGCGGCCGGTTCGACGCCGTAGACGTCGATGCCGGGGCGGATGGACGTCGCGGCGAGCGCGGTCCCGGCGAGCAGTCCGCCGCCGCCGAGGGGAACGACGATCGCGGCAGCCTCAGGCCATTCCTCGGCGATCTCGAGTCCGACCGTGCCGGCGCCGGTGATGATGCGCTCGTCGTCGAACGGGGGGACGACGGCCGCGCCGTTCTTCTCCGCGATCTCGCGGGCGACGGTGTCCCGCGTCGCGGAAGTCACGCCGGCCTGAACCACCTCGGCGCCATAGGCGCGGGTCGCCTCGACCTTCGATTGCACGGAATTCTCAGGCATGACGATCGTCGCCGGGATGCCGAGGAGCTTTGCCGCAAGGGCGACGCCCTGGGCGTGATTCCCGGAGGAGAAGGCGACGACGCCGCGGTGGCGCTGGTCCTGGTCGAGCTGCAGGAGCGCGTTCATCGCCCCGCGGATCTTGAACGACCCGGCGCGCTGGAGGTTCTCGCACTTGAGCCGCACTTCCACGCCGATGCGCTCGGAGAGAGAGCGGCTCGGGAGCAGGGGAGTGCGGTGGACCCACGGGCGGAGGCGCTCCGCGGCCTCGCGGACTGCGGCTAAGTCGATCAGAGTGTTGACGTTTGGCGAACTCACCCGGCGTAGTATAAACTCGCGTCGATTATTTGATTTTCACAACAAAGTTGCCTGGCACTCTCGGGTTG
>DASVSV010000512.1:0-4827 GCA_036387915.1 Thermoanaerobaculia bacterium
AAGAACAAGTTCATGTGCAGTGGAGCATGACCCTCGATCAGGCACGCACCAAACTCCACAAGGTCTACCCAAAGCTACAAAGCTGATGGTGCACTAGTTGCTAGTGCGGCATCGCCTGAAGGCACGAGCAACCAGGAACCAGCAACCAGCAACCTGCTTTCCATATAATCCGCGCCGCATGGCCGACCGTACCGAACGCGCATTCGCGCCTGACCCGCGCGAGAGCCGCCGGCGATTCATGATCGCCGGGGAGCATGTGATCCTGCGCGCGTTCGAGCGCGACGACGCGGAGCGCTGCTACCGCTGGATGAACGACCCGAACATCGTGCGCACGCTGAAGACGCGCTATCCGATCGCGTTCCAGAACGAGATCGAATGGCTCGACCGGGCCATGCACGTCAGCGTCAACGATTCCGAGCGCCATTTCGCCATCGAGAAGAAGGACGACCGCTCGCACATCGGCAACGCCTCGATCCACGACATCGAGTGGGTCTCGCGCACGGCCGAGTTCGGCCTCTTCATCGGCGAGCCGAGCGCGTGGAACAAGGGCTTCGGCAGCGACGCCATCCGCACGCTGGTGCGCTTCGCCTTCGACGAGATGAACCTGCGCAAGCTGCGCAACAACGTCTTCGACTATAACGACCGCGCCAAGCACATCCTGGAGACGCAGGGGTTCGTGCAGGAAGGGCGGCTGCGCAAAGAGTTCTATCGCGAGGGGAGCTATCACGACATCGTGCTCCTCTCGATCTTCCGGGGAGAGACCACACAATGAGCGAACCAACCTCGCGCAGCGACCAGACGTCGCGCAGCGAACGTAAGATCCGCGTCCTGATTGCCAAGCCGGGGCTGGACGGCCACGACCGCGGTGCGAAAGTGATCGCCCGCGCGCTGCGCGATTCGGGCATGGAAGTGATCTACACCGGCCTGCGCCAGACGCCGGAACAGATCGTGGCCGCCGCGGTGCAGGAGGACGTCGACGCGATCGGCCTCTCCATCCTCTCCGGCGCGCACAACGTGCTGTTCCCCGAGATCATGCGCCTGCTGGCCGAGCAGGACGCGCAGGAGATCGTCGTCGTGGCCGGCGGCATCATCCCGGAGCAGGACATCGCCAAACTGAAGGCCATCGGCATCCGCGAGATCTTCCTCCCGGGCACGCCGACTTCCGTTGCCGTGGAGGCGATCCGGAACGCGGTTGCGCGCTGACTTTGTCTTCGACGACGGCGGGATGAACCTGCTGTCGTCCTCGGCGCTGCGGCAGATCCGTGCGGCTCTGCCGCGCGGGGCCTCATTCTTCGTCTTCCGCTCCGGCCGCGCGAATCTTTTCGCCGCCGGCGCGGACATGGCGGAGATGCAGCGCTTCACTCCCTTCGACGCCTGCGACTTCGCCCGCCTCGGCCAGGAAGTCTTCGACGCCATCGAGCGATTGCCCTGTCTCACCGTGGCCCTCATCGACGGCGACTGCTTCGGCGGCGCGCTCGACTTGATTCTGGCGTTCGACCTCCGTTTCGCCACGCCACGCTCCCGCTTCTCCCACCCCGGCGCCCGCCTCGGCATCGTCACCGGCTTCGGCGGCACCTCGCGCTGGCGCAAGGTGCTGACCCGCCGCGCCGCCAATCAGCTCTTCCTCGCCAACCGCGTCTTCTCGGCGTCCGAGGCCCTCGACCTCGGACTGATCGACCGCGTCGCGGATTCGCACGATGACGAGCTGGCGCGTCTGGAGACCGTCGATCTGCGGATGGTCAAGCAATTGACCATGCACGCGGACGGGCTGTCCCGCGAGGAACTGCTGCTCCTGGCGCGGCGAGCCATTCGCTGACCTCGGTCAGGGCGACCGGCGCGTCGCTTCGGGTAGACTCCCGCCCGCATGGAAGCACTGGAGACTCACCTCGATTCCTCGTCCGACGACTTCAAGGCAAACGCGGAGCGGATTCAGTCGCTCGTCGACGAGTTGAACGAGCGCATCGCCAAGGCCAAAGAAGGCGGCGGCGAGAAGTATCTGGCCCGGCATCGCGAACAGGGGAAGATGCCGGTGCGCGAGCGCATCGCGGCGCTGCTCGACCCGCACACGCCCTTCCTCGAGCTCTCGCCCCTGGCCGCGAACGGCATGTACGAGAAGGACGCGCCGGCGGCGGGCATCGTCACCGGCGTCGGCCGCGTGCACGGGCGCGAGTGCCTGATCATTGCCAACGACGCCACGGTGAACGGCGGGACGTACCTGCCGATGACGGTCAAGAAACACCTCCGGGCGCAGGAAGTGGCGATGCAGAACCACCTCCCGTGCGTCTACCTCGTCGATTCCGGCGGCGCGTTCCTGCCGCTGCAGGCCGACGTCTTTCCCGACCGCGAGCACTTCGGCCGCATCTTCTACAACCAGGCGCTGATGTCGGCCGCGGAGATCCCGCAGATCTCCGCCGTCATGGGCTCGTGCACCGCCGGCGGCGCGTACGTTCCGGCGATGTCGGACGAAGCCGTGATCGTCAAAAACACCGGCACGATCTTCCTCGGCGGGCCGCCGCTGGTGAAGGCCGCCACGGGCGAGGAAGTGACGGCGGAGGAGCTCGGCGGCGCGGACGTGCACACGCGCATCAGCGGCGTGGCCGATCACTTCGCCGAGGATGACGAGCATGCGGTGGGGCTGGTGCGGAACATCGTCGAGAACCTGCGGCTCGACAAGAACGAACCCTCGACACGCATCGAGCCCGAAGAGCCGCTGTACGACGCGAAAGAGCTGTACGGCGTGATCCCGAAAGACCTGCGCCGACCGTACGACGTGCGCGAGGTGATCGCGCGCATCGTGGACGGCTCGCGCTTCCACGAGTTCAAGGAGCGTTACGCGACGACCGTCGTCACCGGCTTCGCGCGCATCTTCGGCTACAAGGTCGGGATCATCGCCAACAACGGCGTGCTGTTCTCGGAGTCGGCGCTGAAGGCGACGCACTTCATCGAGCTGTGCAATCAGCGGCGCATCCCGCTGATCTTTCTGCAGAACATCACCGGCTTCATGGTGGGCAAGCAGTACGAGCGCGGCGGCATCGCCAAGGACGGCGCGAAGATGGTGCACGCGGTCGCCAATTCGACGGTGCCGAAGTTCACGGTGATCATCGGCGGCTCGTTCGGCGCCGGCAATTACGGCATGTGCGGCCGCGCCTATTCGCCGCGCTTTCTCTGGATGTGGCCGAACGCGCGCATCTCGGTGATGGGCGGCGAGCAGGCCGCGGGCGTGCTGACGACGGTCAAGCGCGATCAGCTCGCGCGCGCCGGCAAAGAACTGAGTGCCGAGGAGGAGCGGAGCATCGCCGATCCGGTGCTGGCCAAGTACGAGGAGGAGGGGAGCCCGTACTACTCGACGGCCCGCCTCTGGGACGACGGCGTGATCGATCCCGCCGAAACGCGCATCTACCTCGGCCTGGGCCTCTCGATCTCGTACAACGCAACGATCGAGGAGCCGCGGTTCGGAGTGTTCAGGATGTAGCGATGACGGCGCTTCGTTGCTCGTTGCTCGTTCGGGGGGCCTTGCGGACTCGCGACGAGCCTGCCGATCGCCGGAAGTCCCCCCGAACGAGCACCGAGTAACGAGCAACGACTCCGCGACAAACAAATTCAATCATGACCACCTGGTTCCTGTTCGACCTCGGCAACACGCTGATCCGCCTCGCTTACGAGCGGGTGCTGACGGGCATTTGCCGCGATGCGTCGGTGTCGCGCGACGAGCTGCTGGAGCTGCTCGAGGAGCCGGGCGGCTATCGGGACATGGAGCGCGGCGCGATCACGTTCCGCGAGTTCTACGATTTCATCTCGGACAAGGCCGGGTATCGCCGCTCGATCCACGATTTCCGCCGCGTCTGGAGCGATTTCTTCGACGGCACGGTCCCGGGCGCGGAGACGCTGCTGGAGCGGATTCGCGAAAAGTACCGCGTGGCGTTTCTCTCGAACTCGAACGAGGTGCACGCGGAGCTGATCCCCCGCCAGTTCGCGACGCTCTTCCGCCGCGACGACCGCTTCATCTTCTCGCACCGCTTCCGCGTCGCGAAACCCGACCCGGACATGTTCCGCCGCGCCCTCGAGGTGATCGGAGCCCTCCCGCAACAGGTGGTGTTCATCGACGACCTGCTCGAGAACGTCCTCGCCGCCCGCATCGTCGGATTGCGCGCCTTCCAGTTCGTCGAAGCCGAGCAACTCACTCGCGAGCTCCAGGCCGAAGGCCTGCTTTAGGCGAGTACAATTCCGCTCGTATGGTGAAGGCGCAGATCGTCCACAGCGATCCGGAGATCATGGGCGGTGAGCTGGTGTTCGTCGGCACACGGGTGCCGGTCTACAACCTCTTCGACTATCTCGAGGCTGGCGATTCGCTCGACGAGTTTCTCGAACAGTTCCCGTCGGTCACCCGCGAGCAGGCGGTCGCGGCATTGGAGTTAGCGAGAGAGGCTGTCGTCGGCGTTGAAAGTACTCGTTGACGAGTCGCTTCCCGTCGCGTTTGCCGCGGAGCTGCGCGGGCTCGAGGTCTCGACGGTTCGCGCGCAGCGCTGGCTGGGGCTGCGAAATGGCGTGTTACTGCGCGCCGCCGTCGATTCCGGGTTCGATGTTCTCGTAACCGCCGACAAGGCATTACGGCACCAGCAGAACCTTCGCGCGCTCGGAATCGGAGTCGTTCTGATCATGCGCGTTCGAAATCGTATGGCCGACCTTCGCCCGCTGGTTCCGCGCGTGCTCGCCGCTGTCGCACAGATAAGAAGAGGCGAGATCGTCATCATCACCGGCCCGGCTCACTAGAGCGGCGGCCTGCTCGACAGGAGACGACGGAAGGCCTCCGGCGGGCCGGTACGACCG
>DASVSV010000513.1:0-11880 GCA_036387915.1 Thermoanaerobaculia bacterium
CTCGTGAGGGGAGAAGGTGCCGAAGGCGGATGAGGGGTTTTCGCTCGCGCTAAGTTAAGGCCATTGGGATGACAGCGACTGCAAAGAATGCGTAGCGTTCGCTACGATCGTGCTATAAAGTTATTTCAATCAAGCAACAACAAGGAGTGGATATGACAAGGGCTCTTCTTCCCCTGGTGCTTTCCTGCTCGTTCGCGCTTCCTCTCTTCGCCGGCCTGCGTAGCGGGCCGTCCATCGCCGAAGGGCTTGCGCTGCCGGTGGTGGCCGACCTGAACGGTGACGGCCTCACAGACATCGTGCTGGACAAGTCGGTTCTGCTCAATTCCGGTGGCGGCCACTTCGTGAAGCACGGTCTTGCGCTGCAGGGGAATGACATCGCTGTCGAGTGGCTCGACGTGAACGGCGACGGCCGCATCGATCTGCTCGCGCGCGACCAGACCCTGAACAGCACCGCGAACGCACTGCGGCCGCACTTCGTCTACATGACCGGCGCGCCCCTGCAGTTCACGCGCGTGGCGATCGACAATTCAGGCGGATACGAACCGTTCGTGGCCGAGGTCAACGGCGACGGGCGGGACGACCTGATGCTCATGAGGAATGTCAGCGAGGACCGGCTCACCGGCACGGAGGTGAAGGTGCTGCTGTCGAACGGCGACGGCACGTTCGCAGCGCGCGCGCCGTTCCGGATTCCGAAGAGCCCGCATCTCCTGATGACGAACCGTCTTCCCGCGGGCGATCTCGATCGCGACGGTCATCGTGACCTCGTCATCCGGACGAGCAACGAGCTGAACGTCCTCCGTGGTGTCGGCAACGGTGACTTCGCGCCGGTCGAATCGCGGTGGCTCCCGAGCAATCCGTTCGGATGGTGGGCGACCGAGCTCGTGGACGTCGACAACGACGGCAATCTCGACGTGCTCGTCGCCGGCCAGCGCGTCGTCCGCGCATTCCTTGGCGACGGCCGCGGCTCTTTCACGCGGCTCGCGTCGACGAAGATCGCCCGTCTGCACGATCCGGTGTATCCCGCCGGAACGTCGATCGGCGGCCCTCCGGGACTTCCCGGGATCACGGCGGACAACGCGAACCAGCCGCGCAACTTCGCCTTCGGCTCATTCGTGCGCAAGGGAAGGACGGAGATCGCCGCCGGCACGGGCGAAGGCGACGTGGTCGTGCTGGCTTGGGAGCGGAACGGCCTCCGCGAAGTCGATCGCATCCAGACCGAGATGCTCTCGGCCGACGTGCACGCCGGCTCGTTCCTCGGACCGGGGTCGAACGACCTGTACGTGACGTGGAACTTCGGCTATCCGAAAGCGCGCCCGGTGCCGCGCCTGCTGTACTCGGAGCCCGCCGCGGCCGCCCAGCAGGTTCGTAGCGTGAGTCGCAGACGGGCCGTCGACGCGCGCATGGCGCCGGTGAGCTTCGACGTCCGCGTCAGCCACCCGTGCATCGCCACCGCGACGGACACCTGGCAGCTGACGTGGGAAGGACCGTTCGGCGTGCAGCGGCGTCCGGACCGCAACGTCGAAGTGACGCTCGACGGCGACGTCCTGGCGTTCCGCCTCGAGCCCGCCGGCGGGGAGACGATCGCCGCGACGCTCGAGCAGAAACACGGCGCGTACGAGGGGACGCACGACATCGACACGCCGTGCGGCCGGCAGTTCGTGAAGATCACCGCAAAGGCGCGGTGACGGTATTGAGGGCGGCCGAAAGGCCGCCCTCACCCATCTCCCTTCGACCCCGCGCGCCGTCAGCTTGTGTGCGCTGCGATCCACGCGGCAGTCGCCTCGATGGCGCGCTCCCAGCTGGTGGCGTCGAGCAGATGTCCGGCGCCGGGCAACTCGAGGTAATGCGTGGACGTGTTGCCGAGGAAGCGGTGGAGCGAGCGGGCGGCATCGGGAGGAACGTTCTCGTCGCACTCCGCGGTGATCGAAAGGAGTGGGATTCCTGCAAAGGCCGCGAAATCGAGCCCTTCCGGCGACCCGAGGAGTGCCACGGCGGAGCCGATCGACGGCTCGAGCAGCAGCGCGCGATAGACGATGTACGCGCCCATCGAAACGCCGGCGATGGACACACTGTCATATCCGTCCGCACGCAGCGAGCCGACGAGTCCCGGCACCTCCGCCGCGGTGGCGTCGGCAATCTCGATCATCGTCCGCTTTGCTTCGTCACGCGGCGCGGCGACGCGCACGTCGAGGTCCGGCCACCGACGGGAGCCGTGCCCGACGGCGTCCACGCCGATGGCGTCCAACCCGGCACGCGCGAAGCGCTCCAACTCCGGCCGGTGCGTTTCTGCATCGGCGTTGAAGCCGTGATACCAGAGCAGCGCGGGGCGCCTACGGCGCGATCTCAGGACATTCCTTGAAGCCGGCGGCTTCCAACTCGGCGATTCCGGCGGCGATCGTGCCCTGATACTCGAACGTGACGTCTGAATATGGGCTGACCACGAAGCCGCTCGGAACAATGTCCAACGGCGGACCGACGTACGCGCCGCTCTCTTTGAACTCTTTCTCGTTCGCAATGATGAAGACCGGCCCGCCATCGCCCTCGAAGCCCATTACAGCGAAGCAGAAATCATTCGGCTTGAGCTGGTCGCCACTGCTCGCAGGCGAGTAAGCCATGAGCAGCGCAATCGTGGTGGCCACAGAGAACACGCGCAAACGCTTGAACATCGTTCCTCCAGTCTTCATACGGCGTGAGACATCAGAGCCTGTCGTGTACGTACGTCACGTGACGTGATCTGCACTCCGAAAGAATACTGCCGGTGCTCCCGACTCGACACACGCGCGGGTATAGCCTGTGTCTGCCGATCTGATCTGTCGGCGTGTTCCGGTGACGCGATCACGGCAGCGCGTGCCCGCGCTGCCACGCGCCGGAGCGTATACTGCCGCATCCACAATTCACTTCGAGCTCCACATTGCTTTCGCCAGCGCGTGCGAAGCATGGCGCGCCGCCTGTGTCGGTGCGCCGTAGCACCAGAAGGGTTCAGATCATGACGGCAGTCCGCCTGTTGAGTGGGGCGTTGAGTGGGGCGTTGAGTGGGGCGTCCGTCCTGCTCGCGACGCTGATGATTTTTTCGTGCACGGAGAAACGGGCCTCGTCGCCCGCCCCCGCAACCTCTGAGTCCCGGGAGGGAAACTTGAACGAATCTTCGCCGCCGGCAACCTCGGCCTCTTTCGTCGAAGGACGCGACTACACGGTATTCGAGCGGGTGCGCTTCATGGATCCGGCCGGATTCGAGCGTCCTGCCGAAGCATTCAGCGTGTTGTTGCCGCGCGGGTGGAAGCACGAGGGAGGCATCGTCTGGAAGAGTCCGCGCGCGTGCGTCGCCGAAATGGTCGGCGGCCAGATGAGCATCAGTTCGCCGGATGGCGCCATCCGCTTCCAGTCGCTCCCCTTCCACGCCTGGGCCTACGCCTCGGACGGGATGATGCTGCAGTCGCTGCAGATGCAGGCGCAGGCCGGAGGCTGCGACGTCGGTCAGCCGATGGGGGCCGAGGCGTATTTGCGCCAGGTGATGGTGCCGCGTGAGCTGTCCGGCGCGACCGTCATCGAGGTGCGCCCGAACGAGCCGGCGCAGCGAGATCTGCAGCGGCGCGCGGAGGAGTCCCGCGCGTTGATCATGCAGTACGGCGCGCAGCAGGTCGATTTCCTCATCGAGGCAGTCACCGCGCGGGTCCGCTGGAACGACGGCACCGAGGGAGTCGTGCTCTGCTCGGTGAACAACACGATCCAGACGCTGCAGAACGCCTACAACGGACAGTTTCAGCGGATCAGCAACAGCGTCGCATCGGAACGTTCGTGGATCCGCTTTCCATCCGAGCGCCGCTCGGAAGCAGAGACGGTGCTGGCCAACCTGAAGTCCAGCTACAGAACCAATCCGGAGTGGAAGAGCGCCGTAGAAGGTTACCAGGCCAGGCTGCGGCAACAGCAGAACGTCGACCACCACATGAAGATGAAGGCACTGGCGGATCAGACAGCAGCGAACGCGCGCGCGCACGCCGGGCGGATGGCCGACATCGCGGCGCAGGGAGCGGCGAACACGCAGCGGTACCAGGACCGGATGGCCGCGATGGATCAGTCGATGCGGACGTGGGAAACGCAGCAGAGCAGCCAGGACCGGATGCACACGTCCTTCGTGCAGACGATCCGCGAAGTCGAAACCTGGCGTGGGGCGGACGGACGCGTGGAGCTCTCCAGCGGCTACGACCAGGCCTGGAGCCGCGGCGACGGCTCGTACATCGTCAGCAACTCGCCGACCTTCGACCCGCGAGCCGCGTTCCAGGATCAGAACTGGACGGAACTGAAGCGCGAAAACCCTTGAACGCACGGCATACGTCGATCACGACGTGGTGACCAACGATCACGATCATCGCTTACAACGTCTAGAACGCGCGACACGTGAACTTGGCAACTTCACTCGCGATGTCTACCGAGTTTCGTGATCGTGCGTCGAGACAGGCAGCTTCCGTAAAGGATAGGAGTCGCTTTGGCGACTGCGCCGGGTGACAGCGGCTTCCCGTCCCCACCGCGGCCTACCCGGGCTACGCTGTGACTCATGCACTACCAGCTCAAGATCACGCTCGAGGACGTCGAACCGGACATCTGGCGTCGCGTCCTCGTCCCGTCGGACCTCACGCTCTTCGAACTTCATCACGTGATCCAGATCGTCATGGGCTGGGAAGACTGTCACCTGCACGATTTCACGATCAAAAAGCAGCGATACACGTTGCCGGAGTACTGCGACGGTAACGACATGGACGAAAGCGAGACCTTGCTGGGCGACGCCGTGAGACCGCGCAGCAAATTCGTCTACCACTACGACTTCGGAGACGATTGGAACCACGTCCTCCTCGTCGAGAAAGCAGTCAAGGACGACACCTTCATGATCCCCATTTGCATCGACGGAGAACGCGCGTGCCCTCCTGAAGACAGCGGTGGCCCCTGGGGCTACTTCGACAAGCTTCAGGCGCTTTCCAATCCGGACGATGAAGAGAGCGAGGAGCTACGACAATGGAGGACCCCAACTTCGACCCCGAGCTGTTCCAGAAGGATCCCGTCAACAAACAACTGCACGGTCTTTTCAAGCCGGCGCGCCAAAAGCGAAGGAGAACCACGGAAGGTCAGTCATAGTGAGTCAACCAGGACCGTTCCTCCACTTAGCCACCGCAACCAATTTCTCGAGATCGGCGAGGTTTTTCTGTCGCCCAGCAGCTCGTTTGTTTCGTATGAGCTCGTCCAACCGAGAAGAGCTACCGGGTGGTCATCCATCAGCGTCTGTACACGCCGGTCCCAGGCGGAATCAAAGTCTACTCCCGAGATCGAGGTAAGAATGTCGATGCGGTTCGGTGGCTGGCCGAGTTGCAGGATTCGGCCGCGCTGGAGAAGATCCTGTTCTACGATTCCCAGGCTCCCGAATCCAACGCGTCGAGAACTGCGAGAACGCGGCTTACGTTTTTCGGCGTAGTGCGGATGAGGAAATCGATGTCACCCGTAAATCGTGGATGACCGTGAAACGCAACGGCGTGACCGCCGACGACCACATATTCAACGTTGTGAGAGTTCAACAACGCAATGAACTCGCTCAAATCGGTTTGCAGCTTCGCCAAGAGCACTCCGATGCCGCTCGATCAACTCCAGCAGCATCTCGAGCCGGTCTTCAGGCGCGAGTTCCGCGTAGAACTGATCGTCGGCCAGATCCGCGGCCTCGAAACTGCCGAACATGTGAACGACTCGATCCACGAAAGCAATTTAGCACGGCAACGAGGTCAAGCGACACCGGCAGTGGCATGGCGTTCAGGAGTGTAACGGAGATCGCCCGCCTGAACCGATCACATCTTCCCGTGGATGTCCGGTGTTCAGGATAAGTACACGCACAAGTGCTGTCCCGTACCTCCGACGGCACGTATTTCGGTTCGCACACCAGTGATCCACAGCAAGGGTCAGGCGCGGTGCAGCGAGATCTACAGCGGCGCGCGGAGGAGTCCCGCGCGTTGATCGTGCAGCTGTTTCACAGGTAGACCGCAGCCGCGTCAAATGCATCTTCCGGAGTGCCGTAGAAGGACCCATCTGGAAAGACGGCCAGCTCGTATTTCATGTTGCTGTACGTGAAGAACGAGAACGACCACTGATCCTCGTGTCCGAAGTACCGCAACCGGCACAGATGGGTCGGCACGTCTTCTATTTCGCCGCCCGTACTTTCGCCTGTCGAAACACCTGCATCGACATACGCGTCGATGTAGCAGAGAGCGCCGCGGAAACGCACCTCCAGCCGCTGGTATCGGCCACGGTAGGAACGCTCCGCGTGGCGCAGGATGCGATCAATCGTGTGCTGTTGGACCAGCTTCGGAATCTTGACACCGCCGGCGTCGGGCTGCTTCGACCACACGCGGATAGCCTACCATCACGCAGCAGGTCTCGGTGGGGCTGGGAGAGGTCCTCGCGTACCGACCAGTCCCACGCTTTTCGTCGTTCAGGCGCTCGCCGCGGCTCGCATGGTGTCGAGCATGTGATCCATGACGGTGGTGTGTTCACGCTCCGGGCTGAAGAGAACGATCTCCGCGTCGCTGACCACACGCACGGAGTGGCCCGGTGCCCAGTAGAAGAGGTCATCGGTCGTGCAGCTCTCCTCCGAGCCGTCGCTATACGACACGATCAGGTTGCCGGAGATCACGTAACTCCAGTGCGGCGTCTGGCAGGTGTCGTCCTTCAGCCCTTTGAGGAGAGGCGTGATGTCGGTACCGGCGCCGAGGGAGAAGTATTCGCCGCCATTGTCTTGTAGCCACTGGCGTCTCCGAATTCCGGAACCTGCCGGGCCACAGCGCCGGGGACGTTGATTTTGGCGGGGATCGACGGGCAGCCACCTGCATCGCTTATGGGGTTCGGCGGCCGGAGCGGGTGGCGCGGCTCATCCTCTATGGCGGCTACGCCGCTGGATTCGCCCACGCGCCCGATTCACCGGCGAGGACGGAGTTCCGGGCCGTGGTCGACCTCTCGCGGGTGAGCTGGGCCAAGGACAATCCGGCGTTCCGCAGCGTCTTCACGTCGCAGTTCATCCCGGGTGGATCGGACGAGCAACTGCGCTGGTTCAACGATCTGTGCCGGCGGAGCACCACCGGTCCCACAGCGGCGCGCCTGCTGGAGGCGTGCAGCAACATCGACGTACGCCCGCTGCTCCGGCAGGTAAGCACGCCGACGCTCGTACTGCACGCCCGCCATGACGCGGTCGTGCCGGTGACCGCGGGGCGGCGCCTAGTGTCGTGTCAAGCCTGAAAACGCGGGTGATTTGCGAGCGCCGGCGGGCTGGCTGCAAGTCGCCGCGACGCAGGCCATGCGGGGCCATCGTCGAGGAGCGGCGGCGCAGCAGAGAGTCCGCCGCCGCCGCAAAGCACCCACGTTTTCAGGCTTGACACGACACTAGCGACAATCCCTGGCGCCGAGTTCGTGGAGCTCGACTCGAGAAACCACGTGCTGCTCCGCGACGAGCCCTCCTGGACGCGCTTCTGCGAAGAGATCCTCCGCTTCACCGCCGCGCACCGGCACCGCACGGTTCCCTTAAACAATTTAGCGTACCGCCGCGAAGACCGAAGGTCTGACCCCGGAGAGGCCGGCGTCAACTGGACCGCTCCACGAGCGTCGGTGTCATGTCCCGCGGCGCGGTGAAGTCACCGGCGCCCTTCCGGTAGACTTCCTTGCGATCGCCGATTCGAACCACGTAAACCACCAAAACGTCGTCCTGGATCTCGTAAAGAATTCGAAAATCTCCTTGCCTGACCCGATACTTCTCGTTCGTCCCCGAGAGTTTCTCGACACCCGACGGTCGCGGATTGTCTGCCAGTGCTCGAATTCGCTGCGTAATCCGCTGGCGATCCTTTTTGCCAGCAATGGCCTCGAGTTCTTTGGCGGCTGACTTCTTGATGACGATCTTATAGCTTGCCACTGCGTCTGAGCCTCAGCACGACCTCTTCAAAGTCGAGCGTGGGCTCGCGGCGACGCTTCTCGAATGCTTCCAGGTCCGCGGCGTCTTCTGACAGGGTCTGCCGAACGGCATCGTTGACGACGTCGGAGATCGACCGATCCATCGCAGCAGCTTTGAGGCGCAGCGCTCGGTGAAGGTCGGGGTGAAAGTAGATCGTTGACCGCTTGGGTGTAGCCATGCCGCCATCATAACGTTATAGCGTCAAACGCGTCGTTCTTCGCGAACAGACGTTGCGCCCGCGGGCGCGCTGCAGGACGCCTCCTTCCGAGCGACCTTGCGGCGAATGCAATGATCTTGTCGACCAAGCGAACGACTCTCGCGCGCCTTCCGGGCTGCGCCGGACGCTTCTGTGGGCCCGCGGTGCGCGCCGCCGCCGTTTCGGGCCGTGTCACACGCCGACGTGGCATCGATTGCAGGAGCGACGGCGACAAGGCCCCGGCGCGCGTTCGCGACATCCTCGGCCGCTGCACCGGGAGCGCCGTCTTCCTGCCGCGCGTCGAGCTCCGATTGTGCACTGCTGGTCGCCCAGGAGCTTCTTCGGAACGACCTGGACGAGCCGGCGGCGCACGACCATCAGGGCTTGGCGCTTCTGAACAAAGGACGGCCGACGGAGGGCATACGCCACCTCCGCGAGCCGTCGCCCTCCGTTCCGCGAGGGACGCCGGGGCCTTTGCGCCGCCCAATATCAGGTCGCCTTGGCCGCGAGGATGATCAACGGAAGAAGGCGATCACTCCCTCGTCCCTCCGCAAAGTGGGACACGCCGCGGTCAACTCGATTGCAACCGACTCTTGCCGCAGCGACCGCACCATCGCACAGGCGTGCCGTGACTCAAACCCGGAGTTCAAAGAACCAAGTGTGACCGGCGCGACGATCGCGATAAACGCACAAGTCGCGAGCTGCTGTTCAACCAGGAGCACGGCGCCGAGTGCAGGTACGGTAAAGCGACACTGTTCAACGGGCAATGCAAGAAGTGCCGTCACGTTATCAGGTTACCGTACCGGCGCGAAGAACGAAGGTCTGACCCCAGCAGAGAGGACCCATACGACAGTGGTCAGGAGGGGAAGGAGCAAGGCGCACCCGGCTGACAGGGGTCTGGCTGATCTAGCCAAGCCCATGAAAACGGTGCCTTCGCGACTTCCCGTGACCTGAACATCGACGTGATCGCCGACGCGAACTGGCGGATCGGAACGCGTCACCGTGAAATCGCCAGTAATGCCGTTGCTGAGAGTCACCTGTACGTATCGCTCGCCGTAGTCACCTACGTCCGTGATGGAATCGACGCGGGCACAGTATGCATATCCGGGTGTTGGGATAAGAAGGCATGGCTGCGGCTGTCCGCAATGAGGGCACGTTGTCGCCTCGTCGCTAACACCGCCGCGACACGCCCTACATTGCCCGATCGTCGCCATTCACGTCATTCTCGCTGACATGCCTCTGTGAACCTAAGCTAACACACCCGGGCCCGAACAGGTAAACTCTTGGCGAAGTCCGCGTACTGGCACGCAACAGATCCCGGTGCTGATCGTTTGGCGTTCGCCTGCGGAGTTTCGAATCAAACAAGTCACTGGATCGTCAGGAACGCGGTAGCGATCAAAGCACAGAGACCAACGACGAAGAGCGCGCCGGCAACCACTATGTATTTATACGATCTGGCCGCGAGAGAGTAGAAACGGAGCTTCGCATATACAGCGTCTCCTGCCGCCATCGTGATGTAGAGCAAGCCGATACCGCCCGCGACGATTGCGCCAAGCATCGAGGACCACCCGACCGCCAGAAGAGTTTTCGGCCACGTTCCGGCATTAGCGAATCCAACGATCTTCTCGGAAAACGTGAGCGAGAACACTAGAATCGCAGACACGAGCGTCAGGAACTGCTTGCACAAGTCCTTAGTTTCGAGATAGTTGTACTTCAGAAATAGGCCAGCCGCATCATCGTCCGCCATCGAATCCCTCCGAGAGACTATCTTTCAACGTACATGCACTCGGTAGAGTACCGCCAGTATGAATCACGACGCGACGTCCTTGCCGCGGGTAACGTTCGCGCTCGATCCGCTCCCTTTCGTCCGCCTAACGCATGTTGAAAGCGCGCCCCTTCCTGTAAGTTTGGAGATGGCGAAACCCAAACGAAAGGAAGGAGCGGCTGCCATGAAACGACAGGCGATTCAGTATCTCGCGATGGATGTGCACCGGGCAACGGTCGTCGCCAGCTTGCGCGACGAGTCGGGCAAGGTGCTGATGCGCGCGACGGTGCCCACCGAGGCGAAGGCCATTCTCACGCTGGTCAGGAGCGCCGGCCCGCGCGTGCATGTGGCCTTCGAGGAAGGAACGCAGGCGCAGTGGCTGCACGATCTGCTGATCGATCATGCCGAGCGCGTGATCGTCTGCAATGTCCGCGGACGCAGCGAGACCACGAACAAGAGCGACCGCATCGACGCAGACGGGTTGTCCGAGCTGCTGCGCCTCGGCGCACTGAAACCGGTCTTCCACGGTGCGCCGGAGATCCTGACGCTCAAAGAGCTCGTGCGCTGCCACAACTCCCTGGTCGAGGACTCCACGAGGGTGATGCTGCGCATCAAGGCCATCTTCCGTGCGCGAGCCATCCCGACGCCGGGCGTCTCGGTCTACCGTGCATCGCGACGCAAAGAGTGGCTGGCCAGGCTGGAGGGAGGTGCACGCGTCCGAGCGGCCTCCCTGCTGACACAACTGGACCTGCTGCTCGAGCTGCGACCGAAGGCGAAGGCGGCGATGATCGGCGCAGCGCGCCGGCAGCAGGGCTGGAAGGTGCTACGGTCGATCCCGTTCCTGGGGCCTGTACGGACAGCACTGATCCTCGCGATCATGCGTACCCCGTTTCGCTTCCGCACCAAGAGAAACCTGTGGCCGTACGCCGGGCTGGCCGTGGTGAAGCGGTCGAGTGCCGATCAGGAGTTCAGGAACGGCAAGCTGCAGCGGAGCAAGAAGCCGCCGGTCACTCGTGGGCTGAATCGGAATCACAATCCGATGCTGAAGTCCGTGTTCAAGGGAGCGGCGACGGCCGCCGCATCGAAGCCCGGTCCGCTCCGCGACTACTACGAAGCCTCGGTTGCACGAGGCGTGAACGAAGATCTCGCCAAGGTCACACTGGCCCGCAAGCTCGCGGCCGTGGCCCTGCGTCTGTGGAAGAAAGGAGAGCTCTGGGATGCGAAGAAACTGACGATGCAAGCAACATAGCGCTCGGATCAGCGACGATCGTCGAGTGCGGGTAAGCCACTTCGAG
Organism: Thermoanaerobaculia bacterium; assembly: GCA_036387915.1. Lineage (GTDB taxonomy): Bacteria > Acidobacteriota > Thermoanaerobaculia > Gp7-AA8 > Gp7-AA8 > QHVT01. The sequence goes on from DASVSV010000513.1 coordinate 11,229, forward strand.
ATCTCAGTGAATCCGGGACGAGGTTCGAGGGGAAGTCTCAGCAGATCCGTTCCGCCCGACCGCAGTCACGTCGAGGCACTCGCCTAACCACAGGCCCCCTCGGATGACCAGAAGAAGCGTCATGTCCACGCGCGTCCAGGACGGGCGTGAGTCTCAGATAGAACCATGGTCGACACCGTTGAGGTGATCGCCGGCGCGCTTGAAATCGTCTCAATGAGGATCAACGGAGATACCGAAGATGAGTCAGCGGCGTAAGACTGTTCCGCCCACCCGCGTGTCCTCACGATCGCCGAGTTCCGGTCGGTCGGGGCTGATTGCCAAGGAGAAGACCGAAAAGCAATCAGCAAAGAGGAGAACTGTGCGGCCGGTTCCGCGTGCCGAAGCCAAAGCGGCGCGGCGGTTGCCGGCGAGGAGTTGCGCCCGCCACGACTGCCGATCTGCAACCGCCGTGACGCCGTTACACTGGCGATGACGTAGGCAGCTCGGCTGCCGGACCGAAGCCAGGCCGCACCAGCTTCAGCGTGAAGTTAGCCCGGATCATTCATGAAGCCGCAGGAACGTGCGACGAGCGGCTGGTCTTGGCTAAGTCAACGGCACTGGGACGAGCCAAGCTGCGGAAAAGGATTGCAAGACTTGCCGTTCTGGCGGCGAG
>DASVSV010000514.1:0-7665 GCA_036387915.1 Thermoanaerobaculia bacterium
GGAACAGGCGGCGCACTCCCCTCGCCCCGCGTCGTAAGTAGAGCCACGGCAGCGGACCGCGTGCGCCATACGTCTGACGGAGGAACGCAGCCGGCGGAAAGGCGAGCTGCCAGAGCCGTTGCATCCGCTCGCGCCACGGCAGCGCGCGGAGGTTGGCCAGCATTACTCCGCCGTACGTGAGCTCGCGATCGAGAAAGGCGCTCGACGCCTCGTCCCGCGCCAGTTCGTCCGCGCTGAGAAACTCCTCGGCGCGATTCCGCGGGGCGCGCGACAGCCACTCATCCGCCAGCTGGATCGAGCGCCTGCAGACGCCCACCACCCGCGCCGCCGCGGCCTGGCGCCAGAAGTCGCGATGCTCGTCGGGCGACATGCGGTCGCGCAGCAGCGCGATGTCGACGAGCCAGATCAGGCGCTCGCTGTCGTGATGATGTGCGACGCGGTGGATGCACGCGAGCAGCAGCGCGTCCGGGTGATGGAGTCCGCGTGCGTGCTCGCCCAGCGGCGGGATTGCGATGGCCCGCGCGCGAACCGTCTCGAACTGCAGAGCCGAGGCGAAGAGCGGCGTGTTGGCGACGTCCCAGTGCAGGTCGTACTCGTGCCTCACGCCGTGCGCGTCCGTGCGGGTGAGCGCGACCTGCCGCACGCCGTGCTCGTCGCCGCTGGTGAGGCGCTCGGTGAATCCGCACGCGCGGAACGCCGCGATGGCCGCCTCGGCCTGGTCGCGCGCGACCAGCAGATCGACGTCGCCGCGCGGCCGGAGCTCCGGCGCGGCGTAGACGTCGTACGCGAGCGCGGTTCCCTTCGTGATCAGGACGTCGATGCCGCGCGCCGCCAGCTCGCGCAACACGTCGCGCAGGTCCTCGGCACGCAGCGGCTCGATGGCGGCCGCGCGGATGGCGGCGTCGCGGAGGTTCGGCAACGATTGCACGGCGTAGACGAGCGGCGCGACGCCGTGCTCGACGAGCGTGCGCACTTCCTCGTCCTCGAGATCGGACGGCCAGAGGGCGTTCTGACCGCGCAGCGCGGCCCGCAGCGGCTCGCGCAGCCTCGCGGGGATCGGCGGGACCTGAAAGGCTTCCATCGCGGCTCGAAACGGCAGGCGCTTTGCTCTTGTACATCCCAAGGAAGGCCCGGATGTCAGCAATAACACTCATCGTCGTACTACTCGCGTCAGCCGTCGCACTCGTGGTTGCGGTCGGTCTCGCCTATCTGCCGATGCGCCTGCTGCTCGGCAAGATGGCGCGCGACATTTCTTCGTTCATCCAGCGTCAGCGCGATCGCCGTCGCGTCGAGCGCGGGACGCCGGACCGCCGGCACACCTGATCAGAGCGCTTTCTCGATGGCCGTCTTCAGCTCCTCGTCGTTTTCGAGGATGGCCCCGACTTTCTTCCAGATGATGCGCCCGTCGCGGTCGATCATGATGGAGGTCGGGAGCACCGACGCCTCGAGAATGTTCGCGATCTTCCCGTCCGGGTCGTGCACGAGCGGGTAGGTCATCTTGTTCTCGGCGGCGAACTGCTGGATCAGCTCCGCCGCACCCTCGTCGACGCTCACGCCCACCACTTCGAAGCCGCGCTTGGCGTACGTGTCGTGAATCCGCTGCAGCTCCGGGATCTCGTAGCGGCAGGGGCCGCACCACGTGGCCCAGAGGTTCAGCAGGACGACGTTCTTTCGCCGCGAGGCCAGGTCGAACTTCGAACCGTCGAGGTTGACGGCCTCGTACGCGGGCATGATCAAGCCCGGCTCGATGCCGGTCGCGGTCTGCGCGGGAGTGCCGGCGGCGGCGCCACGTTTGCCGTCGTCATCGGCGTGTGTCTTCTTCTCATCCCGCTTGCAACCAGCGACGGCGATGACGAGCACCAGCAGAACAGCGATCTTTTTCATTCAACACCTCGCAAACAAAAAGCCCCGCGAGATCCGCGGGGCTTCGGAGAGGGACCGGTCGAGGATTACTTGTCCTCTTCCTTCCCCTTCTTGATGACCTCGGGCTCGGCGGCAGCGGCTTCGGCGAGGGCCGGATCGACGACCTCGGCCTTGGCATGGGTGACGCCGACCACGACGCGCTCCGGATCGTCCAGAACCTTCGCACCCTCGGGGAGGACGAGGTCCTTGACGCGCAGATAGTCGTGGTTGTTCAGCGCGGTCACGTCGACGTCGATCGTGTCGGGGATCGAAGTCGGGAGCGTCTCGATGTGGACCTCGCGGACCTGCCAGTCGAGGATGCCGCCTTCCTTGACGCCGATGGCCGTGCCGGTGATGTGCACCGGGACCGTGACCTTGATCTTCTCGTCCATGACCACGCGGACGAAATCGATGTGCTTCATCTTGCGCGAGATCGGATCGATGGTGATCTCTTTGATCATCGCGTGGCGCTGCTGATCGCTGCCCGCCATCTTCAGCAGGAACACCGAGCGGATGCCGTGCTCGCCCTTGGTGACCAGCTCGCTGACCGCCTTACGGTCGACCGTGATCGCCACCGGGTCTTTGTGACCGCCATACACCACGGCCGGGACCTTACCGTCGCGACGCAGCTTCTTCGCCACTTCCTTGCCGGTTTGCTCGCGGCGCGTTACTTCCAACGTGACCTCAGCCATGATGCTGCTCCTCTTCTGAACTAGTTCGCAAAACGCGGTAAATCAATGGAAAGAGAGGCTTATTCCCGTTTGACGTTGTTCGTTGTACGGCCGGGGTGCCTCTTCGGCTAAAGGCACCCCGAACGAGCAACGAGTAACGCATCTACATCTCGAACAGCGAGGAAACCGAGTCCTCGCTGTGGATGCGCTTGATCGCCTCGGCCAGCAGCGGCGCGATCGACAGCGTTTTCAGCTTCGGGCAGTCCGCTTCCTTCTCCTGCATGGGGATGCTGTTCGTGGCGACGACCTGCAGGAGGTTCGACGTGTTGATGCGTTGCACCGCCGGCCCCGACAGCACGGCGTGCGTGCAGGCCGCCGAGATCGAGCGCGCACCCTTCTCGTGCAGCGCCTGCACGGAGTGGATCAGCGTGCCGGCCGTGTCGATGATGTCGTCGACGATGAAGACGTTGCGCCCTTCCACCTCGCCGATGATGTTCATCACCTCGGTCTGGTTCTTCGCGAAACGCCGCTTGTCGATGATGGCCAGCGACGCGCCTAGGCGCTTCGCGTAGGCACGGGCGCGCTCCACGCCGCCCGCGTCCGGCGAGACGATGGTCAGGTCGTCGAGCTCGAGACCCTTCAGATGTCCGACGATCACCGGCGCCGCAAAGAGATGGTCCACGGGGATGTTGAAGAAGCCCTGGATCTGCGCGGCGTGCAGGTCGAGCGTGAGCACGCGGTCCGCGCCGGCGGTGCTGATCAGGTCCGCCGCCAGCTTGGCCGTGATCGGCACGCGCGGCTTGTCCTTGCGGTCCTGCCGCGCGTAGCCGTAGTACGGCACGACCGCGGTGACGCGCTTGGCCGACGAGCGCTTGAACGCGTCGAGCATGATCAGCAGCTCCATCAGGTGATCGTTCACCGAGGGAGGGCAGGTCGGCTGCACGATGAAGACGTCGGCGCCGCGGACGTTCTCGTCGATCTGCACGTAATGCTCGCCGTCCGAGAAACTGTAGAGCGTCATGTGTCCCTGCTGGACACCGAGGTGCGCACAGATCTCCGTGGTGAGCGATTCGTGGGATCGACCGGAAAAGACTTTGAGGTCGCGCAAGGCGGCGGTGATTATAGTCTGACGCTCATCATGTCCAACCTCGTCGACGCATTGCTCGCGAGCGTGCCCGATCCGATCTGGATCGTGACCCGCGAGCTGGAGGTCGGGCGGTCCAACCGCGGCTTCACCACGCTGCGCGAAAACGGCTTCGACCCCCTCGCCCGATGGTGGCGCAATCTGGCCGAGCGCGTGCTGGCCGGCCGCTCCGTCAGCGCCGACGCGCGCGTCGTCGTCGACGGCGTGGAGCGCACGTATGCCGTGACCGGCACGCCGTCCGACGAGGGCGCGGTCTTCCTCCTCCGCGACATGACCGACGTCAGCCGCGGCGAGCGCGAGGACATGCTCGAGCTGGCCGTGACGCGCATCTTCGCCGCCGGGAAGCCGCTCGACGAAACGCTCGACGACGTGCTCGAGTTCATCTGCGAGTCCGACGGCTGGGACTGCGCGGTGATGTGGCTCGTCGATCCCACCGGCACGCGGCTGGAGCCGTTCGCGATCTGGTCGCGCGGCAACCTCGAGGCCGCGAAGTTCCGCCAGCGCGTGGCCGAGTCGCGTTTCACCCGCGGTCGCGGCGTGCCCGGCCGTGCCTGGGCGCGCGACGAAGTGATCTGGATGACCGACATCCTCGACGAGTCGGGCATCCTGCGCGCCGAAGCCGCCGCACGGGCCGGGTTGCACGGCGCCGTGGCCGTGCCGTTGCGCGACGCCGATCGCATCGTCGGCGTGCTGGAGATCCTCGCCCGCGCCGTCCGTCCGATGAGCGAGCAGCGCCGCCGCGCGCTCGTCCGCGCCGGCGGGTCGCTGGGCCGTTTGATCGTGCGCACGCAGCTGCAGCAGATGCTCGAGCGCAAAGGGCAGGAGTGGTCGCTGACCTTCGACGCGATCGAGCTGCCGGTGTTCATCACGCTGATGGACGGCACCATCGCCCGCCTCAACCGCGCCGCGCGCGACCTCGCCGGCGGCGACTTCGTCGACAGTCTCGGACGCGGCATCCGCATGGCCGACCAGGAGCCGTGGGTCACGCTCTCCGACGTCGTCTCCGCGGTGCGCGACAGCCGCACGCCATGCAACGCGCAGATCAACGTCGGCAACGTCCACTGGGACGTCACCGCGAACTCGTACCGCTCCGCCTCCGACGGGGAAGAGCGCGTGATCGTGGCCATGCGCAATACCACCGACGTGGTGCAGCTGCAGGAATCCGTCCGCCGCGGCGAACAGCTGGCCGCCCTCGGCGAGCTCGTGGCCGGCGTCGCGCACGAAGTCCGCAACCCGATCTTCGGCATGGGCCTGACCGTCGACGCGCTGCAGGAAATGCTGCCGCCCGACGAAGGAGTGATGGAGCTGTTCGGCATCCTCCGCATCTGGCTCGACCGCCTGAACCGGCTGATGGAGAGTCTCCTCGAGTACGGCAAGACCTGGACGCTCGACATGCGCGAGGGGAAGCTCGACGACGTCCTCTCCAGCGTGCTCGATGGCTGCCGCCAGATCGCCGGACGCACGTCAGTGACGATCGACGCCGAGTTCGACACCGGCCTGCCGATGCTCATGGACGCGCACCGCCTCGGCCACGCGTTCGAGAACCTAATCAACAACGCCATCCAGCACTCGAAACCGGAGCAGAGCGTCGTCGTGCGGGCACGTGCGATCGACAGGTCGACGATCGAGTGTGTGGTGCGCGACTACGGTCCCGGCTTCGAGGCCCTCGACATGCCGAAAGTTTTTCAGCCTTTCTTCACGCGGCGCCGCGGCGGCACCGGCCTGGGATTGTCGATCGTGCAGCGCATCGTGGATGAGCACGGTGGCACCATCGCTGCAGGAAATGCCGAAGGCGGTGGAGCGGTCCTGACCATGAGATTTCCGGTGTACCGGGGACCTGCCGGGAGTGGCGCGTGATGTTGTCGGAAGCAGTACGGAACCGGATTCTGATCGTGGACGACGAGGAGTTGATCGTCCTGGCCATGCGCAGATACTTCGAAGGCCTCGGCTACACCGTCGACTCGGCGCACGAGCTCGAGGAAGCGCAGGCGCTGCTCGCCAACCGCCGCTACAACCTCGTCATCGCCGACCTGCGCCTGACCGGCATCGGCGGCGTGGAAGGCCTGCAGATCGTCTCCGACATCCACCAGCGCAGCGCCGAGACGCGCGTCATCCTGCTGAGCGCGTACGGCACGCCGGAGATCGAGCGCGAGTCGTACAACCGCGGCGCGGACGCGTTCCTGCACAAGCCGAAGTCGATGATGGAGATCGCCAACGTCGCCGTGAACCTGATGGAGCAGCGGTGAAAGCAGTGGTTCAGCGGTGAAAGGAATGGCTCAGCGATGACCGAGTCGGCGTTGAATCGCATCCTGCAGCCGGGCGCGATCACGCCCGTCTATCAGCCGATCTTCCGTGTCAACGGCGGCGCGCCGGTCATCGAAGGAGTGGAGTGCCTCTCGCGCGGCCCCAAGGGAACGAACTTCGAGTCCGCCGCGGTGCTGTTCGAATACGTTCGTCTGAAACGCGAAGAGTCCCTGGTCGACCGCGCCTGCATCGCGGCCGCGTTCCGCGGCGCGTCCTCCCTCCCCGCCTCCCTGCGCCTCGGCGTCAACGTGCACGCCTCGACGCTCGGCCGCGATCACGGGTTCATCCCCTTTCTGCAAAGCACGGCCGCCGCGACGGGCATCGCGTTGTCGCGCATCGTCGTCGAGATCGTCGAGCACGCGCCGCCGTGGGACGGGATCAGTTTCCAGTCGACGCTCGAACAGCTTCGCCAGCTCGGCACCGCCATCGCCCTCGACGACATCGGCCTCGGACAGTCCAACTTCAAGATGCTCCTCGACGTCCGCCCGCAGTTCCTGAAGCTCGACAGCTATTTCGTCGACGGCTGCACCGCCGACCGGCACCGCCGCGCCGTCATCACCGCGCTGCGCACGCTCGCCCGCGACTTCGAAGCCGAGATCGTGGCCGAAGGCGTAGAGAACGCCGCCGACGCCACCACCCTGCAAGCCCTCGGCATCACCCTCATGCAAGGCTTCCACTTCGCCCACCCCCTCGCCGCCGACGCCGTACGCGAGTTCTGCGCCGCGTGACTTGCTACTTGAAGCCATCGCGTCCAATCGCGTAGCACGTCGCTGCCGGCAAAACGAAACGGATATTGCTGGAGGTACAGCAAGGCCTGAGACGCGAGACTGTTCGGCGGAGCGGTCGCGCGTCACGATGGCGCGGGTACTTGCGCAGTTGGGCGCCGTTCACCTCGGGCGTCGCGAGGTCGAGAACGATGAGCGCATAGTCACGTTCGGAGAGCAGCGTGAGCGCCTCGCGGCCATTCTGAGCGGTATCGACGGTGCAGTCTTCGCGCCTGAGCACTTTGGTGACGAGCGATGGAATGGGCAGATCGTCACCCGCCACGAGCGCGCCCGGCCGACACGTACGGCTCACGCGAGCAACATCATGAGATCCCGCTACTGGCGCAAACCGTCGTCTGTCGTCGAACTGAGCGAATCATGCACTTCCACCGCACCGTCAGATGAAGAAGTTCGTTGCGATCAGGTAGTAGTAAGCCGTGACGACGAAGCAGAGCATGGCGCACGCCACTATGCAGGCCCACAACGCAAACGCGCGCTTCCCGACGCCCGACCTGATCAACATCAGCGTTCCGCCCACACCTGCGAGGATGAGCAGAACTCCTGTCGTGGTGAGTGGGATCGTGAATGCCCAGAATGCGTAGTGATGCCCGTTCGGGATGTAGTCCTAGTTGATGTAGTCGAGCGGGCGGGGGCTAGCAATCATGCCGCGCATCCCGCCCGCTCGATGAGCAAATGTGTTCACTGCTGCAATCTCCCACCCGATCCCGATGATCGTTACGAGGGTGACCGCTATCGACCAATTAAGTTAGGCTAAGCAGCGCTCCCTTTAGGCGTGTGTCAAGGTCTTTTCACTGATGACCGATGGTTTGTCTCCGGGCGTGTGCCTCCCGCCGTCTCTGAACAACCCTGAGTCGCCTTC
>DASVSV010000515.1:0-3780 GCA_036387915.1 Thermoanaerobaculia bacterium
CACGCTCGGGATGACAGCGTTGTCGCGCCGCCGCACTCCATATCACGCCGACAGAGGTCTATCATCGTGACCGGGTCGAATGTCCAGCAGCGAATCCATTGGCAGCAGCCGTTTTGAGATACGGCGCCGCATCGGCTCCGGCTCGTTCGGAATCGTGTACGAGGCGTTCGATCCCGTTCGCAATGAGGTCGTCGCCGTCAAGGCGCTGCGCCGCGCCACGCCGGAGGCGCTCTATCGATTCAAGCGCGAGTTCCGTTCCCTCACCGACATCGCCCATCGCAATCTCGTCCGGCTCTACGAGCTGATCGCCGAGGGGGACCAGTGGCTCGTCTCGATGGAGCTCATTCGCGGCATCAACTTCATCGAGCACGTCCGCAAAGAACTGCCGGTCCCCGACCCCTCTTCCTACGACACCCAGACGGTGTTGCACCCGATGCGCGGCGACGTCGGCCGGCTCCGCACCGCGCTCGCGCAACTCGTCAGCGGCGTGACCGCGCTGCACAACGCCGGCAAGCTCCATCGCGACATCAAGCCGTCGAACGTCCTGGTCGCCGATGACCGGCGGGTGGTCCTGCTCGACTTCGGCCTGGTCATGGACACCGATACTCGCGCCAGCGAGGAAAGCACCAGCACCTCCGGCACCCCCGCTTACATGTCGCCGGAGCAGGGCGGCGGCGAGCCCCTCGGCACGGCCAGCGACTGGTACAGCGTCGGGATCATGCTCTACGAGACGCTCACCGGGCAGGTGCCGTTTCGCGGCTCGTATCTCGACGTGATCAACAGCAAGCGTTCCGCCGACGTGCCGCCGCCGAGCACGATCGCGTCGGGGATCCCCGAGGACATGGACACGTTGTGCCGCGACCTGCTGCGGCGCGATCCCAAGACACGCCCGACAGGCGAGGAGATCCTGCAGCGACTGGGGCGTTCGACACCGCCGGCCGCGCCGAGGAAGCTCGCGCCGTCGATGCCGTTCATCGGACGGGACCGCCATCTGCGCGCGCTGCGCGAGGCGTTCGACGCGAGCGTCAGCGGCACGCAGACGACGGTCTGCGTCGAAGGTCTGTCGGGCGCCGGCAAGACGTCGCTGATCCGCGCGTTCCTGGAGCGGCTGCGCGACGAAGTGCCGGAGCTGCTCGTGCTCACCGGACGCTGCTACCAGCGCGAGTCGGTGCCGTACAAAGGGGTCGACAGTCTCGTCGACGCGCTGCATCGCTACCTCTGGCGCGTCGACGCGCACGAGCTCGAGGTGCTCGTGCCGCGCGACATCGCCGCGGCCGAGCAACTCTTCCCGATCCTGACCGAGGTTGGGGACGTCGTTCGTTCGCGCCGCCGCGGCGGCACGACGGTCGTGCCCGAGCCGCACGAGCTCCGCCGCCGTGCGTTCGCCGCCATGCGCGAGCTCTTTCAACGTCTCGCCGACCGCACCGCGTTGATCATCGTGATCGACGATCTGCAATGGGGCGACGCCGACAGCGCCGAATTGATCGCCGACATCCTGCGCGCGCCGGACGCGCCGGCGCTGCTGTTCATCGCCGCCTACCGCTCCGAAGAAGCCGCGGGCAGTCCGTTCGTGCGCGCGATCCGCCAGGAGTTCCCGACGCGCGACATCGAAGTCGGCCAGCTCACGCTCGACGAGTCCCGCCGGTTCGCCACCGACCTCCTCGGCGACTCGGTCCCCGACGCACACGAGGTGGCGAACATGATCGCCGGCGAGTCGGGCGGCAATCCATTCTTCATCGACGAGCTGGTGCGCTCCTTCACGCTGGCCGGCGACACGATTCGCGAGGCCACCGCGCGTGAAGGCGCATCGGATGTCGAACGACGCGAGGCGACCATCCGCGAAGTGCTGCAGGCCCGGCTCCGGCGGCTGGACTCGGATGCCACGCGCATGCTGCAGTACGTCGCCATCAACGCGCGCCCCATTCTCATGCCCGCGCTGCGTAACGTGTTCCGCACCGAGGACTTCGACGAGACCCTGGCCAGGCTGGCCGCGCAGCGCTTGATCCGCACGCGCGATACGGCCGAGGGGGAGGCGATCGAGACGTATCACGATCGGATCGCCGAAGCCGTCGTGTCGCTGCTCGACGAGGACGAGCTGCGCGACATGCACGCGGTGCTGGCGATGGTGCTGGAAGGGTTCGCCGGCGCGGACGCCGAACTGATCGCCGATCACTTCCTGGCAGCCGGAAAGCACGATCGGGCAGCCAAGTACGTCCTGCTCGCCGCGGACCACGCCGCGGCCGCGGTGGCGTTCGATCGCGCGGCCCGTCTCTACCGGCGCGCGCTGGACCTTTCCTTCGGAGACAGCGACGCGATTCGCCGCCGTCTCGGCGAAGTCCTTTCGAATGCGGGACGCGGCTCGGACGCCGCGGCCATGTTCATGGAGGTCACGCCGACCGATCTCGCGGACGAGCTGCAGCTCCGGCGGAGTGCCGCGCAGCAGTTGCTCTTCAGCGGTCACGTGGACGAGGGTCTCGCGGTCGTGCGCACGATCCTGTCGTCGATCGACGAGCCCTTTCCGGAGACGCGGCGGGAGACGATGATCGCGTTTCTGAAAGCGCGGCTGCGGCTCAAGATCCGCGGCATCCGCTTCCGCGAGCGTGCTCCGTCGGAGATTCCCGCCGAGGTCCTGCTGCGCGTCGACACGTGTCGTGCGGTGGCGCTCGGACTCAGTTCCGTCGACACGATCCGCGGGGCGGTTTTCCAGACGCGCTACCTGCTGCTCGCGCTCGAAGCGGGCGACCCGGAGCGCGTCGCGCAGGCGCTGACCATGGAGTGCGGATACTCCGCCGTCCCGGGCACTCGCACGCAACGCCGCACGAAGAAGCTGACCGCGAAAATGCATCAGCTCGCGCGCCGCATCGACACGCCGTACGCGCGCGCATTCGCCGACGAGGCCGAAGGTGTTGCCGCGGCGTTGCAGGGTCGCTGGCGCGACGGCGCCGAGTGCCTCGAACGCGCGGAGCGGGCCTTCGAGCATTGCACCGGGGTCATATGGGAGCTGAACACCGCCCGCCTCTTCGGCCTCCGCTGCCGCCAGTTCCTCGGCGACATGAGAGTCATGGCCGAGCGTTTCCCGATCCTGCTGCGCGATGCCGAGGATCGCGGAGACCGCTACTTCGCGACCAACGTCGTGCTCTTCTCGCACTACGTCTATCTCGTCGAAGACGATCCGGCAAAAGCGAGCGAGCAGATCGAGAACGCGATCCGCGGATGGTCGCACGCCGGCTTTCACGTGCAGCACATGTGGCACCTGCGCGCCGGTATCGAGATCGCGCTGTACGAGGGGCGCGGAATGCTGGCCTGGACCAAGCTTTCGCAGAGCTGGCGCGCCGCGCGGTCGTCCCTCATCGCACGCGTGCAATTCACGCGAATGGTGCTCGAGGACGTCCGCGGCCGCGCCGCGCTCGGCGGCGCGGCCGAGGCGACGTCGGAGCGCGACCGGGACCGCCTGCTCGACATGGCCGGCCGCGCCGCGAAGCGCCTCGAGTCCGAGAACGCGCCGTGGGGAACCGCGCTGGCGCTGATGATCCGCGCCGGCCAGTCCTTCGCCCGCGGCAACCGCGACGAAGGCCTCCGCCAACTCCGCGCCGCCGAACCCCTGCTCCAGAAAGCAGAAATGCACCTCCACGCCGCCGCCACCCGCCGCCGCCTCGACGACCCCACCGGCACCGAGTGGATGACCGCCCAGGGGATCAGGAACGCGGAAGCGATGACGCGTTTGCTGTTGCCGTTTTAACTCGCGGGCCTTCAGTTCACGAATGTCGGGGGATCTCGATC
>DASVSV010000516.1:0-9984 GCA_036387915.1 Thermoanaerobaculia bacterium
CTTCCTCGATCGGCAACCAGGCCTCGGTAGCCGCGTCGAATGCGACCCATACGTGGAGAGTGGTGAGCGGCGGCGTTCTGACCTCCTCCGCGACGGCGGATTCGGTGAGGTTCTCCGCCGCCGCATCGGGAACCGTGGTCCTCGCGGTGAAGGCGTCAATGAATGGTTGCTCGAGTGCCGAGTCAACCAAAACCGTGACCATCAATGAGGTGGCCACGGCGACGATCACCGCTGTTAGTCCTGTACAGATTACGCGCGGTGATTCTGCAACACTGTCGGTGAGCCTGACCGGCACCGCTCCGTGGGTGATCACGTGGGCGGACGGCGTCACCGAAACGACTTCAAATGCGCAGCACACTCGTCCTGACACGCCCCCGGTAACCAAGACTTACACGATCACAGCACTTTCCTCGGCCGGGTGCGCGAGCGGCGCGCAAAACGGCAGCAAGACCGTGACCGTTCTGCCTCCCAGTCCGGCGTCTGTCACGGCCACGACGGTTCCGGCGAGCTCGCGCGAGGTCGTTATCCGATGGAGCAGCGTATCGAACGTCAAGGAGTACGTCGTCGAGCGGGCCAGCGTTCTTGGGGGTACAGCGATCAGGATCAGCACCGTTCCCGCTGCGACGCTGGAGATCACCGACACGGTTCCGGCGAGCGCTTCGCCGGTGGCGTACATCTACTACGTACGAGCGGTCGACTCGCTCGGCACGCAGTCGGCACGCGGCGCTCATGATTTCGCGACCACAGCCACGGTGCTGTACGCCGACAGCGTGGTGCAGAAGCGGGTCACCGGGATCAAGGCAGCGCACCTCGTCGAGTTGCGCGAAGCGATCGACGCCCTCCGCTTCGCTTTCGGCCTGCCGGCGGTCTTCGCCGGTCAGCTGCCGCCCTCCGGGCTGATCCGGACCGCGGATTTCACGTCGCTTGCTGCCGCGCTGAACCCGGTTCGGACCGCTCACGGGCTGGGCAGTTTCCAGTACACGGGCACGGGTGTGCCGCCGGTGACGGCGGGAGGAGTGGCCATCGCCGAGCATATCGAGCAGCTTCGCAGGGCGGTGGAGTAGAGTGATGAGTACAAATCGAGGAGCGATGCGACTGCTGATTCTGGTGATCGTTGCCTCCGCGGCCTTGCCGGCCGCAGGTGAGGCGGTGCCATGGAACGCGGGAGTGAGCTACCACTACGACGCCGCGGGGAACATCTGGAAAATCGGAGAGGACATCCACGTCTACGACGTGGTCGGCCGACTGGTTCGTTCGATGACCAACGGGGTCTGGCGCCACTACGAGTATGACGCGTTCGGCAATCGTACCAAGTGCGTCCAGGCGCTGGGCACGCCGGAGGAGACCGATTGTCAGGCCGGAGTGTCAGTGGTCCCGGGCACGAATCGCTTGGGAGGCGGGGGGGTGACGTATGACCCCTCGGGAAATCTGACGAACCTGGCCGGCCACACGTACACCTACGACGCGGTAGACATGATCGTGAGGAACGACTCGGCCGCGGGGGCGGTTGAGTACGTGTACACGGCCGATGACGAGAGGATCGCGGTGTACAGGGCGCCGGCGGGGTCGTGGCAGTGGACGGTGCGGAACCTCGACCATAAGCCGCTGCGAGAATTCACCAGCCAGAACGGGACGACGGTCGCAACGTCGAACTGGCAATGGACCAAAGACTACGTCTGGCGTGAGGGACTGCTCCTGGCCACGAGGCAGGCCGACGGATCGACCTTCCACTACCACCTCGACCACCTCGGCACACCGCGTCGGGTCACCGACGGTGCCGACTACATCGCCGGCTACCACGACTACAAGCCCTTCGGGCTGGAAGTCCCGGACGGCCGCAACGAAACGCCCCTCACCAGGACCAAGTACACCGGCCACGAGCGGGACGTCGACACCGTATCGCCGATCGACTCGCTCGACTACATGCACGCCCGGTATTACAGCCCGAATCTGGGCCGCTTCTTATCTGCCGATCCGGTGCTGGACATCAAGGAAGCGCTGCACGAGCCACAGCTCTGGAATCGGTACTCATACGTCACGAACAATCCGCTGAAGTTCACCGACCCCGACGGCCGCTATCGGACCTTTTACAAAGAAAAGCCGATGACGGCAGCGAACTTGGCGATGGACGAGAACACTCCGGCCGTCGTCAAGTACTCGATGTACGCGGTCGGTGGGCTGACCGCGTTGGGAGCTGGGGGAGTGTTCTTTGCTCCCGGCAGCGGCGGAGGACTCGCTGCAGGTGCGTTCCGTCTCCATCCGATAGCCCGTGGCAACTTCATCGAAACGGCGTTGGCAACTGCTTTTGGTGGTGGCCTGCCACGAACGTTTCCCGTCATCGATCGGTTCTTGAACGGAGTCGCGACGAGCGTCAAGAGTATGGATCTGATGTCGAAGACGTATCAGAACGCGAATCGCTTGATGTCCACTCTTACGGGATACGTTGACAAACTCGCGAACTTCAACGGCGGTGCCGTTGGTCAAACTGTCGTAAGGGGAAGCGATGTCACGACCCGAGTTTTGGAAGTTGTCGTCCAGAGAGGCGCGGCGAATGCGCAGCAGATGGAGACTATTCGCAAAGCCGCCGAGTACGCGAAACAAAACGAGGTTCAATTAAAGGTGATCACGGTCCGATGAGGTTTGCAGTTCTCTATAAGCGTCGCGGAAAGCTGATCATCGGCGCGCAAGGCCGCACGACGGCGGGCGTTCTGATCGGATTCGAGCCCCCACTCTCAATCGATGACACGGTTGACGCGTCTTCTCTCGGCCGAGCTCTCCGCGACGTTCTGAAACGGTCAAGATCGCCAGTGCCGCACCCTCGACCCGAGGAGTGGCCGGCGATCACCAATGCGTTCTTGCGCATTGCTGGAGTAAAGAGCTGGAGCACGTTCGTTCGCGGTTCTCTTCTGACGACGGTCGAATGGGATGGTTCAGCGATCGTCTTTCAGCCACACGAGAATCGCGGAGCACGTGATGCGTTTCAGCCGATGGGCCTACCAGCCATACGTCTCGATGCCGGAGCATCTGATGAGGACGTGGGCGTAGCGGCAGCGCGGGCGCTTGAAATAGCGGCATCGGCCGAGCCACGGGACGGCGCACGTACGCCGCGTGATGCCGATTGACATAGAACGCGCAAGCATGCCGCGCGTCGCGCCGCTTGCAGGTGCGTGCGAAACGGAAGGCGGCGCCGTGGCGTGGGTGGTGGAGGCGCCGAGCGTGCGTGCGCTTTTGCGCGTGGAGGGCGGATGTGCGGTCGCCGCCCGCTGCGCGACGCCCGCACTGCAGCGGCTTCCGCACCGGCGGGCCATACCCTCCCGAGCGCGCTGAGCGGGACGCTCCCTGCTCAGCCGGCGAGGACGGCAGCGTTCCCTGGTGCGGTGCGCGCGCCCGCTGAAGTGCTACGGCGTCATGGCCGTGAACGGTGTGGTGAGGCGTGCGCGGAGCGCGTCGAGGACGGGGGTGGGGACGAGGTGGGAGATGTCCCCGCCGAGGCGGAAGACTTCCTTCACCAGGCGGGAGGAGACGAACGTGTACTCGACGGCGGGGATCATGAAGATCGTCTCGGCGCCGTCGTACAGCTCGCGGTTCATGAGCGCCATCTGCAGCTCGTACTCGTAGTCCGACACCGCGCGGATGCCGCGGACGACCACCGACGCCTCGACGCGGCGCATGAAGTCGACCAGCAGGCCGCTGAACGAATGCACTTCCACGCTGTCGATGTCGCGGGTGCACGTGGCGATCAGTGCCATGCGCTCCTGCACCGAGAACATCGGCGCTTTTCCCTCGTTCTCGAGGACCGAAACGAGCGTTCGGTCGAAGAGCCGCGACGCGCGCCGGATGATGTCCAGATGCCCGTTGGTGAGCGGGTCGAACGAGCCGGGATACACGGCGATGCGCATGTTGGGCGGAGGATAGCAGAAGATCGATGGTCAACGTCTTGACGATCGCGGAGGATCGCCCTACACTGTGCACGTTCGAAGTTCATCCACGTTTTTGAGTCGTCGTTTTGATCAAGGGTGTCGGGAGGGTGTGAGATGCGGCAGACCATCAGTGTGAAGCGTTCGGTAGCGGCGCCCCAGCCGGCGACCACCAAGGGACGGCTCCTCAACACGCTGCTCACGTACCTCCCGGGCGCGTGGATCGATCCCAAAAACAACGAGCTGATCACGCTCTACCGCCTTCGCTACAAGATGGCGATGGAAGAGCAGAAGCACGACACCGCCCTGATCTTCCTCAACAAGATCCTCGAGCTCGACCCGATGAATCTCGAGGCCAAGCTCTGCAAAGGCGAGATCTACCACCGCTGCCTCAACGACTACACCCTCGCCATCGAGCACTACAACAAAGTGATCCGCCTGTCGGCCACCGGCAACGACGAAGCGATCAACACGCGCGCCCGCGCCGCGATGAGCGAGATCATGGAGATGCTCTCGTAAAGGCGTTTGCAGTTCATCCCGCGCGCAGACGCGGGATCTCTGGTGCGGCCTGAACGAGCGTAGGACGAACAAGCGTCCAGGCTGCACCGCGGATCCCGGTCTACGCGCGGGATGAACTGCCGGCGAAGGACCTCAGCCCGTCCGAATCCGGATCCGATCGTCCTCTACGATCCACAGCTCACTCCGGAGCTCGCGGTTGCGAAGTGCAGCGACCAGACGCGCGCTCACCTTCAGGAGATATGGCTTGTCCTGACTCCGCAAGCGGAAGACGACGTACCCCGGATGTTTCGCAGGCGGGTGCGTCGTGATGTCCGAGAAGCCCCGGTCGAACGTGATGAGGATTCGTTGCTCGGTGTCGCAGACTTCGGCGATGCGTGGATCGCCCTCTCCGCCGAGTTCTTCTTCAACGACACTCGTGCAGTCCCAGCGGGATTCGCGAAGAAGCACCGCCAGTTCCTCCGGCAGGTTCTCGTCGATCTTGAACTTCATGCGGGGAGCGCGATGACGTGCTCGCGGGCGAGCTCCGCGGCGTAGGCGATGCACGCCTGAACGGCCCCGCGCGGTAGCCGCGGATAACTGGCAAGGATCTCGGCCTCGGGCACACCGGCGGCCAGGTTGTCGAGGACGACGGACACAAGAATTCGCGTGCCGGTCACGCAGGCCTGTCCGTGACAGATGTTCGGATCAACCGTGACGTACGGTCGCCAGTCCATAGCGTCCTACCGGTCCCGATCCAGCACGAAGTCCAGCGCGAACTCCAGCGCTTCTTTGGCCGGCGACTCGGCGAAGCCGTGGAGGGCGGTGCGGGCGCGGTTGGCGTAGTCGCGGGCGATCTCGCGGGTCTGCTCGAGGGTGTCGTAGCGGTTGACGATGGCGAGGATCTCCGCCGGGTCGATGTCGTCGAAGGATTTGTGCGTGGCGACGTGGGCGATGATCTCGCGCTCGCGCGGCGTGGCACGGGGCATGGCCAGGATGAGGGGGAGGGTCACTTTGCCCTCCTTCAGATCCGAGAGCGCGGGCTTGCCCAGGACTTCGGTGCTGGAGGTGAAGTCGAGCAGGTCGTCGATGAGCTGAAAGCAGATGCCGAGGTTGTAGCCGTACGTCTGCAGCGCGACGTTGCTGGCCTCGGGGAGCTCGACGAAGTAGCCGGGGATGCGGCACGTCGCGCCGAACAGCGCCGCGGTCTTGCGTCCGACGATGTCGAAGTAGTCGTCAACCGAAAGGTCGACGCGGGCGTTGTGCTCCGTGCCGAGGATCTCCCCCTCGATCATCTTGATGGTGGCATCGGACAGCAGGCGCAGGATGTCGAGGTTCCCCTCGGTCAAGGCCATGGCCATCGAGTGCATGAAGATGTAGTCGCCGACCAGCACCGTCAGATTGTTGCCCCAGCCGTAGTTGACCGAGGTGCGGCCGCGGCGGACGTCGGCCTCGTCGATGATGTCGTCGTGGATGAGCGTGGCGGTGTGAATGAACTCCACCACCGCGGCGTAGACGACGTCGCGATAGCCGTCGTACTTCAGCATCCGCGACACGAGCAGCAGCAGCGCGGGGCGGAGGCGCTTGCCGCCGCCGCCGAGGATGTGCTCCCCGACGTCATGGATGGTGGTGATCTTCGAGCGGAAGTTGCGGCGCAGCTCCTCTTCCACCAGCTCGAGCTTGGGGGCGACGAGCTCGAGGAGACGCTCCGCGTAAGCTGTCTGCCCGTTCAGTGTGCGAGGAGCGGTCACGGGTCGAAGGATAGTCGATAGCGCGCTCGGCGCTCAACCGCGGTAATTCGTGAACTGGAGAGGGATCCCGTAGTCGTTCTCTTTCACCAGGGCGATGGCGCGCTGCAGGTCGTCCTTGGTGCGCCCCACGACGCGCACCTGGTCGGACTGAATCGAGGCCTGCACCTTCAGCTTGGCGTCCTTGATCGTGCGCACGATCTGCTTCGCTTTCTCGACCTCGATGCCCTGGACGATCTTCGCCTTCTGGCGCACGGTGCCCATCTGCGCGGCTTCGATCTTCCCGTACTCGAGCGACTTGATCGCGACGTGGCGCTTGACCAGCTTCGACTCGAGGATGTCGATCACGCTGCGCAGCTTCCCCTCGTCGTCACTGGCCAGGATGATCTCCTCGCCGGTCAGCTCGATGGAGCTCTTGCTGCCTTTGAAGTCGAAGCGCTGGGCCAGCTCTTTCTGCGCCTGCTGGACGGCGTTCGCCACTTCCTGCATCTCGGTCTTCGAAACGATGTCGAATGAAAACTCTTGCGCCATTTTTCAGTCCGCGTTGATCACTTGCACGCCGGCCGGCGCCGAGAACCGGAAGGTGTCGGCGGAAGCGGCGCGGCGATGATACCCGGAGAAGTCGAACGACGTGCGATTGCCATCGCGGTCGCTGTACTCGATGCGCTGGATGAGGTTCGTCGAAGGCGCGATGGTGACGGTCACGGTCTTCACGATCGAAGCCTTGTCGCGCGGCTGAAGCGTGGTCACGATTGAGCCGCTCCGGTTCTGCTGCTTGACGATGAAGGCGCGATCGCGCGCGACCGGGTCGCCGAGGAGGAGGAAGGGGAGCTCGCGCTTGCGCGCCTCGGTGACGCGGCCGCGGGTGACCTGTTTGTCCGAGGGGACGTAGAACCAGGAGTTCGTGCCGTCGAAGACGAAGAGTTTCTGCTCCGGCTTCGAGTAGCTCCAGCGCATGCGCGGCAGATCGCCGAAGACGACCGTGCCGCTCTCGACCTGGCTGTTCTTGAAGCCTTTCGCGGTGAAGCGGTGCGTGAACGAAGCCTCCATCCCGGACATGGCCCTGGCGGCGTTGTCGAGGGCGATGGGAGCGGCGTGAGTGATCGTCGCCGTGAAGACGATTGCGGCGAGAAGTGAGAGACGATGCAAGTCGTTACCTCCTGTGGGGGTTACTGGTTGCTAGTTACTGGTTCCCAGGGCAGTACCGCACTAGCAACCAGCAACTAGTAACCAGCAACCCCTTCTGAGCAACGCGCTTGCCCGCTACAACTTTTCCACTTCGATCGACACGATCGCAGAGTTCACGACAAAGATGCGGTCGTTGCGGCTGCGGTCGGCAGGGAAGAGGAAGAAGCCGTTGCGCTCGGGGTTGTACTGCGCCTGGCCGCGGATGACTTCGCCGTCGTTGAACTCGATCGAGATCTGCATCCCGCTGGCGGGCTCGAGCGCGTCGTCGGGTGCGATGCGAGGAAAGAACACCGCCTTGAGGGCGCTGAACGGCACCTCGGCCGAGTCTCCGCTCTCGCGGCGGACGGTCAGCATCTCGCGCGTGGCATCGATCGGGTCGAGCGCGGCCCGCTCGGTGCGGCCGTCGCGGTAACGAAGAATGACTGTGTCGTCCATCAGAAGAGCTCGAGACCCCAGAGGTCGTGGATGTGAATGATACCTTCGACGCGCTGCCCGGCGTCGACGGCGAAGAGGGCGGTGATCTTGCGCTCTTCCATGATCTGCAGCGCGGCCGAGGCCAGCTCGCCGGCCGAGATCGTGACGGGGTTGCGCTTCATCGAGTCGCCCGCGGCTTTGCGCACGAGCTGGTCGTCGCTCATGAGCAGGCGGCGCAGGTCGCCGTCGGAGATCACGCCCTGCATCACGCGATTCTCGTCGACCACCGCGGCGATGCCGAAGCCCTTCTTCGACATCTCGTAGATGACGTCGTGCATGATCGTCGATTCGCGCACGAGCGGCAGCTCGTCGCCTTTGTGCATGAGGTCATGGACGCGGAGGAAGCGCTTGCCGAGCTTGCCGCCGGGATGGAGGAACGCGAAGTCTTCCTCCTGGAAGCCGCGCCGCACCAGCAGCGCCATCGCCAGCGCGTCGCCCAAGGCTAAGGTCGCCGTCGTGGACGCGGTCGGGGCCAGTCCCAGCGGACAGGCTTCCTTCGAGATGGCGGCGTTCAGATGAAAGTCCGCGCCGCGCGCGATGGTCGAGGCCGGGTTGCCGGTGATGGCCACGATCTCCGCGCCGACGCGCTTGATGCTCGGCAGCAGGCGGACCAGTTCCTCCGTCTCGCCCGAGTTCGAGATCGCCAGCACGACATCCCCGCGCACCAGCATCCCCAGATCGCCATGAATGGCCTCGGTCGGATGCATGAAGAAGGAAGGCGTGCCGGTCGAAGCCAGCGTGGCGCTGACCTTCTTGCAGATGATGCCCGACTTGCCCACGCCCATCGTCACGACCCGCCCGCTGCAGGTGGCGATGGTCTCGACCGCGCCGACGAACGACTGGTCGAGGTGCCGCACGATGTCGAGGATGGCCGCCGCCTCAACTTCGAGCACGCGCCGGGCCTCGGCAATGGCGGGATGTTCGTCGCCCTCAAGGGCGGGCTGGGTCATACGGTCATCGTATTACAACAGGGCGCTTCCCCCACCAATGACGCCGAACCGTGTCTTGACTACTGCGATATGGAAGTCCATATTGCAGTTCACCTGAAAAGGACGGAGTGTGCGATGAAGAGAGCAATCCTGCTGTCGATGCTTCTTTGTGTCGTAGTGGCAGCCCCGGCGACCTCCGACGAATGCCAGTCCCACCCGGGGACTCGCGTTCAATACTTCTCCGAATGTGCCTGTTACGCGTGCGCCTATACCGGCAGCGGCTGTACCGTCTGCACGGATGGCGGGAGCACCTGCTACACCGACGGCGCCACCTGCGGTCCGCTCCACATCGTCCCATGATCTCCATGTCCTGGCTGCTGACGGTACTCCTGGCGGGTACCGTCGGGGCGCAGCCTGTCCGCATCGTTTCGGATCGCCCTCTTACGGGCGATGCAATGAAAGCGTTGGACGTCCGCTGGGCGTCCAACGATTCACTGTACGTTTCTTCTTATGCGAACGGCGTCCTGCAGGTCGCGGCGAATTCCGGCAGCGTCAGCCGCGTCGCGTTTGCGGCGCCTGGCCGGAGATGTCCGAGTTGCGTGAACCTGGCGGTTTCCGATCGGCACATCGTCACGTCCTTCCCCGTCCAGCAACTAGCCTGGAAGGAAGCGGCCAAACCGCAAGTCCATAACTTCTCTTTCGACGCCATCGTCGACCTGGACGTGAATAATGGCCGGCTATTGATGCTCGGCTCGCGTCGCGAAGGGGAGGCGTGGGCGCCGGACGGTGCCATTGCGTGGATGGGCTCTCTGGACGGTGGACTGAAGGACCTGCGCCCGATTCTCTATTCGACGCGCGGTCCCAAGGCCATGACCATTGCACGCTGCGGTTTTCTGGAGCCGGGTGGCGTGCGCTTTTTCCCCGATGGCTCTTTTGTGGTGATGCCCGGGGTAGAGCCTGACGTCTATCTGTACGACCGCGGCGGAAAGCTCGTTCATACATGGCAGACGGCAAAGCTGGGCGTCCTCGACCGCTGCGACCTGGCCGAGCCACAGGTGCAGGCGCTGTCAGCCGATCCTGAACAGCGGGCTCAATGGCGCGGCAAGCGCGCCATCGTCGACGACATATTGCCCACGCCGGCTGGCCCGGCACTCATAGTGCACGAGCAGCGCGGCGGAGCGGCGCACTGGTCGATGCTCATTCTCAGACGCGATGGACCACCGAAACGGATCG
>DASVSV010000517.1:0-6718 GCA_036387915.1 Thermoanaerobaculia bacterium
CCCAGGTCCCTCGACTCACGCTCGGGATGACAGGGGGGGCGGTTGTGGCGAGGCGGGTGATTCTTGCGACGGGCGGGCGCAGTGTGCCGAAGACGGGGAGTGATGGGAGTGGGTATGCGTTGGTGCAAGCGCTCGGGCACACCGTTACGGAGACGTTTCCCGCGCTCGTGCCGCTGGTGCTCGAGGACGGGCACTGGATCACGTCGCTCAGCGGGACGAGTGCCGAGGTGGAGTTGAGTGTGCGGTCGGAGACGGGGCGGGTGCTGGCGCGCGAGCGCGGGTCGATGCTCTGCACGCACTTCGGGATCAGCGGGCCGGTCGCGCTCGACATCTCGCGGCACTGGATCGCGCATCGGGGAATGCTGTTCGTCAACTTCCTGCCCGGCGAGACGTTCGAGTCGCTCGAAGCGCAGCTGATCGGCGGGAAGAACAGCGTCGCGAGCGTGCTGCGCGGACGGTTGCCGCAGCGTCTGCTCGACGCGCTCGCGCCGAATGCGCCGCTGTCGTCGATGACGAAAGACGAGCGCCGCCGCATCGTACGTGCGCTCGTCGAAACGCCGCTGCCGGTCGTGCGCGATCGCGGCTTCGACTACGCCGAAGTCACGGCGGGCGGTGTGCCGCTGAGCGAGGTCGACCTCTCCACGATGCACTCGCGGAAGTGCGACGGACTCTATCTCTGCGGCGAGATCCTCGACGTCGACGGGCGCATCGGCGGCTACAACTTTCAGTGGGCGTGGGCCAGCGGACGGCTGGCCGGCCAGCACGCTGCGCGTTCGTTGCACATCTGAACGGCATGCAGCCGGACATGGATGAATGGCCGCCGGATGTCGTGCTGTGCGACCTGGCCATGCCGGACGCCGACGGCTTCGACCTGCTGCACTGGATCCGCGCGTCGGCGCACGAGCGCGTTCGCGGGATTCCAGTGGTGGCGGTGCCGGCGTTCGCGATGCCCGAGGACCGCGATCGCGCGAGCGAGGCGGGATTTGAGGGCTTCCCTGGCCAAGCCGGTCGAGCCGTCGCGGTTGTGGACGGCGGTGGCCACGGCGGCCGGGCGCGTTACACCGAAGGGGTGAGTTGTTCCTCGGACACCGGATCCTCGTAGATATCGTCGTCCGGGGTCTCGATGCCGTTGGCTTTGTCGATCTTCCGCTGCTCGCGCTTCTCGGCTTTGGCCTGCGCGCGCTCGCGGCGCTGCTGCTCTCTCTGTCGCTTCACGAATGTATTTTGTGGTCTGCCCAAATGTTCACCTCCGGGGTCACATCATGTCACACAAATAGAAACGGGCAGGATCGCTCCTGCCCGTTCGAGGTTGTGCTGTTGGTCAGCTCAGACCGCCGTAACGTTCGCCGCCTGGAGGCCTTTGGGGCCGCTCACAACGTCGAACTCAACAGCAGCGCCTTCAGCCAGCGAGCGGAAACCGCCGCCCTGAATCGCCGAGAAGTGGACGAACACGTCGTCGCCGTTCTCGCTGGTGATGAATCCAAAGCCCTTTGCGTCGTTGAACCACTTCACATTGCCAGATGTTCTCATGGGTGTATCTCCTTTCCGTGCTGCCTCAGGAGATTCGAATCTGGTTCTGCTCTCGAGCTGCAAATCACTTGGTACTGAGCCTAACCGCACCATGAGGTGGGGCATTCCGCCCTCTCAAACAAGACCGGCAGCGATCAATTCGTCGGCCAGCAGATGTCCCCACGTGGAGTGCGCCTCGGATGTCGGACGGATCGAATTGGGCCGATAAAAGCTCGAGGACACGGTGTCCCAGCGATCGACGTAGAGAATGTCGTGCGTCCGCGCGACGCGGCGGGCCATGGCCTCGACCTCGCGGTAGCGCTCGATCATCGTGGACGGCAGCAGGCGCGAGCCCATGGCGAGATTCGGCGCGCCCGGTCCCTGGATCACGCAGTCGATGCCGGCGGACTCTTTCACCAGCGCGATGGCGCGCTGCAGGCCGGTCTCGTATTCGGTGACCGAGGTGTGGAGGTGGCGCGGCGCGGCCTTGCCGAGGATCGAAGTGGCGAGGCGGAAGGCGTGGTCGGGAACGTTCTCCAGCGGCTTCGGGAACTTCGCGATCACGGACTGCGAGACTTTGCGGAAGTGCTGCACGCGCTGCACGGCGGAGCTCACCGAGCGCGGCAGACGGGAGAGGTCGACCGCGCCGGAGCCTTTGACGGCCAGCCAGCCGACGACCTCGATCACCACGACGCGGGGCCGCGTGCGCAATGCCGCGGTGACGGCGCGCTCGAGTTGCGCGGGATGCTGATACTCCTCGACCACGACGTCGACGATCACGCCCGGCCGCCGCGCCTGCACCGCCGCCCGGCACACCTGCGGGAACGCGGCGTCGGGAGGGACGCCGGCATAGCCGTAGGTGTGACACTGGCCGACGAACGCGATCCGCATTGCGCCGGGGATTATGCAATGGAGGGCCGGCATCCGTTGTCATCCCGAGCGTGAGTCGAGGGACCGTGGGGGGCGGAGGCGCCTGGCCTGTCCTCGGGCTCGTGCAGCGCGCCCCCACGCGCCCAGGTCCCTCGACTCACGCTCGGGATGACAGCTTGGATGGCAACTCGCTGGCCGTCACTCTGCGCGCAGGCACGCTGCATGCTGGAGCCCCCGCCGAGCAAGTCAGCGAATGGGCACCCTCTCCGAGGTCGAGCGCGCAGTCGACGTTGCGGTCGAAGACCGTTACCCGCTCACGCCTACGCAAACCGGCATGCTCTTCCACCGCCTGCTGGACCGCCGTTCGGGCGTCGACGTGCAGCAGCTCGTCTGTACTCTCGACGAGAGCGTGCAGATCCCCGCCTTCCGCAACGCGTGGCGGCGCGTGATCGCTCAGCATCCGATCCTGCGCGCGGCGTTCCGTTGGGAAGGCGTCAGCGAGCCGCTGCTCGAAGTGGCGGCGCACGTCGACCTGCCGTGGTCTGACGAATCCGGCGATCTCGAGACGTACCTGCAGGCCGACCGCGAGCGCGGCTTCGAGCTCGATCGCCCGCCGCTGATGCGCTTCGCGCTTTTCCCGCAACGCAGCTTCGTTTGGACGTTCCATCAGGCGCTGCTCGACGGCCCCTCGCTGGCGCTCGTGCTCGCGGACGTCGTCGAAGAGAGCCGCGCGTCGCGTCCGACGTTCCGCGACTATGTCGACTGGCTGCGCGCGAGAGAGACGTCCGAGGCGTTCTGGCGCGAGACGCTGCGCGGGTTCACCGCACCGACGCCTCTGCCGTACGCGCGTCCGTCCGCTGAAGGGTGGGGCGAAGTCGAGCTGACGACGTCCGCCAGTCACACCGAGGTCCTGGCCGCGTGGGCGCTCCTCCTCGGACGCTACAGCGGTGAGAACGACGTCGTGTTCGGCGTCGCGCAATCACGTCGTCCGCCGGAGCTCGACGGTGCCGTCGGGATGTTCATCAACACCGTCCCGCTGCGCGTGCGCATCGCGTCCGACATGCCGGCGCCGGCGTGGCTCGCGCAACTGCAGACGCAGCTCGACGCGCTCGAAGAGCACGCGTACGCATCGCTGGTGAGCATTCAGAAGTGGAGCGACGTCCCTCCCGGCGCGCAGCTCTTCGAGACGCTGGTCATGCTCGAGACCAGCACCGCGCGCGACACCGGTCCGCTGCACGACGTGCGGTTGCACGAGCGGACCACGTATCCGCTCACATTGACGGTCGCATCGGACTCGATCCGCGTCGCCTACGACCGCGGCCGCATCGACGACGACACGATCGCGCGCCTGACCGGCCACTTCACCACGCTGCTCGCGCACCTCCACGACGAGCAGCCGCTGGCGAAACTGCCCATCCTCACCGCGGACGAGCGGTGGCAACTGCTGATCGACTGGAACGACACCTCGCGCGATTACCCGCTCGAACAGGGCGTGCACCAGCTCTTCGAGACGCAGGCGGCGCAGACTCCCGATCGCATCGCCGTTACGTTCGAAGGCGAGTCGCTGACGTACCGCGAACTGGATCGGCGCGGCAATCAGATCGCGCATCGCCTGCAGGCGCTCGGCGTCGTTCCCGACACGTTCGTCGGCATCCTGCTCGAGCGCTCGACGGACCTCGTCGCGGCACTCCTCGGCATCCTGAAAGCGGGCGGCGCGTACGTGCCGCTCGACCCGATGTATCCGGTCGACCGCCTCGCGTACATGCTCGAGGACTCGCGTGCGCCGGTGCTCGTCACCCAGACCAGCCTGGCGGAGCTGATCCCCGGACACAGCGCCACGCCGGTGATTCTCGACCGCGGATGGGAGCAGTCGGCCACGGAAAGCGACGAGCCGGTGCAGGTCGCGCTGCGCGGCGAGCATCTCGCGTACGTCATCTACACCTCCGGCTCGACCGGCAAACCGAAGGGCGTGCAGATCCCGCATCGCGCCGCGGTGAATTTCCTCTACTCGATGCGCGAGCAGCCGGGGCTCACCGCCGACGACATCCTCCTCGGCGTGACGACGCTCTCCTTCGACATCGCCGGGCTGGAGATCTATCTGCCGCTGATGATCGGCGCGCGCCTCGAGCTGGTCAGCCGCGAGACCGCCGCCGACGGACGGAGGCTGGCCGAGGAGCTGGTGCGGTCGGGCGCGACGGTCCTGCAGGCCACGCCGGCGACCTGGCGCATGCTGCTCGAAGCGGGCTGGCAGGGCGACGCCAATCTGAAGATCCTCTGCGGCGGCGAGGCGCTCTCCGCCGATCTCGCGCGGCAGCTCACGGCCCGCGTCGGCGCGCTCTGGAACATGTACGGGCCGACCGAGACGACGATCTGGTCGACCGTGAATCACGTCGATCGCGTCGACGGCACGACAGTCTCCATCGGCCGCCCAATCGCGAACACCGACATCTATCTTCTCGACAACAACCTGCAGCCCGTGCCGGTCGGCGTGTCGGGCGAGCTGCACATCGGCGGTACTGGTCTGGCCCGCGGCTACCTCAACCGGCCCGACCTGACCGCGGAGCGGTTCATCACCGATCCGTTCGGCCGCGCACCCGGCGCGCGTCTCTACAAGACCGGCGACGCCGCGCGCTACCTGCCCGACGGCAAGATCGAGTACCTGAACCGCCTCGACAATCAGGTCAAGCTGCGCGGCTACCGCATCGAGCTGGGCGAGATCGAGGCCGCGCTGCGCAAGCACGCGGGCGTGAACGAAGCGGTGGTCGTGGTACGCAGCGACACCGGCGCGAAGGTGCTGGCCGCGTATCTCATCCCGCAAGGCAGCGCGCCCTCGGCCGCGGAACTGCGCGAGTTCCTCAAAGAATCGCTGCCGGAGTACATGGTGCCGTCGTTCTTCGTCATGGTCGAGGCGTACCCGCTGACGCCGAACGGCAAGGTGGACCGCAAGGCGCTGCCGCCGCCCGAGCGCACCGCGCGCGACGTCGAGGAGACGTTCGTCGCCCCGCGCGATCCGCTGGAAACGCAGCTGGCCGAGATCTGGAGCGGCGTCCTCGGCGTCCCGAAAGTCGGCATCCGCGACAATTTCTTCGAGCTCGGCGGCGAGTCGATCCTCGCGCTGCGCATGTTCGTGCAGATCGAGCAGACCTTCGGCCGCAAGCTCCCGCTGGCGACGCTGCTGCAGGCTTCAACGGTGGAGGAACTCGCGAAAGCGTTGCGCGATGAAGGTCCGGCCAGGGGCTGGTCGCCGCTCGTGCCGTTGCAGACCGGCGGCAGCAAGCGTCCGTTCTTCTGCATTCACGGCGTGGGCGGCAACATCCTCAATTACCGCGCCCTCGCGCAGCACCTCGGCCCCGATCAGCCGTTCTACGCGCTGCAGGCGCGCGGCCTGGACGGCAACGAGCAGCCGATCACCAGCCTGCAGGAGATGGTGCGTGTGTACCTCGAGGAAGTGCGCCGCGTGCAGCCCCGTGGCCCGTACCTCCTCGGCGGAATGTCGTTCGGCGGCGTGGCCGCGTTCGAGATGGCGCTGCAGCTCCAGGAGGTCCGGGAGGAGGTCGCGCTGGTCGCGCTCTTCGACTCGATGCCGATCGGCTACACGCGTTTCGCCGGCGACGAGTCGATCACCGCGCGCGTCGTCGACGGCGGTTTCGTGCGCCGCATGCAGGTGCACCTCGGCATCCTCTGGCACGGACCGGACCGCCTGAAGTACCTGAAGAAGAAAGTGCGCCGCGTCTGGCGCAAGGTCGTCTACCGCAGCTGGCAGACGGTGTACGCCGTCTTCCGCAGGCTCGGCAAGCCGTTGCCCAAAGCGATGATCGACGTGCAGCAGGCGAACTACCTCGCTCTCCGCGACTATCACCCGCGCGTTTATTCAAAGGACGTGGTGCTCTTCTACGCCGAAGCCGAGCCGCCGGGATTCACGAAGGAGAAACGGTTCGGCTGGAGTCTCCTCGCCGCCGGAGGCGTGTCGACCGAACAGGTCCCCGGCGATCACCTGACCATGCTCGACGAGCCGCACGTGCGCACGCTGGCCCGCACGCTGGCCGCGCACCTCGACCAATCGACCCGCCGCCCGTCGACACCGTCGTCGCCGCTCATCCCGCACCACGATCCGCCACAGCACGAAGCGCGCGTAACGCCGTAATGCGTCTCGCGACAACCAGTCCCCTCTCCCCGCGAAGAGCGGGGAGAGGGCTAGGGTCAATGGCATTAACTTAACGAGAGCGACAACCCCTCATCCGCCTTCGGCACCTTCTCCCCTCACGAGGGGAGAAGGGCAACAAATGAAGCGTCTCGCGAGACCATGTTTGTTGCCCCTCGCCCCGCGATGAGCGGGGAG